>PCUR01000026.1 GCA_002771035.1 Candidatus Gracilibacteria bacterium CG12_big_fil_rev_8_21_14_0_65_38_15 | reverse complement strand
AAAATCTTGTTTGTCTATAATATCCCTAACTTGTGATATTTTACGAAGTAATTTTTCTACACAACCTGCCTATATTGTACACATAAAACAAGAGAGATTATCCGATGTTTTTCACTCGATTTAACAGCGATCAAAACAGCTGAAATTCTAAAACTTATTATTTTAAAATAATAAAATGCAATATAAAAGACTTGAGACTTATGTTTGATGGACATGTAATCAAAAATGTACGTATTGTATAGAATTTCCAAATATGGAACAGGCATGGAATCATAAGGTATCAAAATTCGATATTCTAAAGAAACTTATCAAATATAAAAAACTTGGATATAATCATGTGACATATCTCTGATGAGAACCATTCATACAACCAGTATTTCTAGATGCACTTATACTTTGAAAGAAACTTCACTATACTATTCTCGTTACAACGAACTGTACAACACTTCATATAGACAAGCAAGCAAGTAAATTTCTACCATACATAGATGAACTAATATTGTCTGTGGAAGCGATAGATAAAGAAAAACAGCAGCTCATATCAAGAACTCAAAATTATGTTCATTGGGATGAAGTATTTGAGAACATAAAAAAATATTGGAAATGAAGTTTTCTCAAGGCAAATATTGTTATAACTCAAGATAATAAAGATATCCTCTTTGAATTAGTCAAATACCTGAATGAAAAATGAATCGGAAAGATAGCTATTACATATCCAGATCTCACTCTCGAATATTATGGAAAAGAACATACCCTTGAGAAAATCGCTCCAAGATATTCTGAATGTATTAATCAAATCATTAAAATAATCAACTACTGTAATATTCAAAAAATAGGATTGAAACTCCCGGATTTTCCTTTTTGTATTTTCCCAGCAGACAAAGTAGATTTGTATCTGAAATTAACAGATGATTATGATTTTGCTACTCGGCTCAAAATCCGACATACTGGAGAAGAAGTGGATAGATGAGATCTAACAGACGCAAATGTACTACCAAGAAACAGAAGACATATTCCAAAATGCGATAGATGTAAATATGAACCCAAATGTTGGGGACCATCAGTATTTTACGATGAACTTTATGGACTCAGTGAAATTAATCCTATCTTTTAGATCAGATGATATCAAAAAACTGAAATGCTGGAATAATCTACATCAATGAAATAATAAGAATTACATATAAATGTAATTGGTCTTGTAAATTTTGTAATGTTTTGAAGACGAATAATTTTTGAGAAAACGATGTATCTTCAAAAGAGGTTATCTATAAGATATTGTCATTAACTAAAAAATATAATAAGGAGCAGATTGGAAAGCTGATACTCTCTCTTTCTGGATGAGAACCAACTTTGAATAAAAATTTATTACACTATATTCGATTAGCAAAAAGCATTGGGGTTTGAATTATTGAAGTACAGACAAATGGAACTAATTTATTTAAAAATAAGACACTGATAAATGATCTGATTGATGCATGACTTGATGAAATATTTCTTGCTCAACATTCTGGAGATGAAGTAATAAACAAAGAGCTCGGGGTATTTTATAGAATATCCGATTTTATCGAGTGGGTACAGTATGTGAAAGAAAATCAACTCCATAAAAAAATATCAATCTATCTGAACATTGTAGTAACAAAAATCAATCTATTCTCGATATACACATATATTCAGATGCTCGTCGACATCGGATTTATTCATCTAATTCCTGATCGAAGTCATTCTACGATGGCAAATACACATAAAATATCCTTTGGTTTTTGTCAGCCAAATGGCCATGCTGAACTCAATAAAGACTTAGTCCTATTAGATTTTAATAAAGATCAGGTGATGGAGATAGATAGAATAGTACAACTTTGCAAAGAGAATAATATTCTTCCAGATTTTCATTTTACATCACCTCCGATTTGTATTTTACATTACCCAGAATATAATCTTGAGTATGAAAGACTGCAAAAATTGAAAAATGACACGCAGGAAAATAGTATCAATACATGAAATCTAGAGGCTTACAAATGGTTATGGAAGGAAAAAAAAAATTTGATGAATGTAAAAAATGTAGATACAATGATTATTGTTTAGGATTTTACAAAAATTGGGTTGAGTTTGTTTGAGAAAAATACACAAAAGAAATGATAGAGAAATTTTTAAATAAAGAAAATTACTAAATGTTAGATCTATTTTAAAAACCCGAAAGGTTACATGCCAAACCAAACCAATCTTCTCTCAAAAGAAAAAACTCAGGCGCAGAATCGTGTTTGGGTTCGTATTGCTTCGGCTTGTAATAACAAGTGTATTTTCTGTCTGGATTCCGATGCACAGAACGGAACTTTTTCCGATGAAACAGAAGTAAAAAAACAGATATATGACGGGTTCAAGAAATGACGCGAAAACCGGGTAATTATCTCAGGATGAGAAGCGAGTATTAATCCGAAATTCGCGGAATATGTACAATATGCAAAAGAGATTTGATACGACCGTGTGCAAACCGTTACCAACGGAAATTCTTTCGCTTCAGAGGATTTTTGCAAAAAAGTGTTCGATGCTGGATTGGAAGAAGTCACATTCTCGTTTCATGGGCATAATCCCATACTTCACGACTATCTCGTTGCGACTCCTGGAGCTTTCAAGAAATCGCTCAAATGACTCATCTTCATCAAGAAAAATTATCCGAATATTATCATAAATATAGATGTCGTGGTGAACAAAATCAATGTCACATTCCTTCCGGAAATCGTGAAGTTTTTTATGAAACTCTGAGTATATGAATTCGATCTCCTTCAAATTATTCCTTTCGGCCGAGGTTTTGGCGAGAACAAAGACAAATTATTTTACAACATAGAGGAAAATATAAAATATCTACAGGAAACCTGGAAATTATCGAGAATCCCTGGAATGTATATGTGGACGAATCGCTTCCCTGCTGAAGCATTTATCTGATACGAGGATCTTATCCAAGATCCATGGAAAATAAAATGAGAAATTATGTGAGAAGCGTTCAGTACATTTGAGAAATTTGTGAAATCAGAATGAAAAATAAAACCTGGTTGTTTATGAATTACTTGTAATTTCTGTTTCCAAAATCAGTATTGCCACAATTTCATTAAACACATAAAAACAACTAAAATTCTGAATCCAGAAAAATACGAAATTATTTCCGGCGAAGAATTCCCAAGTCATGTTTACAAAAAATATGGAAATGATAGAGAAGATTTTATACAATATCTGAAATGAGTAAAAAAACCGCTTATAAACATCCCGAAGTGTCTCGGATGAAGTGGTTTATATCAGACCTACAATGATATTAAAGAAGAAAAAACCCTTGAAGATTATACATATAAATATATCGGGAATCTTTACAGAAAAAAAGCTTTGTTTTGTAAAGATTGTATATATAATGAGAAATGCGATTGAATACATATCAATTTCATCCGAAGCTATGGTTTTAATATTCTTCAACCAATAAAAACTCCATAAAAGTATGGCAAATATCTGATATATCCAAGTAAATCGCTACTGCAACAATCAGTGCCATTTTTGTTCGAACCCAAGTAATGGAAATAATATTACTTACGAGAAGTGAGTAGAAATTATAAATGATTTTGTTAATAGAAAATATAATGGTATTGTATTTACATGATGAGAACCAACTCTTTCTCCCAATCTGCCGAAATGGATACAATACAGCACATCCGTTGGTATGGAATGCCGAATTATATCAAATGGGATGATGTGTTCGAATATTGACTACGTAAAAAAACTCAAAAATTCCTGACTCTCGCTCATTCATTTCTCACTCTATTCCCATATTCAGAAAGTTCATGATTTTTTGACCGATACTCCGGGAAGTTATAGTAAATTATTGCAATCCATCCAAAATGCCCTCAAACTCTGAATACGGGTGCAATTGAATTGCGTTATCAATAAATACAATCAGGATCATCTTGATAAGACAGTAAGGTGCATCGCTAAAATTTTCCCGCAGATTCAACATTTCGTATGGAACAATCTGGATCCTTTGATGATGAGGAAAACAGATGTAGCACTTTCTACCTTACCAGACTTTGATATCGCCTCGAGATCCCTCGTGGAAGCTATGAGCTTCTTGGAAAGAAATGATAAAACCTTCAGAGTGGAAAGACTTCCTATTTGTTTTATGAAATGATTTGAATGGGCCTCTACCGAAACAAGGAAAATTGTGAAAGATGAAGAACGTATTGTCCATTTTCTTGATGATAGAATCATTACTAGACAACTTTGAAAATATTGGACACATGACAAACTCGAGGAGTGCAAAGAATGTGATCTTAGTCCTATATGTTCTGGGGTTTACGAACGAGAAAAATATTATAACTACGTAAAGGTTGTTCCGCAAAAAGTTACAAAACAGGAACTGGAAAACATTATCTTAAAAATTAAGTCATAATGAATTATTCAATTAACTATTAATTTTCTGAAAAAACTCTATCATTA
>PCUR01000021.1 GCA_002771035.1 Candidatus Gracilibacteria bacterium CG12_big_fil_rev_8_21_14_0_65_38_15 | reverse complement strand
AAAAGGAGAGAAAAATCAAACTGATTCTTTCTCTCCTACTCGGGTAAAACCTATCATTCCAGCCACACACTTTTTGCTATTAAGCCCAAATCCTATATAAAAATCCTATTATCTCCCAACCAATTCCGCCATATCTTCTTTGAGTTTGGCGGTATAGGTAACGGGAACTTTCTTGCTCGGATGTATGAAACCGATACGACTTGCGTGGAGGAGTTGTCGTCCGATTCCGTACGTTCGCTTTGCGAAGGCATTTTCCTGCTTATCTCCATAGATATTATCTCCGAGTATCGGGCAACCGATCGAACTCATATGGACACGGATTTGGTGCATTCGTCCGGTTTCAAGCCGACATTCTATGAGACTATATTTCCCTTGGATTCCCGTCTCCAATACTTGGTAATGGGTAATGGCTGTTTGTCCGCCCTCCTCGTCTATGATGATTTTATTTTCCCGTTCGGCATGCTCGAGTCGTCGAAGCTTTTTCTTTATAACTCCGCGGGTTTCTGGTGGAACTCCGAGACAAACCGCGAGATAGATCTTCTCTATTTTATTTGATTGCAGAGCCTTGAGCATGACATCGAGCGATGGTTTGGTTTTGGCAATCATAACGATTCCCGAAGTGTCTTTATCGATTCGGTGAATAAGCGATGGTTTGAAAGTGAGAGAATTGAGCTTCGCTCCAAGATAATCCTGAACCTGAGCGATGAGCGAAAGTTCCGTCGTTTTGAAATCCCCGGGATGCACGATAACTCCAGGATTTTTGTTCACGATAAGAAGATCACCGTCCTCGTAGACGATATCTTTTGGATTCAATCCATCACGGGTACCGGTACCAATCACGGGTACCGGTACCTTGACTGATGTAAGTATCTCATATTCTTCGTCTTTGACATAAAGCTGGACATTGTCGCCCTCCTCGAGTTTGTATTCATTATCTTCCCGTTTTCTATTAACTTTTACATTGTTTTTTCGATTGAGTTTGTAGATAAGACTCAATGCCGCATTCGGCATAAGCTTTTTGAGGAATTTATCCAATCGTTGACCCGCATCGTTTGAGGTGATGATGAATTGTTTCATGAAGTGATGATGAATTAGAGATATTTCTATTGAAACACTGTGAAGTCGAGTGCTTCGCTGGTTGTTAGTTGTTGAATATACTTAGTAATATTTTTTCGGAATCCTCCGGCATATCCTTGTCCTTCGACAACCGCAGTTTGGAGAGGAACGCTTTGTACTGGATCAAACTCCATTCTATATTCAAGATAGGGTACTATCGTTGTATTGACATTTAGAAGAAGTGGATTAATAAGAGAGAATTTAAGTGTACAGATGGGGTTAGTGGTGTTTGTTTGATATCCGCATTTATTAATATAAAAGTTTATAAACGTATCAGAAGAGCCCGAGAGCGTACTTCATAAATAAGTACTTATATTAAGGAAGTTTCCATCTATTTCACTAACTTTAATTTGACTTCCGCTTGCCTGGAGGATTTCTCCGCTTGAGGAAATAGACCATTGAATTAGGGGGGTTGTCCCTCCAGATAACGATTCGTTATTAATTCCATCTTTATTGGTATCTGGAACCCTAAATTTAATATGAGATTTCAGTGTAGGATTGTTCCAGTCTATTGTATTCAAACTATTCAATTGGAGTTGAATTGGTTTACCTGGGGCGAGTACTGACCAATCCGCATCATACTCGCTGTTTCCTTGTCCAGGAGCTGGAAGAAATAATCCCATTGCGGTTACATTATATACGATTCCAGAGCCATTGGAGAGAAGCGATGTGGAGCTTCCCGTTTCATACCACGGAGTACTCCCGGACATAGAAAGAAGTGCTTCATCCAGAGCGGTATTTGCCCGATAGTATGAGATATTCCCATTTTCTATTCCTTTGATATCATGGGAAAATGGGACGATTTTATCGAGCAGATAGATAGCGATTACGGAAATAACAATCGTTATAAACATACTTATAATAAGCGCGGATCACTTTTTTGAGGAGGAGATGAACAATAATTTCATAATAACCGTAGAAATGAAATGAAAATAATTTTATTTTGGTAGATTCACCGTTGTTGAAATAGTCATATTTGCGGCTGGACCCTTGATAGTCTTGCGTTTTTCCCATGCAAGACCAAGTGTGAGACGGATTTTTACATACGAATTAAGAACGAGAGTGTCGTCAGTTTCTTTCCATGCATAACGGAAATCTTTTTCCGGATACGGATAAAACCCCAAACCTTTTACATTTATCCATTCAGGAAAAATATCCACCCATTTACTTTCTGCTGCCGTTGGAAGATTATTGGCTCCCGTACAAATGTAATCAGTATTACATTCCCATGTGTCGATAATACCGTCGTATCTTCAAGTAGAATACGATGCTCAAGAATGACTCAGTCCGAGATCCCGTCCTGTAAGTTTCAATATTTGGATATTTCCGAGACAAGCTACCCCGCTTCCTGTTGTAAAATTACACGTTGCTCCGGGCGGAGCATTGATATCTGTTTTTAGTGTCCATCGAAAATACGTTCGTTCGGTTTTTATTCATTTCTTTATAAGGTAGAGTTCTTTCATCCCGATTCCTCCAGTGAAGGCGCTTGGTCCCATACCGAGATCCTCATCATCATCATCTCATCGGATATTCCCATCTCCATTCTCGTCTCATAAGTCTCCGTTCGCATTGGAATTGTAATCGATGAATTGTTGACGATATTCTCCGAACCTTTGTTTCGTTCCGGTCAAACATCCTCCAGTTCCCATACTTGTTCCGTTTCCACTCACGCAAAAATATTGTGTACCGTTATTTCCGAATCCGGTAAAATCCTGATAATGTCAGGACATAGTGGTAGTCCCCACAGCTTTTCTATTCCAGTATTCTTCGTAATCGATATCTCCCCCGGTTTTAATAAGTTCAACGAATTTCTCCATGGCTCCATAGAGTTCGCTATTGAGATCGAGTCGGCTCGATACTTGAGTTCGAAGTATCCCGATACTGCCCATCGTTTCAAAAGCAGCGATAATAATTATCGCAAAAAGGGTAATCGAAACAACCATCTCGATGAGACTGAATGCACGAGTGTTGAAAGGTTTAATGGTATTGTTTCCGGTATCTCGTTTCATATTTTACTGAAAGATAAAAACTATTTCTTTTTTTCTATAAAAACCTGCTTTTTTTCGAAAATGTAATGAAGAAAAGTCCCGACACTTCGCCCGATTTTTATCCCTGATGGAGCTTTCCAGAATGATTTTGGTCCGATATGGAAAAAGAAATTCATTATATCAAGGAAGGTATTTTCCTTCAATGGTTTTTGGTCTTTTCCCACTAAATTTTTTATAAAAAGACTGAAACTTTGAAAAAGTGATACGAAAAAATTTCCCACTAAATTTATGAGAATGAAGAAAGTGTTTTCTTTGAGATTTTTTCACATATTTTGAAACAAATAACGGATTTAATATCTTTCCCTTTACAAAAACCATATTTTCCTATAATCAACTTCGTATTATGTTTAACTATAAACTATCATTTATACAGTATGTATTATATATCAAATTCGAAAAATCGGAAACTAAAAAATAAAATACATTTTCTCTTTGCGCGTCTCAGTTTTAATTTCATTCATCTTTCTGGAAGTTTGAGAGTTATTAGTATTGGTGTTTTTATTTCATTTTCTTCGCTTTTTTTCAACTGGTTTTCCATTCTGGACAATGGTTTTACAGGAACTGCTTTCAGTGTTCATGCCGGATATATCGGATATATAATTATCCTTATAAACAGTATTCTTTGTTTTCTTCTTCTCTCAAATACTGGAAAAGAAAAACTCAAGACGAAAGCGCATCTTACTTTCTCGGATCATACGATTATTATCGCCTCAGGAATTACTCTTTTCCTTTTAACGCTCGTTATTTTTAATTCCATTCGTGGTTTCGTTCTTTTTTATCAAAATATTGTTATAGGTGATGGTATTATATTTCAATATATTGGATCATTTTTTATCACTGTCGGAGGCTTTCTTTACTATCGTGAAAAGAAGCAGGATTTTCTGAGTACTATGTACGTAGAAAACGCACAAGCAAGCGATTCCTTTCTTGCTGATTATGAGGATATTCTCGGAAAAAATGACCCGGATAAAAAAAATATGACGCTTCCACTATAAATAAACTTTTTTTTCTTGACTTTTTCAAAAAAAACCCTATACAGGATAGTAATCCTATTCACTTTTTTCAAAAAACATGGTAGCAACTCTATCGACCAAACAAATTCAAGATAATTTCCTTTCTATTCTTGGAGGATTGACGGATAAAGAACAATCTGTTATCACTCGTCGTATTGGACTTGGTGGTGAAAAAGAAACACTCCAAGCTATTGGAAATACTTATGGAATAACTCGAGAACGTGTTCGTCAGATTGAAGATGTTGGTATTAAAAAGATTGGACGAATCGTTCGATCAAGCACACTTGTATACATTCAAGAAACAGCAGAACGTATTCTTTCTGTGGCAGGATGACTCATGACTCGAGATAAGCTCGTTATGGCTATTATAGAAGAAATCAGTATTGAAAAATCTCTCAATGAAGGAATTCTTGAAGTTATTGTTCAGTCAGATTTCAACATCCAAAAAAGCAAACCACAAATCGGAACAAAGAGTTATTTTTACACTCCGGAAATCCAGAAAAAACTCATCGGAGCTATCCATAAAGAGGCAATCACCCTTCTCAAAAAGAAGGGTGATATTATGGAAACAGCAGCTCTTTACGAGATGATTAAATCCAATCTCACGCCAACATTCGGAAAAGTAAATGTTTGCCTTATCGATGCGGTTCTCGATATATTCGACGAACTTGTGAAAGGAGAAGAAAAATATATTGGTCTTACCAAATGGAAGATTCTTAATCCTTCTACTCTTAAGGACAAAGCGATTTATGTTTTTAAGAAAGAAAAGAATCCTATTCATTTCGTAGAACTTGCCAACAAGATTTCGAATTACTTCGGAGAAGCAGTAAAGGTTGCAACTATCCATAACGAACTTATCCGAAACAACGAATTCGTTCTCATTGGACGAGGTATCTATGTTCTTAAAGAATGGGGATATAAACCAGGAACGGTTCTTGATGTTATTATGGATATCTTCACAAAGGCGAAAACTCCACTTTCAACAGAAGAAATCATCGCGCGAGTCCTCAAATCTCGAAAAGTGAAAACAAGCACTATTTATATGAATCTTCAGAATAAACAACAGATTGAACGAGTCGGACGTAATATGTATCAACTCAAAAAAAATTAATCTAATTTCTCTTATGAAAGAATGTAAAAATTTTCGAGAAGATTATAATACATCTATTGAATTTCCTGAATGAATTGTGGCGGTGAAGAAATTTTATAAATCTTTGGTAGATTATTTCTTGTCTCTCATTCAGAATAAAAAATAATAAAAATCCTCGGAGTTTTCCGAGGATTTTTAATTTAAACCTTCCTGTAACTCAGTGCTTCTGCGAGATGTGGAAGTTGTATATTTTCCGAGCCTTCCAAATCAGCGATGGTTCGAGCGAGTTTCAGTATCCGGAAATATATTCGGGTAGAGAGACTGAGACGTTCCATAGCACTTTTGATGAAAATATCTTCTTTTTCCCCAAGAATGCAAAACTTTTCCGTGTCTTCGTTTCCCATCTCGGCATTATAGGTTTTCTTGGTTCCGGAAAACCGTTTTCTTCCGAAAACACGGGCTTGTTCGATCTGGTTTTTCAGTTCCTCGGATGTTTTCGAAGTTTTTTTATGTTCCGCGAAATCCTCTATCTTTATACGGGGAACCCGAATAAAGAGGTCGATTCGATCGAGAATAGGCCCAGAAAGCTTGGAACGGTACCGTTCAATCTGCGATTCGCTACAGATACAGGATTTTTCCTTGTCTCCGAGAAATCCGCACGGACAAGGATTCAGAGCTCCGATGAGGACGAATTTTGCAGGGTAGGTATAACTCGCATTCACTCGATTGATACTTATTTCTCCATCTTCGAGTGGTTGTCGAAGCATCTCCAGGAGTTTCCCGTCGAATTCCAGAAATTCATCGAGAAAGAGTACTCCTTTATGAGCGAGACTAATCTCCCCAGGACGACTGTCTCGTCCTCCTCCGATGATACTTACTCCGCTTGCGGTATGGTGAACTTTGCGAAATGGTCGAGTAAATACGAGCGGATGATCTTTGGATAACAATCATGCGACGGAATAGATTTTTGAAACATCGACAATCTCCGAGAAATCCATATCGGGAAGTATCGTAGCAAAAGCTTTTGCGAGCATAGTTTTTCCCGATCCGGGAGGTCATTCCATAAGTATATTGTGACCTCAGGCAGCAGCGATGACAAGCGCTCGCTTGGCATGTTCCTGTCCGATAATATGTTCAAATCCAGTGTTTTGTACTCAGGATTTGTATTTCTCGATATATACTTTCGGATCAATCGGGGTGTGAGAAGGAAGGGGTTTTGATCCAGAAAGTATCTCCACGAGCGAGGCGAGATTCTTGACTCCGATGAGATGTACTCCTGGGATAAGAGATGCTTCTTCAAGGTTTTCTCGTGGAAGAAACACATATTTTATCCCTTGTTCTTTGGCAAAAATTACCGACGGAAGGATAGCGCTCACACTTCGGAGTTTCCCGTCGAGCGCAAGCTCTCCGACGAATAGACTGTTTTCCATATAGTCCTCTAGAAAATCGTGTTCCCGGCAGAGTATCCCGATCGCAATCGGCAGATCAAAACTTGGTCCTCTTTTGCGTACATCGGCTGGAGCGAGATTGACGGTAATCCGAGTGGATGGGAAAGTGAATCCGGAGTTTTTGAGAGCGCTTCGCACCCGTTCTTTGCTTTCCTGAATGGCCGCATCGGGAAGTCCGACGATATTGAATGCCGGCATTCCATTACTGACATCGAGCTCCACATCTATCTTGTTTCCAGAGAGACCGTTTACTGATACTGAAAAAACTTTTGAAAACATACTAAGAGAAATTTATAAAGTAATATCCTGACTATACGGAATGTTTTTATGAAAAAAAAGAAAAAGTAGAGAAAAATTCATACATATAGAATATATGTATCTATCCCATATTTCCAAGATTTGTAAACACGAAAATTCTCTCTCGTTTGCGTTTTTTATAGAAATCTGGTACTATAGCCAAAAGAGTACGAGTATTTTCCTTTATTTCATCTTATGAATTTCGATTTTTCTTTCATTCCGACCGCTTTCGCAAAAATCGCGATAGGTTCAGGTTCGGTGCAAAATACAGCGACGGTTGCTACCGAATCCGGTACTTCAGGCGGATTTGGGATGATTTTTTCGTACATTGGCGATATACTACTTCTTGTTATCGTATTTTTTCTTTTCCTGAAATTCATTCGTCTTGTTTATGAAATCTACGCAGCCCGCAAGCTCGTATATATGCGTATAACTCTTCCTCGTGCTGACTCCAAACTCGATAAAGAAAAGGAAACCAAAAAAGATTTCAAGGAAAAGACTGGTATCATGTCCATTTTTTATAAGGGTATCCACAAGATTTCCGAAGCAACTCTTATGGAAACGTTTCTTGATTATATTTTCGACCATGCGAAAATATCTCTGGAACTTATGTATGATAAAGGACAAGTGTCTTTTTATGTCGTAACCTACAACAATTACGTACCGCTTATTTCCCAGCAAATCACTTCCAATTATTCCGATGCGGAAGTAAAAATAATTTCTAAGGAAGAATACGGTGATATAAAACCGGTCGGATATACGCTCCGTGCTGCTTCTATTAGTAAAGCGAATGATGATATTTTCCCCATAAAAACCTATAAGTACTTCGAGGACGATCCACTTTCCAGTCTCACGAACAATATCGGTAATCTCAAAAAAACAGATCATGCGGTATTTCAGCTCGTCATTAAACCGGTTGGTTCTTCTTGGAATCGTAAAGCGAAGAAGGCAGCGAGTGAAGTAGCAAAAGGAAATTATAAAAAATGAGCGAAGTGAGGACTGTTCATGACGATTATTCAATCTATACTTTCTCCTCTTTACTGGATTGCTCAGCGTTTGGTAAATAATGAGCCGGCCAGTGGCGATTCTGGAGCTCCAGGAGCATCTTCCGGAGATTCCTACAAGATATTTAACCAAGCCGAACAGGAAGCTCAGAAGATGGTCGGAGAATCAGCAGGACAACCGGGATTTCAAGCATCTATTCGTGTTCTTGTCGCTTCAGATACTCCGCAGAGCGCAGAATCAGGATTATACAATCTCCTTTCTGCTATGAATATTTATACTGACGAATACAATAATAAACTCGATAATCCTCAGATTATCGAAAATATGTTCGCTTTCTTTTTTACACCAATTCGTTATCTCGCTTTCAAGCTCCGTCTCGTAGGACTTCTTCAGAGTAAGAGTATGTTTTCGACGGATGAACTCTCGACATTGTATCATTTTCCTGATATCAATTACAATAAATCTCCGATTATCAAGTGGCTTGAATATAAGATGCTTTCTCCGCCGAATAACCTCCGAACTCTGACTAAACCAACGATGCTTATGGATTATGTCCGAGACAAGCACGGAAATGTTCTGACGAACGACGGAAGTTATCTAAAAGTCGATCAGAATTGGAATCTCATTCGGGATGCTTCCAGAAATTTCGTAACTGTAGCAGGCGAAGTTGTTGCGGTTTTTGTCGATGGTGATAATAAAGGAAAACCAGTAGATGAAGGAAAAACTCCGAAACAGGAACTTCAACAGCGTCGCATCGCCGGATTTCCGGTCTTTACGGATGGAGTTCTTATGGGATGGAATGAGTACCGAAATAATAAAACTCCGATTTATTTCACTCGAAAAGATCGCGGACGTCATCATTATATTATCGGTAAATCCGGATGAGGAAAGTCGGTATTTGTCGGATATATGGCACGACAGGATCTCTGGAATGGCGACGGACTCTGTATCATTGATCCGCACGGAGATTTGGTTGAAGATGTTATTGCATTTACTCCGAAAGAACGAGCGAAAGATGTTATCGTCTTTAATCCAGCCGATCACGAACGTCCAATGGGACTTAATATGCTTGAAATCATTGCAACCGATCCGGCGCTTCGAGCCATCGAAAAAGACCGAGCCGCGCTCGATGCGACTTCTATATTCATCAAGATATTTAACGAAGAAATCTTCGGTCCGCGAATCCAACACTACTTCCGAAACGGTTGTCTGACACTTATGGACGATGAGGACGAAGGCGGAACGCTTATTGATGTACCACGACTTTTTGTTGATGACGCATTTATGAAATACAAGACTTCCAAAGTACAAAACCCTGTTGTAAAGGCCTTCTGGGAACATGAATATGCCAATACAGGAGATCGTGAGAAACAGGAAATGATTCCGTATTTCAGTTCGAAATTCGGTCCGTTTATTACCAATACAACCATTCGTAATATCATCGGTCAGCCAAAATCCGCTTTTAATCTTCGTCGTGTTATGGATGATCAGAAAGTCCTTATGGTCAATCTTTCCAAAGGTATGATCGGAGATCTTAATGCCCAACTTCTCGGTCTTATATTCGTTTCCAAGATTAATATGGCGGCTATGAGTCGCGCTGATACTCCGGAAGACGAACGAAAAGATTTCTTCCTTTATGTCGACGAGTTCCAGAACTTCGCCACCGATACATTTGGGGAAATATTGTCAGAAGCACGTAAATACCACTTGGCACTTATTATGGCGCACCAATACATCGCTCAGATTGGAGGTTCCAAATCCAAGGATGGAAAACCTTCCATTAAAGATGCGGTATTCGGAAATGCCGGAACTATCATGTCCTTCAAGGTCGGTGCAGAAGATGCGGAATATCTCGAAAAAGAATATGCTCCGCTCCTTTCTCAACAGGATATTATCGGAATCGCCAATTTTACGACCTATTGTAAGCTCAATATCGACAACGCGACAACTCGTCCGTTCGATATGAAAACTATCTGGGATAATCACTACAAGAATCCAGAAGTTGCGAAGGTTATCAAAGAGTATTCTCGTAAAATGTATGGACGTAAAAAAGAGTATGTTGATATGGAAATCGAGGCACGTCTCGGGATTATAAAGTAATTTTGATTTTTCCATTTTTATCTATACTATAGTTCCCATAAAGAACTATAGTATTTTTAATTTTCCTGGTCTATGGCTTTTCTTCGAAAAAGTATCGTAACAACACTTCTTTTTATCAGTGCTGTTGGTCTATTTGGTACCGCTTTTGCGGAAGTGACAACTCGTGATTTGGATCTGAAAGGCGATGCTCGTGGTGGTTCGACATCCAGAGAACAACAAGTAGATATGGATAACTTCAAATCAAGCTTCGGTTCTTATTTTTTTGGAGGGGATATTACCGGAGAAAGCGGTGCAAAATATCTTTTGATAACAATTGCACGAGATCTCAAGAATGTGATAACACTTCTCGCTATCGTATTTCTTTTCATCATGGCTATTAAGATTATTTTTTCTCATGGAAGTGAGGAAGATATCAAAAAATGGAGACATGGAATCATATCAGCATCGATTGGTATTGTTGTTATGCAAGTAGCATATGTGCTCGTTTCTACTCTTTATGATACTTCGGTAAATGGCGTAACTGCTTTTGATTTCCTTGAAAAAATTGTCTATCCGTTCGTTCGGTTACTGGAACTACTTGCCTCGTTTGCATTTCTTGCGATGGCATTCTTTGCTTTCTACACTATTATTACTGGTGGAGGTTCGGAAGAGAAAGCAAAAAAAGGAAAACAAACAATCATTTTTGCTATTATCGGTTTCCTTCTTATTAAAGTACCACGTGTATTGGTTGAGAGTATTTATGGAAAAGCACAATGTGACGGTGGGCTTTTTGGAATATGCCAGGTTACTTCTCCTAATCTGAGCGCTACGGTTCAGATTATGACGACAGCTATCAATTATTTCAACGGATTCGTAGGAATCGTTGTCGTGCTTCTTATTATCTATGCAGGTTTTCTGGTACTTACTGGCGGATGAGACGATGAAAAACTCAAGAAAGCAAAATCTATCATCAAATATGCGATTATCGGTATCTTCCTTTTGGTGGCGAGTTATACGCTCTTTAATTTCTTTGTCCTTAAAGGTTAATTTCTATGTTTCGATGCCGTGAATGTGGAGCTACGAGTCAAAAATGGCAGGGAAAATGTCCGGCTTGCGGAGAATGGAGCACTCTGGAGGAAGAAGTAATTCTCTCTAAGAGTAAGAAACAAGCAAGTGGGAAAACTCAGGAAGTTTTTCAGATTCTCGCTTCCCGCGAATCCATAACCAAAGTACAACTTCGGAGTAATGAACTCAATACAGTTCTCGGCGACGGACTTACTCCAGGAAGTCTCATTCTCCTTTCTTGAGAGCCAGGAATAGGAAAGTCGACGCTAGCACTCCAAATTGCCGACTGGTACGCTGGTGAAACCTCTGAAAAACTCAATCTTTGAGTTCAAGATTCCGCTTCCTCGCTCACCGTAGTACCTACTACGCCTCACTCCGGTGCTCATCTTTCACACAAATCTCTTCGCTTTTGAGAGGTTTCAGACTTTGTGGAAAATAGTAATCAAAAGAATATTCCGCGTACCGCCACTTATGTCTCTGCTGAGGAAAATATCCACCAGATATCTGATCGTGCCCATCGCCTCGGTATCGCGAATGAACATATCAGGATTTTCACTGCGCATACTTTGGAAGATATTATAGAGACTCTGGAACGCGACACTTCGGGACTTGTCGTCATAGATTCCGTGAGTATGATATCTTCACTCGATGTGAGCTCGCAATCTGGAAGTATTACGCAGATTCGGTATGTTACCGAGGTTTTTATGGAGTTCTCGAAACGAACAGGACGTTCTATTATTCTCATCGGACATGTGACGAAAGAAGGAACTATATCGGGACCCAAGATTCTCGAACATTTGGTCGATACAGTGCTTTTTCTTGAAGGAAGCAAATATGAAGATTATCGCATTCTTCGGGCTCTCAAAAATCGTTTCGGTCCGACTGATGAGATTGGGCTTTTCCGGATGGCAGAAAACGGACTGGTCGATATAGCGAATCCCGGACTCGAATTTATAGACCAGGAAAATGAACATTTGTCCGGTTCGGCTCTCGGAATCACCTTGGAAGGAAATCGACCAATCGTCATCGAGATAGAAGCTCTCTCGACATATACCAAGTTCGGCTATCCGAAGCGTTCTGCTCGCGGTATTCCGAACGGAAAAATAGATCTTCTCATCGCGGTTCTCTCCAAATGGAGTGATACGAAACTCGAAAGCTACGACGTCTATGTGAATGTTGCCCGAGGGCTTTCTATTTCTGAACCGGGAATCGATCTTGCAACGGTCGCGGCAATTATTTCCTCTAAAAATAATAAGCCTCTCGGAAGAAAAGTATTTCTCGGAGAGATATCCTTGACTGGAATCGTAAAAAATATTTTTGGTCTTCAAAAACGCGTGGATGAAGCAGTAAAGCTTGGATTCACCGAGATTATCCTCCCAAAAAACTCGGGAGTGAAAATAAAAAAATGAGCTTCTGTACAACTCATGGAAGTTGGACATATTGGAGAAATCTCGAAGTTGGTATAAAAACCAAAGGAAAAATTTGCAAAAAACAAGCTTTTCTATATACTACCGCGCAAATAGACATTTTACTTATTTTTTTTGTCCCTATGAAAGATATTCACCCTAAATTCTCTGCTGAAACAAAAGTTCTTTGTTCTTGTGGAAATGCTTTTACAACTGGAAGTACGATTACTACTGAGATAAAAGTGGAATCATGCAACAAATGTCATCCGTTTTATACTGGAGAAAAACGTATTCTTAAGACTAGTTCTGTAGACAAATTCTACGCTCGTCAGAAGAAATCCGAATCTATTACAAAATAATAATTCAACTAAATTATCAAAAACAGTTCCTAAGCAATGAGGAACTGTTTTTTTTATTACCTTTTTTTGCTTATAGAGAGAATATATGATATATTTATTGGGTATTAATTTCTAATTGTCCTTATGAATTACCTTCTTCGTAATATTTTTTTCATTTTTGTATTTCTTTTTTTGACTATAGACGGTTTTTTTATCGTGGATAATAATTTTATTAAGATTGAAAATATTGAATATATTTTTCTTATTACCATAATAGAAATCGTTATTCTTTCGATTATTGCTTATACTACTTCTATCAAGCCGATCCGTATTCTCAAGAAAGAAATCGCTCTTTTCCTTACTGGTGCTCAGAAATGAGAGAGTCTTACAGTTGAGAATATGAATCCAGATGTGCGATTTGTCATAAACTTTTTCAACAAAAGTTTAGAAATTCTCAAGAACTTCAAAGAAGAGTTTAAAGCGGGACGAATACTCAAATCCGAAGTGGAATTTGCCTCAGAAATCCAACGTCACGTTCTCAAGAAGCGTACGGTAGTCGTTCCATCTATCGATATCGTAGCCGATACGAAATCCGCTACGGAGGTAGGATGAGATAGTTATGATATCATCGAACAAGGAAATAATTACTACATTTATATTGGAGATGTAACAGGACACGGAGTAGCTTCGGGATTCGTTATGATGATCGTTAATGCACTTATCTCTGGATTCTCCAAACTCGTCGAGAGTTCTGCCGATATTCTCGCGAAAACCAATGAAATCGTAAAACCTCGCGTAAAATCCAATATCCTCATGACGCTTCTTATGATTCGTTGGAATGAACAGGAAAAGAAAATGTATATGACGGGTGCCGGACATGAATACCTTATTGTTTATAAGGCTTCTAAGAAAAAAGCTTTCAAAATAAAATCAGGAGGAGTAGCACTCGGTATGACGAAAAACATTTCGAAAATCCTCAAGGAAACACAAATCGCAGTGGAAAAAGACGATATTGTTATTCTCTATACTGATGGTATTACCGAAGCACGAAATGGAAAGCTCGAAAGTGATATGATGCTCGGAATCGACCGTCTCATAGAGATTATCGAAGCAACCCCGACAAAAACCGCACAAGGAATATTTAATAATATCACGATAGAGCTTTCCCGATTCATGGGATATGGACATAGACAGTTCGACGATATTACACTTATTACCATGCATTACAAAGGAGATAAAGTTATTGAAAATGATGTCGCTCCAGAGATTTCCACGGAGTTTATAACCGAATGGAATTGGGGAGGGTAATCTCTATCTTGTAAAAATTCTTTTTTCTGTATAATACGAGGGTCTATGTAAAATGCGAACTTTACGTTCAAACTTTACGTTTCCTCGCTCTTCGTACAAATCGTACGATTCACTCCGGTCCGCAGTTTTCACATAAATTTCATCATTTTCCAAAGACCCTAAAAAGAAACGATACCATTCTATTTTCAGCAAATTATTCGTATTTATGGCAAATCAAGCACTTCTCGACCTCATTGCAAAAAACTATACTGGTGATGCAGAGTGATATGAACAGGATCTTTTGAAACAAAAAGATGCAGATGTTGTTGAAACGGTAGTTTCCGTTTCCGAAGTTACCTCATCTGATATTTCTGCAGAGAAAGCGATTTCTTCTCCCGAAGTGGTCGTGGCTGCACAAGATACTTCTTCCAAGAAACTGACGAAACAGGAAGCTGATGAAATTCGTCTTGGAGAAAAGGAATACCGCGAAGCACTCGCTTTCGTAAAGGATGCTATTGCACCGTCGATGATGAAAATCGATGCTTCCAAACTCCAGATTGGAGATACCTACATCCGTACATTTTTCACATATGCATATCCAGATTTTCTTGAGGGAAATTGGCTTGGACCGCTTATTAACTGGGATGTGAAATTCGATATGTCGATGTTCATCTACCCAATCGAGTCAGCGTACATTATGAAATACCTTCGTAAACGTCTGACGGAATTGAACTCAGAACGTTCTCTTAATGCTGATAAAGGACTCATTAATGATCCGGCTCTCGATGCACAGGTACAGGATGTAGAAGAACTCCGTGCGAGTTTGACTCGCGGACAGGAACGATATTTTCATTTTTCCATCTATATCAGCATCTATTCTGAAACGGAGGAACAGATCAAGAAACTTTCTAACACGCTTGATACGCTTCTTTCTGGACGAAATATCCTGACAAAACAAGCATTTCTTCGCTCGGAACAAGGATTCGTAGCGACTGGACCATTTGCACGCGACGAAGTAGGAGTGTATCGAAATATCTCAACGAAAGGACTTTCTACAACATTCCCATTCACTTCGAATTCCCTTTCTCAGGACGATGGAATCCTTTATGGAATCAATACCCACAATAATTCCCTCATTATCTTCGACCGATTCCGTACGGAAAATGCGAATATGGTCGTATTCGCGAAGTCAGGATGAGGAAAATCATTCGCGGTGAAACTCGAGATTCTCCGTTCGCTTATGCTCGGAACCGATGTCATCGTTCTCGATCCGGAAAATGAATACAAATCCCTCGTAGATACGGTCGGCGGAGCGTATGTCAATATCAATCTGAATTCGAACGAACGAATCAATCCGTTCGATCTTCCGCGAGCGTTGAAGGATACAGAGGCGAAACCAGGGGATTTGCTTCGTGGTGCGGTTATCAATCTGCTTGGACTTATGAATCTGATGCTCGGAAAATGTACTCCATCCGAATCAGCGATTCTCGAAAAAGCCATTGTCACGACCTATTCCCTCAAAGGAATTACGATGACCGATGACGATGTAAATGGAAAAGAAGTTCCTGTGATGAAAGAGCTTTATTCCGTACTCGAAACGATGGATGGAGCAAAAGGAATCTGTGAACGGTTAGAAAAATACGTTACAGGAATATTCTCCGGAGTATTTTCTGAGCCAACCAATATTAATCTCTGAGAAGGTTTGGTAGTATTCTCGGTTCGTGATTTGGATGAAATCCTTCGACCAATCGCTATGTATATGCTCCTTGGATATGTATGGAATGTAACACGAAGTTCTCTTCGTAAACGTATTCTTGTTATCGATGAAGCATGGAATCTCATGCAGTACGACGATTGTGCGAAATTTATTTTCGGTCTCGTAAAACGAGCTCGTAAATACGGACTCGGAGTCACAACCATTACTCAGGACGTCGAAGATTTTATGAGTAGCCCACAAGGAAAAGCCATTGTGACGAATTCCTCGATTCAACTTCTCTTGAAACAGTCTCCAGCATCTATCGATGTTCTTCAGAATATTTTCAAACTTACGGAACAGGAAAAATACATCCTCCTCAATTCTTCTGTCGGACAAGGTCTCTTCTTTGCTGGAACCGAACACGTCGGAATCCAGGTTCTCGCGAGTTACTTTGAAGAACAGATTATATCGACAAATCCAAATAAATAATTTCTATTCTAGAAATATATGAAAAATACAAATAACAAAAAAAATACTTCTCAAACAAAGCCAATTTCTTGATGAAAAGAAGTTATTACTGAGCTGATAAGAGTCGGAGACACTGTTGTATCTATTATTGATAATGAAGAACTTAAGTATATAGAACGTCCATTAACTCAAGAGAATTTGGTTTCTCGACTAAAAATTATCATAATTCATCTTACTAAATGATTGGCAGAGAAATGAGAATGGATTATATCAAATGATGATTTGCAAGTTTTTATAGCATATTTTACATGGGATAAAAATGATTATGAATCTATTGTGGATCATATTAGATGAAAGAATCAATTACAGTTTGATGAAGAACTCGTGAGACGTATTGCAAAACTTATAATGTGAGATACATTATCAAACAATGCGAGTTTAAAAATAAGCAGAAAGAATGAAATAGAGAAAGTGTTATCGCTATCAGAACTTGATACCCCTACGACACAGGTAAATAATTCTTTAAATGATTTCAAAGAACTTGGTCAAGATTTATATGAAATGAGCTTAACTATTGAAGAACTTCCTATAAATTGAAAAGAAAAAGAAAAATTAACAACGAAACTAAATAAAGCAATTGAAACGTATATGAAATTAATGGATAAATAACCTTTTCTTCTATGAAAACTTTCACACTCACATCTGAATACATCGAAATGAACAAGCTTATGAAACTTTTGAATCTGACGGAAACCGGCGGACAGGCGAAGATCGCCATCTCTCAGGGTCTCGTAACCGTGAATGGTGTGACAGAGCTCCAACTCCGAAAGAAACTCCGAAAGGGCGACAAAATGGACTTTGACGGCGTTTTAGTAGAAATTATTTAATAAAAATCCTTCGGAATTCCGAAGGATTTTTTATTTCTTATACTCGTATTTTCTTAATAACTTCTCCATATTTTAGACATTTGCTTGTGATACATTTTCCGGTTATTCCTGCGAGGAGTGGAAGGATTCCGAGGAGTGCTATCCAAAACCCGACATTTACTGATTTAGAAGGGGTTTTTGATTCGGAAATAGCTCCGTAATCAAGTGAACCACTTTGAACAGTTATAGTATCTTGCACCAAGATAGGCGTTTTTGTATCGATGAGGGAATTTCCTGCGATTAAAAGAACGATACCGAAACATATTTGGATGATTCGGACATATTTCCGTTTTGCAAGACAGATTCCAGTTGCTCCCATAAAGAATGGAACAATCGCGAAAATAAAAAGCCCGTAGATAATGGAGGTCTCATACGCTTTCAATCCTTCTGGAAGAATAAGTATAATATTTTCGAGATTGAGCCCAAGGATGAGAGCAATAAGAAAACCGAAAGTCATTCGTCCAAGAAGGATGGTACGATCCGACGGACGTTTCTGGAAGAATGCGACAAGTTTGAACATAGTTTGAGGGGGATAATATTAAAGTGGTCGTTATAGTATGGAAAATGATCGAAAAGTAAAGATTATTACAATCCCACAACTTCTTTCACTTTCTGCATCTTCGCTTCGATTCGCGCGTTCATAATTCGTGCTCCTTCTTGGAGTTTGGCTTCGATGAGTTCAGGATTTTTCTCGAGCATGGCACGAGCGTCGTGGTAGGGTTTCAAATATTCGGTCAATATCTCGAGAAGCTCGAGTTTGGCGTGCCCGTATCCATATCCTGGAGCGAGGTATTTCGCCCGAATGGACTCTACTCTGACAGGAGTGGCGAAGGTTCGGATGAGCGCGAAAACATTACATTCATCTGGATTTTTGATATCATCGACTCCCTTGGAATCGGTCACGATGGACATGACTTTTTTCTTCAGCGTTTTGTCATCGTCGAAGAGTCCGATGAAGTTCCCGTACGATTTACTCATCTTCCGACCATCGATTCCGGGAAGCGTCGCAACATCTTTTTCAATGTACTCTGTTGGAAGCTTGAAAATATCAGTTTTATAAGTTTTATTAAATGCTTTCGCGATATCGCGAGTCATCTCGAGGTGTTGTTTCTGGTCCTGTCCAACAGGAACAATGTCCGTGTCATACGCCAAAATATCGGCAGCCATTAATATTGGGTAATTGAAGACTCCCATATTTAGAATGGGAACCTTTTTAAATTGTTCGGCATAAATACTGTCTACCTGACTTGATATTTCATTATCATCATTAAAAGGATGATTCTTATATTTTTTATTAAATTCATTTGCTGTTTCTTTCCCCGCGTTTCTTTCTCACTCTTTTTGTTTTTGTAAAGCGTCATTAAATAAGGAATCCTTAAAACTATGCGCCCGCAACATCAATGAATACGGCGTCACATTATTCAAAATCCAGTTGAGTTTGGGGATAAGCGGGATATCTGACTGGCGGAAGATATGGACAGGTGTATCGATACCGAATATAGAGAAGTAGGTAAGTGCCATTTCGTGGGTATTCCGTTTCAGATCTTCGGCACTTTTGACGGATGTTAGAGCATGAAGATCCGCGATGAAAATCGCCGAATCGTTTTTCTCGGCGAGCTTTTTAAACGGGAGAACCGCTCCGAGGAGATTCCCGAGGTGCATTTGGTCTCCGGTTGGTTTGACTCCGGTGAGGATTTTCTTCATACAAAAAAAGGAAATAGTTGATATTTCCTCTTAGTATAGGGATGACTGCCAAAAAGGCAAGATATACTTATTATATTTTAGTTTTCAGGTTTCTTGAATTCTCCAGTATCTGCGGAACTTAACCGTCTGCCAAGGCGGACTGGGATTCGAACACGACCTCGATACTTCCGAAAAACAAGAAATCATGAAAAACAATCTTCATGGGGTATAATTATTCCTCTCCCGGCTCTTCTTTTGGAAGGTTCTTGGCGTTCTTACATTCTGGGTAAGCAGAGCAAGCAAGGAAAGGTCCGCGTTTGGAGTTCTTGACGTGCATAATTCCTTCGCCACACTTGTCGCAGGTTCCTCCTCCGTGTTTCTCTTCGAGTCCAGCAAGTTTCTTATCCTGGATTTTCCCAATCCATTTTACTTCTGGGTAGAGAGAACTCGCAAGGAATGGTCCGAATCGACCGGTCTTTACGACGATAGTTCCTCCAGCAGGACATTCTTTTCCTTCGTACTCAGCTCGAAGTTCAGCAAGTTGTTCTTCTTGCCCGGCAACGACGATATTTTCGAGATAATCACACGTCGGATAATTAGAACAACCGATGAATCGTCCGTTCTTCGAGAATTTATAGACAAGTTCTGAGTCACATTTTGGACAGGCTTTTCCGACTTTTTCCTGAACTTTTCCTTTTTCTTCCATAGCTGCGATGAGATAGGTGCTAAATTTCTTGTAAAATATGTCGAGCATATCAGTCCATTCGAGCTCTCCGGTTGCAACTGTATCGAATTCTTCTTCGACTTTCGCTGTGAACTTATAGTCCATAAGTTCTGGGAATCGAGTCTCCAGAAAATCATTTACAGTAAATGCGATATCGGTCGGTGCGAGTTTCTTGTCGATCTTTTCGACATATCCGCGTTCGACGATGGTTCCGATGGTTGGTGCGTAAGTTGATGGTCGACCAATTCCTTCGGATTCGAGTTTCTTAACCAACATAGCTTCCGTATAACGAGAAGGTGGTCGGGAAAATGTTTGAGAACCGAGGAGTTTTGTCGCATTGGCGGTTTCTCCGACTTTGAGATCGGGAAGAGTTGTTGGACCAGCACCTTCTTCACTCTCTTCATCATCGTTTCCTTCGATATAGAGTTTCATAAACCCCGGGAATTTAATAACTTCCCCTTTAGAAATCCATTCTTGGTCAGGTGCAATGGTTGGCGAAAACATAAATGTTGTCGTTTCGATTTTTGCTTCTTGCATCTGTGATGCAACGGTTCGTTCCCAGATGAGTCGATAGAGCCGGAGATCCCCGCCCTCAAGTCCGATAGTGTCAGGAGTTTTGTCTATGTAAGCTGGACGGATCGCTTCATGCGCTTCTTGAGCATTGGCTTGCTTTGTCTTATATTTACGTCCTTCTTTGATAGAATATTCTTTTCCAAAAGTGGAATCAATATAACTTCGACATGCATCCATGGCGAGCGTCGAAAGATTCACGGAATCGGTACGCATATAGGTAATGAACCCATTCTGGTAGAGATTCTGTGCTACGGTCATAGTCTGAGAAACCGAGAATCCGAGCTTACGAGAAGCTTCTTGTTGAAGAGTAGAAGTCGTGAATGGAGCTCCGGGAAGCCGTGTCGTATTTTTCTTGTCAGCATCGGCAAGAGTGAACTCGAGAGAAGTTGTTGCTTCGTAGAATTTATTTCCCTTTTTATCGGTTTTCTCTACGAGAGAATCTACACAAAATCCGAGAGTTGCAAGCATTTTTTGAATATCTTCGGTATTCTTGAGTTTCTTTGTTTTTCCGGAAATCCGGGCGAAATCAATCCCGAAAGTCACCCCCTTAGCTTCTGCTTCGACTCGGAGTTTCCAACTTTCTTCAGGCTTGAAGTTCTGTATTTCTCGTTCTCGTTCCACAATCAATTTTACTGCAACGGATTGTACACGTCCAGCCGAGAGTCCGGTACGGATTTTCTGCCAGAGTACAGGAGAAACTTTGAACCCCACGAGTCGATCGAGGATTCTTCGGGCTTGTTGTGCATTAACCAAATCCATATCGATATTTCGAGGATTCGCAATCGCTGCTTCAATCGCTGGTTTTGTGATTTCGTGGAATACGATTCGTGAAACGGTTTTTGAATCAATCCCGAGCGATTCGCAAAGATGCCATCCGATGGCTTCTCCTTCGCGGTCCTCATCGGTTGCTATCCATACTTTCTCCGCTTCTTTCACAAGTTTCTTGAGTTCGGTTACAGTTTTCTTTTTCTCGTCCGAAATAATATAGGTCGGTGCGAAATTATTTGCTATATCGATTCCGAGGTCTTTTTTGGCAAGATCACGGATATGTCCGAAGGAAGCTTTGACTATAAAGTCTTTTCCGAGGAATTTCTCAATAGTTTTTCCTTTGGCAGGAGATTCGACAATGACGAGATTTTTCATGAAAAGTATGAAAGTGAATAATTAGAGAGGAGGATAGGGATGAAAATAGTAAAGTCAAAAGATTTTTTGATTTATAGGCTAAAAGTCCTATACTTTTAACCATCTACTTTATAATCCATTCTTTCTATGAAATATATCATTCTCTTTGTTTCATTCCTCGGACTTACTTCCTGTTCTTTCTGAAACAACTTTGGTGAAGATTATACGAAAAAACCTACCATAAATAGTAGTACGGGAGGATTACAAACTTCTGATTCAGGAGCTTCAAACAGTGGAAATATTTCCGATGACAGTTCAGGAAATAAGGCATAATAGAAAATAGTGTGTGGCTAAAATAAGGAGTATTTGGTATTGTAAAGCCAAATAC
>PCUR01000014.1 GCA_002771035.1 Candidatus Gracilibacteria bacterium CG12_big_fil_rev_8_21_14_0_65_38_15 | reverse complement strand
ACCGCAATAGATTGCCTAAAAGTAGGCAATCTTTTTTGTACCCCGAAGTGTACGTTAGAACTGAATATATGGATTTACAGTACATTTTCTGAATTTGATAGTCTTAATCTTTTGCATTTATATACGATTTAAATATAATATATGCGTTCTATATTCTATTTTAATATACTATGGTAGAAGAATTAAAGAAAATATATGAAAATCTCCTCAGTAAAATAACTCTTGATTTTGAAAGAGATTATAATATTGATACCGACAAATGAGCGATTGTTTTGGTCTGAGAAAGAGGAATAGGAAAAACGTATCTTCTTTTACAAATACTCAAAAAAAGAGCAGAAAAATCATTCTATTTTTCTGCTGATAATCCACTCCTGAGATGACAGACGATTTTTGAATTCGTTTCAAAGCTCTACTTTGATTACGGAATACGTTTTTTGGTCATAGATGAGATTCATAAGTGAGAAGACTGGAAAGAGAGTCTTAAAGCTATTATAGACAGCTTTCCTGACTTAAAGCTCATTGTCTCTGGCTCATCGAGTCTGGATCTCTATAAATGAACTTCTGATCTTCAGAGACGTATTCATAAGATAGATATGTTCTGACTGAGTTTTCGGGAATATTTAGCATATGAGAAGCAGATTTCCCTTCCCTCATATACTTTTGACGAGCTTATTAGAAATTATCAAAGCATATCTTTTGATCTCAGCTCAAAAATAGATTTACAAGATTTCAAAGCATATCTTGACCATGGATTTTATCCTTACTTTAAAGGAAAAGAAGATATCTACCATTCATTGGTACTCAGTAATATAAAAAAGGTGATATTGGAAGATCTTCCCACTTTTATGAACCTCCAGACCTCTTCGCTTGCGAAACTCGAAAAGATGTTTTATTTTATCGCCAAGAATCAGCCATCCGAGCTTAATTATAAATCACTTGCCTTAAAGATAGATATATCGAAAGATCTTCTCGAAAGTATTATCTATTATCTCGATAAAATAGGAGTTCTCTCTATCGCTATCAGGAGCAATAAACTCAATGATATTATAAGAAAGGAGTTTAAAGTATTTCTCTGAAATCCTAATATCTATTATGCGTTCTGAAGTGATGAGAGGATTGGAACTATACGAGAAAGTTATGTACTCAATGTTCTGAAGAAAGTATCTAAAACACAGGTTATAAACGAAGATATCATCCTTCCGAGTTACGGAGATTTTATATTTAAATATAATAACAAGAACTATCTTTTTGAAGTCGGATGACCGAGTAAGACAAATAAGCAGACTCAGTGAATTGAAAATAGTTTTCTGGTGAAAGATGATATTCTCATTGGAAATAATAATGAGATTCCACTCTGGATGTTCGGATTAATTTAGATTGTTTATATATAACAAAACTAATATGAACCAAGAAAATATTAATAAGGCGAGACTCGCTATAAAATACTGAAAAAAAGATTCAAATCCGGTTTGTATAATATTAATGTGATTCCCCGGAACTTGAAAATCCTATACATCACATTACTTAAATGAGAAATATTGATACACCATCTTATCCTGAGAGAATATTACCCATGCAATTTTTGGAACTGAAAAATGTACCTGACCACAATATACAGAGGCGTATTCTGTTTTAAACTTTTTGGCGAATGAACTTATTAAAGAGTGATATCAGATTGTTATCGATGGCACAAACCTAAAAAAAGCTTTTAGAACAAGCATATATGATTCAATCTGAAAAACAGGCGTAGAAATATCTGGAATATATTTATACATTGATGATGAGATTGCTCTTAATAGAGCCAATTCAAGATGAGTTGATTCAAGTAATCCTACTAAAATTTTAAGTTCATGCTCAAAAGAAACCTTTAGTGGTTTTAAAGAGTTATTGGAAATGCCTAGTAAAGATGAAAATTTCTATTTAATTAAATCCGACGAGAATTTACTTAAATCATTAGATAATTTTATCCTTAAGTAATTTAAAAAATCTTAAATAGGAAAACTTTCTTCTTTCTCTTTTTTTCTTGGATGTATTGGATATACTTGAGGAAGTTATATTTTAATAGTCCGCATTTTATGGAAAACCAAAAATATTTCATTACTGCGAAAGTTCGCGGAGTTATCTTACATGAGGGAAAGGTATTTCTTTGTAAGGCAGCGTCGAGGAATGGGCGGTGAGGTTTTTATTGTCTTCCCGGTGGGACGCTGGAACCTGGAGAAACCCGACTTGAATGTATGAGACGGGAAATTATTGAAGAACTTGGAGTTGAACCAATTATCGGAAATCTTATTTATACGCAAGAATTTCTTCGCTTGGATGGTACAATTACATTTGATTTCTGGTATGAGATTAAAAATAATGAGGATTACTTGAATGTAGATATATTGAAGTGTTCACATGGATTTGAACATGAACATGTTGGATTTTATAATAAAGATTCAAAGTTTGATGGAGTAGTGAAGCCAGATCATATCTGGGAACTGATATGAAAATGGAATATTGATGGTATCAAATATATTCAGTAAAATATAAAGTTATCAAAAGTATATTATGCGTATCTATATTGTTTGACCTGGGTGATCTGGGAAATCTACACTCGCAAAGCGACTCTGAAGTCATTTCAATATTCCCGTTATTCATCTCGACGAACTTCAGTGGAAACCTGAATGGATAGAGAATAAGGAATATCGAAATCTGCAAAATCAAGCGATATTGCAAGATAACTGGATTATCGAAGGAAGTAGTGTTTCGATACTCAAAACCATGAAAGATTGTGTCGATGTCGTTATCATCCTTAATCATTCGCCCGTAGGAAATATTTTCCGAATTTTTAAAAGGTATCTAAAGTGAATTTTCTTTCAAGAAAAACGAATTGGCTGGGCGATGGAGAATATCCATGGATTGAGAGCTGATTTTCTCTTCAATACACTCAGATGGGGTACGCGACAACTTCCGAGAATTCGTGCAAATATAAAGGAGTATTCTTTGGAGGGGAAAGTTATAGAACTACAATCACTTGAAAATATTTTTGAGAGGATTGTTAATAAACTCAAATATATCACATAAGACTTATCTTCGTATATGACCATAATAATTTCTCTAGCAATTCCATCCGATGCTGTCAGTATTTCTCTGATTAATTCACAAACGTGGTTCGATACCTATCAGAGTAAGGAATACTGAATCACTGAGGAATTAGTAAGAAGTTTTCCACAAGATGATCATAGAAGAAAGACTTTTATAGAAAAGAAAGAAAAGGAAATCTCCGATAATCTATGAAGTTATTTTATCGTCAGAGATGATGGGAAAGTTATCGGATATGCTCATTGAAAAATTTATCCAACAAAACCTTTTAATGAACTTTCTGGAATATATCTTTTGCCAGAATACCAAAGAAAGTGAATTTGAAGGCAGTTAGCCGAGACCGTTCTTCATTATTTATGAAAAGAGAAAGATGCTATCGTTGAAGTTGTTTGATATAATCAAAGAGCCATCAATTTTTATAAAAAACTTTGATTTGTCTTTGTAGAGGAATTAGAAAAGTTTGAAATTACCGATGGAATTTGGGTTCCTGAGATTCGGATGTTAAAAAAAATTTCTGACTTGTAATCAAATTATAAATATTGAAATTCAAAAAATTTACTGAAAAGCATCTAAAATACCACTAAAAATCTCTCCTCATTTTCCATAAAGGCCTTCTTAACGTCTTCGAGAGTTTGGAGCCATTTTAAATTCAAAAAGAGCCCTGTTCGCAAGAACGGGGCTCTTTTCGTTTTCAATCTGGATGCGAGATGAATAGGATTCGAAACCGAAACACAACTATTTTGACTTAAAAAATCTAAACAAAAATCTTATAATGGTCCAAAAAATCTCGACAAGAGATCAGTCTGGATTTTCTGACCATCAGAATGTTTATTCTTCTGCTCGAAATGCCATCATGGTAACATCATCGATAAATATATCGGAGAGAGTAAATTCTTTGAGATCATCAAAGATTTTTTCACAAAGAACTTTACTAGAATTCTCATGATGCTTCTTTAAACTCGTAACGAGCCGATCAATTCCGAATAATGTTTTTTCTTTATTTTGAGCTTCGGTAATACCATCTGTAAAGAGAAAGAGTACATCTCATGTTTCGAGTGTAAATTCCTTAGATAGATTTTTCTCAAACATATTTTGGAACATACCTACAGCAATACCGCCAGATGGTGTAATTTCTACAGTATCAGAAGCCTTCCTGTATATAAGAAATCGTTCATGTCCCGCTCCCATATAAGAGAAGATTCTTGTGGAAGGCACATACTTCATAAATAACATGGTGATAAACATCTTTTTTGGTATACGTGCAATAATAGTATTATTGAGTTTCTGCAAGAGAAGACGGATATCTCCTCCTGTCTCGCGATTGAGAGCATATACGAGAGAACTTACGATTGCCATAATGATTCCTGAGATAAGTCCATGACCAGTAACATCTCCGATATAGAAGAGATATTCATCTTTCGATTGAGAGGGAATAATATCATACATATCTCCTCCTATTTCTGTTGCTGCATAGACGACACAGTGTGAATCGAGATGAGGAATATGCGAACTCTTTACTACCGGGAGAAAATTATCCTGGATACCTTTCGCGAGCTCAAATTCACGAGATATCCGTTGTCACTCAAGGCTTAATAGCAAAAAGTGTGTGGCTGGAATGATAGGTTTTACCCGAGTAGGAGAGAAAGAATCAGTTTGATTTTTCTCTCCTTT
>PCUR01000050.1 GCA_002771035.1 Candidatus Gracilibacteria bacterium CG12_big_fil_rev_8_21_14_0_65_38_15 | reverse complement strand
TCAGGTTGTGTAGAAAAGAATTACGAGTAAAATACGCAAGTCCAGTCGCGAATTTTAACTTCATAATCCTTTTCCAGTATGCACAGCCTGATTAAGTTTTACAGATAATTAATACTTTCTGAAACGGAATTAAAAGTAACTATTTTCCAAGAATACTATGAAAAGGAGCTAATCCATCCTCGGAACAATATGCACTATGGCAAACTTTAACTTGAAGTATAAGTCCTTTTACTTTTAGATTGAATCCAATAAATAAACTTACTGCTCAAGTACAATGATATGAATCATCTCCTATAAATTCCTATGTCAATATAACTGTAACTTACAATTTAAAAGAAACTAAAATTTTTATAAATTGAAAGTTAGATAACTTATCTAGTGATAATTATTCGTGAATAATTATTGATTCTACTAAAAATTTAATAATATGAAATACTTCATGGTCCTCTTGATTAAATAGAGCATTTTATTGAACTATCGATGACATCAAAATATATAACCGAGCCCTTTCCGACTCAGAGATCAAACAGCATGCAAAAGCGGCAGGATTCTAATCTCTCTTATCCTCTCAATCCGAGGGGATATTTTCTTTTGATTTTCTCTCACTTCACCTATAATAAGAAACATTAAATACCCCTTCCATCTCATGTCCAAAAAAATCTACATCATCGACGGATATAATTTCCTCTATCGGGTATTCTATGCCATCCCTCCTTTTTCTCTCAAAGATGGAACTCCTGTGAATGCGGTTTTCGGCATGGCAAAAATCCTTCTCAATCTTCACCGAGAAGATAAACCAGATTATCTTATCTTTACACTCGATTCCAAGAGCAAAGCTCGTATGGAACTCTATCCCGAGTACAAAGGAACTCGCGATCGAATGCCCGATAACCTGAAAATCCAAGAATCCATCATCATGGAGATGCTCAAAATAATGGGAATTAAACATATGAAAGTGGACGGATACGAAGCGGATGATATTATCGGAACGCTGGTAACCGACCTCGGAAAAAACAAGGAAAATAATATCTTCATTCTTTCTGGAGATAAGGATCTCTATCAATTTATCGACGGAAATGTCGCAATCTACGACACGATGAAGCACAAAATTTATCACGAGGCTGAGGCTCGGGAAAAGTTCTCGGTCGACCCGAAACACATCGTGGATTATCTCGCTATCTGTGGAGACTCATCCGATAATATCCCGGGAATCCCCGGGTTCGGACCCAAAAAGGCGGAATCGCTCATAAATGAATATGGAACACTTGAAAGTATCTATGAAAATATAGAAAACATTACTGGAAAAACCAGAGAAACACTGGAAAATAATCGTGAGATTGCTTTCGTGAGTAAACAACTTGCAACGATTGATACCAATGTTCCACTTGATAACTTCTCGCTTACAGATCATATTTTTGCAGGACGAAATTTCCTGACTCCAGAAGTCATCGCTTTTTTTACCGAGTACGATTTTCGTTCTCTTCTTCCGAAGGAACACGTGGAAACAAAAAACTTTTCCACTCTCCGCCTGAAACAGATTCCTATTCTCGGAAATTCCGAAATACATACATGTCTCGAACTTCTAAAAATTAACAAGAAACTCAGTCTTGCAACCTATGGGGAAAGATTCTCGCTTTCTGGCGGAAGTCTCTATTTCGGAGGTGATGAAATCTATGTTTTTGAAACAAATATTGTTGATTTGAAACCTTTTTTTAAGGAAGTCGTATCTCAATCCGATGATTATAAAGTTATCGGCTACGATATCAAGAAAGACCTCGAACGAATCGAGGCCTATTTGGAAGGAACTTCCACTGAAATTAAAACCGGTCAAATGGGGCTGTTTTAATAATTGGAGTTATAAGAGTTGCAATAATTATTCGAAGAATTACAATAATTGTAATAATTAGTATTATAGATAGTATTGCAGTAATTATTACTGGCATTGCAATAGGTATTATAAATACTCTGAGAAGAGTTGTAATTATAATTTACATTAGAATTGTTACAATAATTATTCGAGGAATTACAATAATTGCTACTATTCTGGTAAAAATTGCTAGAGTTATTATAAAAATAATCATTGCACGCAATATCGTCGGGAGGACAAATATTACTTCGGCGGAGATTGGCAGAACCGTTGAAATTATTATTGGAACAATAACCGTTACTGGAATTACAGTAAATATTATTGGGATTATAGACATTCGTATTATTGCAATAATTATTACTAGCATTGCAATAAGTATTATAGATATTCGATGAATTATAATTATTATTGCAGTAATTATTGGAAGTGGTACAGTTTACAGAACTGGAATTGGAATTGTAGTACGTAGGTGTCGGTGCGGGAATAGCGAGAGCTTTCGACGGATAAGAAATATATAATGATCGTGTTATTTTGTTATTACTTATTGTCTTTTCGGTTCTTCCTTTTTTAAGGATTGCTGCTGCAGTAATATTATATGTTCCAGATGTCGTAATTCTTACTCCTTCGATAGAAGTAATCTGATAATTCTGACAATTATTTGCTCTTTCCGCGATAGGAGCGTTTATGGAAATGATTCATCCGCCTGGAATTCAGATTCCAATAGCGAGAGTATTTTCCGTTTCAGTAAGGGTTCCACCGATATTACAAACCGTTGCATAGAGAAACTTTGTTTCCTGATATATATTAGTAACAGCTATATCGGGAAGATATTTGGAGAATATATCAAAAGGAGAATCAGCAAAAACCGAATCAGCAAAAGTACTGATAAGAAAAAGAATCAAGAGACTTTTAGAAGCGATACGCATATATTTGACAATAAACGATAATATATTGAATTATAGAGTTTTTGTAGAAATAGCAAGAGAAAAAGACCTCAAACGAATCGAGGTCTTTTTGAAAGAGAAATTATAATATATTAAACGGATATATATTGTGTCACTTCATAATATTTCGCAGCAGCCATAACATAATCATGGGCAGTTGGATTTTTTGGATCTTGCATACGATCCACAATGGAAGTATTTATTTCCATAGCAGCACGAACGTGCTGATTACTGAAATTCTCTCAAGTATGATAATATACAATGGCTTCTCCCCAACTACAATTTCTGAAATTTTTAATATAGTTAAGGTATTCACACGTAGCAATAATCTGATCCTCTGGATTTTGACGATCCAAACGTCTTCCTATACGATGAGAAATTGATTTCCAAGTACTTTTGATAATCTGTCCGAATCCATATGCGCTCGATTCTGGATTTTTGAGAAATGGATCAAATGAACTATTTTCTTTTTCAAAAAGATTATTTACGAGCAAATCTTTCGGGATTCCATATTTTGAAGTTTCTCGATCGACAACCTCACCAAAAGTTTCAAGAAAATGACTTTTACTTTCTGGATTATAGTTCTTGTACTTTTCACGACGTTTTTTCATCTCTTCAATCTCTTTTCGTACCTCTTCTTCTAATTTCTTATCCTCTGGGAGCTCAGAAAGAGCTTTTCAATTATTATCAATAATATCTTCATATCGTCGTTCATAAAGCCATTTCTCTTCAGCTTCTCCTGATTTTTGATCTGCTTCACCAATTTTCAGAATTTCGATTGCATCCCCATTATAAATGGGAAGATATCTCCCAGTCTTAATATTATAATACCCTGGACGCGGGGTATTTTTCCGCTCCCCTTCAATCCCGTTTATATTGATATGATTTACTGTTGGAGGAAGAATATCACCAGCACCGATAACCATGTTAATATTCTTGCTTTCTCCGAAATTAACAATAAAGCTATCCATTTCTTTCATAGAATCCCGAGAAACAGAACCGGTCGGATCGTTTTTCGGAACGAGCAGAAGATTCGCAAGATCCACTCATTTCTTTTTAAGGAGAAGAATATCGGATGCTTTAACTTTCTCGAGAGTATCTTTTCCTTCGAGAATCATCTTCTGTTCTATTTTTTGTTCTGGGCTTCCGATTCATCTTGTCTGGAGAAAAGCAAAACTCATAGAACGTTTTCTTTTTCGTTCTAAATCAAATATCTGTTTTTCGCGTTCCTGAGTCGGATTCATTGCTTGTAATCCACGAAGTGTCTCAAGTTCAGCACGAACGGAATCAGTAGTTTTCTCAAGAGAATTAGTAATCTCTGATTTTCCATCAGCAAATACCATATGAGTATTGGTACTTTCAGGAGATTTTTGAATTCCCTCAATTTCTTGTTTTTCTTTTTCAGATATTGTCATAAGTGGACATTAAAATAATAATCCTTTTTATCATACCCTATTTTTGGATTAAAAGCAAAAAAAGTATCCGCCACGGCGGATACTTTTTTGAGTTTAATTATTTGAGAGATTTTAAATTTTACCCACCGATGGCAGCGAGCGCCTGTTCCTCCGTATCCGTAATAGCAATTATTGAAGTAATTCCTACAAGTTCAAGAGTATCTTTTACTTCTTCGGTCATATTCGTGATGTACATAACTCCATTTCCATCCTCAATGTTAGAGAAAATATCTGCTATATATCCGATAGATTTACTATTCAAATATTTAAGACCGACAAGATTGAATACAATCTTTTTTCCGGTAAAATCTCCTATAGTATTGTAAATAGCGGTAAAAGTTTTATCTGAATTAGTTTCGTCAAGTTCTCCGTGAAATTCAAATACATCAACGGACCCGACGTTTTTTTTCTTGATATCAATAGGGGTATTCATACAGAAACGTGTATTAAAAAGCTAAATATGTGGTTATTATAGCAGTTTTACTCTTTCTTTGCAAATTTATTGCAAAAAAAACTTTTTTCCATAGGCTAATGGAAAATTCCGTATCGTAAAAACTCTTTTTCTATGCCTATTCCCATCATAAAAAAAATAACCGGCGATTTTCCGAAAAAACTCGTGAAAGATATTGATATTCTCATGTCTTCGCTTGATTATAATCCCATCTGGCAGACCATCGAATGGCAGATGATGCTCAAAAAAACAAAATACGTGCAAGAAAGTTTCTTTATCGGAATATCCAAAGACAAAAATCTGGGTGCATATGCACTCCTCGAGAAACGAAGCATAGGATTCGGAAAATATGGATTTTTCTGTATCGGCGGACCGGTCGGGGAAGATGCAAAATCTCTCGAAATCCTTTCCAGAGAAATCAAGAAACTTTCTATAAAAGAAAAAGTCATATTTACTCAAATAGAACCGCTTGCTCCAATAATTCTTCCAGAATTTTCAGCAGGTTATTACAAGAACTTCATAGAAAAACATACCGCTATCATCGATCTAAAACAAGACAATGAAGCGATTCTCGCACGTATGAAACCGAAATGACGTTACAATATCCGTGTGGCGGAAAAAGCGGAAGTAAAAGTCGAGCAAGTTCCATTTTCAGAAGAAAATCTTGGCATATTCTATAATCTTCTGAGAGAAACATTGGAACGGGATGAATTCGCTGCAAATTCTCCGGAATACTTCCGAGTGTTTCTCCAATATCTCGAGAAACAAGAACTTGGCGGACTTTTTATCGCAAAGCGAGAAGAGAAAGTTATTGCTGCAGGGATTTTCGTTTTCTATAAGGAAACCGCTCTTTATTACTATGGAGCATCAAGTTCTGATAATACTCAGAGAAAATATATGGCGAGCTATCTACTCCAGTGGGAAGCTATACAGAAAGCGCAGAAACGAGGATGCAAAGTATTCGATTTCCTTGGTATCGCAGATCCAAGCGACTCAAAATCCGTTCTCGCGGGAGTAACAGACTTTAAACTCAAACTCACGGATAAGACAAGAGTATGGCCAACCTCGCAGATATTAGTACCAAAAAGATTTGTCTATCTAATTTTTACAATAAAAAAGACTCTCAAAATATGGAAGAGTCGTCTTTTTGGATAGTTCTCTCTAAAAGAGAAGATTGTATTTCAGAGAGGCATATTCCCCTCCTATTTCTGCACTAAATGTACCCGAATCATTCAAAGAGTTGAGATTAATTTCAACTCTGTTTCCTGTATATGAAACACGAGCATCTCCAGAAGGAGAAGAAAGAGAAAGAAAGCCTTCAACTCTCAGTCTTACCTCATTTGCTGATATGCTCGTTTTAGTATTGTTCAATAGCCTATCCATTGAACGAGTCTGTATCTGATTGGAAAAATTTACTAAATTTTCTCATCATTCTTTTTTAAAATTATCATCTCATAATCGAAAAACGAGACTCTCAACTTTACTTACAACAGTAGTTGTTACTCCTTCTATTTCTGGTACGATTCTATCAAATAAACGAGGAGCACCCTGAGTGAGGGCAATAGGGAGTATATGTGTCACTTCAACTCCCGCGGTAATATCTGCTGCAGAGGAATCACTGGACGTAACAAGAGTGGCTCAAGAGAGCATTATAGTTCCAGCAACAAACCCTCGTATACTCATAGATTATATTTTAGTTACATACAGCTGAATATACGGAATCTGCTCGATTTGTAAAAAGATTTTTGTAAAAATTATATACCGAATATCTTTTTTAGTATTTCTCGTCCAGTATTTACAGAAGTAAGTTCTCTATCTCATCCGATTCATGGAGTACTATTGATCTCTAATATAACTCATCCTGTCTCAGAAAGTGGTTTGGAAAAATCGGAAGAAAGAATATCTACTCCACATATTCAGAGCTGAAACTTTTCCGCGATGGAAACACAGATTTTTTTAGTATCCTCATGAAGGATATGAGTAATATCTACTATAGTTCACCCTGTTCAGAGATTCGAATTTCCCCGTAATTGGAGTCTCATGTTCATGGGAATCACATCATCCAAGGAATACCCTTGTTTATCAACATAGTCGATGAGTTCGGAATCTGCTTTTATGAGTGAAAGTGGTGCGGAGTAGTTTTGTTGTCTCAGAGGATTCGTCTTATTTTCATCTTCTATGAGTTCCTGGATAGTAGATTCTCCGTTACCGATAACAAAAGGTGGAACTCTGTGGAGTCCGACAACCACTTCTCCGAGAACCACTAATACCCGACATTCATCGCCCGATATCTGTTCTTGAATAATCATCTTGGTATAATCTACAAATGATGATTCGAGCTTCTTTTGAAGCTCCGATATCGAGACGATATTCATACATACACCATTCCCATGAGCCTCATCGATGGGTTTGATGATGACAGGAAAATGAAACTCCGAGAGCTTACTCCAATCAAATTTCTGAAATTCATGATTGTGGATATAGAGCGTTTTTGCTATTGGTGCATCGTACTTTTCCAAGAGCTTATACGTCAATTCTTTATCGTCAGTAATCTTCTTTCAAAGGGCACTGTTGACTCAGAAATCTGTACTCTTAAAAAGCACTTCTTTATCTTTTCTTTTTATCAAAAAGAGATTTTTCTCGGGAACAAGCACTTCCACTTCGAGTCCGAGTTTTTCCGCCTCTTCTTTGAGGACTTGTGACGATATGGACCAATAGGTCATAGGTTTTGACATATTTTGTGGTTTATGATATAATGGGACGGTAACTTATTTCCAGAGAGTTTATTCTCAAAATGAGAATATCAAAATCTATTTTTCCTTGAGGTAAAAATATTTATAATTTAACTTTTTGAATATGTCTATTAAACAAATGAGTAATAATATGACTCATGCGAGATTTCTCGCATTAACACCGTCTTATGAGGAAATATATCAAGTATTGTCAATCAAGTTACAAGAAGAATATACTATTCTCGCTGAGAGAATAAAAAATATGCCACGATCATATGAATGAGCTGGGGATAACTCAATTGACTGACCATTACTAGATGCTGATCAAGTAACTTGGGATCGATACACTGAAATTTCTACTATAGGAAGAACTCTTCTTGAGGAGCAATAATGGAAGCCTGAAGATCCAGCATCAAAGACTCTATCCGGACGAGTAAAACTCCGTATATTAGAAACATTATGACATTCTCCAAATGATTTCGATGTCTATTAAACCCATATAAAGACCTTCAGCTTACCGAAGGTCTTTATATTTATGTAGAGAGAAATAAACTATTTTCTTCCGAAATTCTCTGAATAAATCAGATTATGTAATAATAAAATATATAAATTTAGTTGGAAATCTGAGTATAAATATGTTCGGCGAGGTGCGTATATGGATTCACACCAAAGGATTCTATGAGACCTTTTGTCCCCATAGCAGTTTCATTTAGTTCCAATATATACCACTCCTGAGTCTTCTCATCGAGGATATAATCAAATCCAAGATAATCTCATCAAAGTTTTTTAGTTATATCAAGCACTTCTTCTTTCATGGACTGTGGAATATCAAAAGATTCCCTCACTCATCACTGTGAAATATTATTTACCAATGATTTTGTATCGACTCTTTTTCTCTTATACGCAAAAACCCAATCTCCAGCTACAAGAACTCGTATATCACCATTATTTTCTATGTATTTCTGAAATACCCAAGCACTTTTTTTATAAGATGATTTCCGAGAGCTTTTTAGAAACATATCCTGATTCAGTACAAATTCTCATCCATATCAATCATTTCATTTCATAAGAAATTTCCACTGTGTTTTTTCAAAGAGCCATTTTAAAACCGATAGATGAAAACTATCGCCATTAAATCAAAAGTAATTAGGAATAATCCTATGTCCGTATCCGATTTCCTTCAGAAGCCTATATCCATTAATTTTTGTGAATTTTCCAAATACTTTTTTATTGAGAACAAAAATTCATTTTTTCTCGAATGCATCAAGCATCGTAAAGATGAAATCATTAAAATCATAAGTTAAAAAAGGAATAACTGCCTGAAAGTTAAAACTTTCGATATCGACGAAATCTTTTCATTGTTTAATGAATATATTTGTGTCATGGGAATTATCCTGAAAAAGGATATCGTTCACATTTACAAGTGTAATGTTAAAATAATCTTTCAGTCATTCATATCAACGTTCTCATTCTTTCGTAAATAGAACACTATCTCTTTCTTCATTGATAATAAGGAGGTTGGATTTTGTAATCATTTGATGTTGTATAGTTAAAAAACTCAAGGAAGTTTTAGGAAAAATACTTAGACTGAAAAAATTTGATAACATCAAGAAAATAAGCGTCATAAAATGCTCGACATTGTTCTGGATCAGATGATCAAAAATACACACCAGGAGAAGAATTAATCTCGAAAACATACCAACGATTCTCATCCAGAACATATCCGAAATCTATAGAGAGAATACTATTGTTTCCCAAATCCAAATCTCTTAAGACATCTTCGGCGAGAGGAAAAAGCATCTCTGGTACTTGTCTTTTTTCGAGATAAAGCTCACTTCATCCGCTTCAAACATTACTCTTGAGACTTCATGCTGCTGGGATTCGCATAGTTGCATGAGAAAATTGTCCTCCGATATATACGAGTCGTATATCACAAATTCCATTCGTAAGTCAGGGAATCCCCTTACTAAAATCTTTAAAGTCTTGGACAATATAGAGACTTCCGAGTCAGAAGTATTTCTCTTTATTATTCAATAATTCTTGTTGCGTATAAAACTCGATACCGTGTCATGAAAAAGACCGAATCGGTTTTAATACGACACGATTTTGTAACCCCTCACGACTTGTCTTACTTTCAAAGAAATCCTTGAGCAAAAGGGCTTTTAGTTGGTATTTTTGAAGGAAAAGAGACATTTCATATTTATCTCCATCGATGGCAAATATTTTTGCTGATGGGAAAACAGGTATTCCTGCTTTCTCCATCAGATCATAGGCATATACGTATCCATCTCATGATCGATTCCAAATAACGTCAGGGTTATATGACTCGTGAAAAATACGAAATTGCCCACTGTCATCCATATCGACATAATCACGAAAAAGTTTTTTTTCAGTATCAAAAGAGTGCATACTCACGCGCCTGAGTTCAATATCATGTTTACGAAACACGTGTGTCAGTTCCTGATATGCAGAAAGAACATCTGAGGAAACTTCAAAAGAATCTTTATAATTACTGAGGATGGCAACTTTTTTCATAGATTCAAAAAGATTAAAACAATAAATTTATTCTTCTTCATCTAATTTCCGCAAGAGTGGAGCAAATCGGAAATATTCAAATACTTGGAGCCCCATGTATCGTCCTACGAGGATATTCAAAAGTACCACGAGTATAATTATATCAGGATAAGAAACGAGAAAATATTGGAGAGTTTTGTATTCAAAAAGCTTATAAATAACAAAAGTTATGATTCCGTATTGGAGCACATCCATAATTCATGATTTTCCGAACATATTTATGTCTTCTTGAAATACTTTATCCGAAAGGATAATAGCAATAAAGAGAGGGAAAATGACAAGTGGATTATCAAAAATCGAGTAATCAATAAATGAAAGTTCAAAAAAGTTATCAACTCAGAGAACCAAAAGAAGAAACAAGATATAGATACTAATAAGGAGTGCTCTCTTGGCATGAAGCAAAAGATGAACTCTCTTACTAAATACATTAATAATAATTATGGAGATAAATCCAATAGAGATGAACATAAATGCGGTAGAAAAACCGAGCGATACAGCCACAAGAGCAAAAAGAACAGGATAGTAAATTCCAAATACATTGAATCCAACTATCTGTTTGAGAAAATTCAATACAAGGACAATAAAAGTAACAGAAAGGAGAATAGCCAAAAGTTGATAAGAAAATCCTGCATAAGCGAGAAATTCTACAAATCCGCTCAAGCTATATACAGTATTTCATTTTTCATATGACAACTCTTCTCCTATAGAAACATCCTCTTTTTCACCTGTGGAAAGACGAGTGATGATGCTATAAAATTGATTTTCCGAGATAAGAAAAACACGAGTCGCACCAATCTGAGAAAGTGATGAAGCAATAACTTTTGAAAGAAAGGGTTTAGAAAAACTTGAAATGATATAAATTTTCTTTTTTGTAAAATTTACCGGTTTTATCTTTTGAAATTTGACGATATTAGAAAAGAATCCCAATATATCTTGACTTCCTATGACCAAAGTATCACTTTGATCAATAGAATTCCATACCGTTTGAGATTCATCATTTTGTAAGAGTATAGTTTTATCAACAGAACTTTCCAAGAGTACATCATTTTTTTTCAAAATATCTGCCATTCCTGTTTTGAGTAATGAAAGATCATCACCTATATACATGAGAGTACTCCCATATACACGAACTTTCTTCGTAATTTTTCCTTCGCACAAAATAGGAGCATTTACAATATTTGCTTCTATAGTAATTTCTCATGGAATAGTGAAATATCGTAAATATTTCTCCCTATCTTTGATGGTTTCTACTGTGATTCCATCTCGTTTCAGTGTATAGATGATATTTTCAGATATATCTTTTCCGCTTCATGTAGCAATAAAGTACTCATGAGAGGATCCTACTTTCACCTGAGAAGGTCAGACAAGCTGATAGAAGTTTGCACAGATTCCTGCATATTGTGGAGCGATAGTTCCAGACTGTGTGGTATTTTCACGAGAAGCGCTATTTCCTATTTCTGCAAAAGCAAATACAGGAAATAAAAGAAAAATACAAGCCAAAATATATGTCCATATAAAATTGATACTACTATTTTTCAGTAGTACTTTATCTACTGGTATTAGCTTGCTCGCCTGATGACGAGCTTCGAACATTTTATTTTTTGTATATTTTGACATAAAAATATGAAGGTTAGAGTTGATTAATTATTTCAATATCTTTTATTTTTATCTTCCCATACAGAAGTTTTTGTTCATCTCCGCCATTCTCTATCCAATCTTTCACTCTCATATAACCATCCAAATATATTTTATCTTTCTGATAGGTGATTCATGAAATTCCTTTTACTCAAGAATGAATAATACCACGTTTCAATCTCACAGCATCTGAGAAAATTGATTCCAGTGATTTCTCTGGATAGAGCGAGATAAGAAGTCCGACAGTATCAGAGAAAGAAAGAACATCAACCGTTGAGAGAAGATAGTATTTTACATACATGGCATTCTTTTCATATCCTTCTGGAAGATGTGAAAAAGATCGATAAATAGCAAGTCCTTCTTCATCGGACAGATAATATCCTGTACCATTTTGAAAAAGTCTGAGTCCCGTTAGTGATCCTGCGAGATATCGTCGAAAATGTGTATCGATTTCATGCGCCAAGATAGCGTTGATTTCATTTTCCCGTATTACTGCATTTTTCGAAATATGGATTTTTACCTCCCGCCCATACGAAACAGACATTCGAGAAAGATTCCCACTTTCTATGGTGATAGGGATTTCTTTAATGTTATGTATTTCAAAATACTTGCGTATATAACCTACTATTTCATCAAGAGAAAGAATTTTTCAAAGAATAATTTCATCATTTTTATTGTCCCCTTTCATTTCAGAGACTTTTTCTCGGGCTATTTTTAAAAACTCTGGATTGGTCTGTCCAAAAAGCTCTGTATTAAAATGTCTTATCTTTTCAAAATTTTCATTTTTATATGCCTCTACGAGTCAGAGCTTGGATTCTATTTCAGTGAGTTTTTCTCTATATAAACGAGCGATGAGCGCTTCTTGTTGTTCAAATTTATAACTTCTCTCAGTAAGTTCTATGAGAGTTTTTCTTATAGATTCAATCTTTTCATTACTCGGAAAATGATAGGAAAATACTGGATTGTATCTATAGGGATTTCGGATAAATGCATCGAGAAGAGAAAAATAATTATCAGGCTTTAAAAGTGATGAGAGATTAATCTTTTTCCCGATTTTATATACAGCGCTATCAAAGTCTCTCAACTCCTGTGACCATTTCTGGGAAGTTTCGATTTTATCTTGTAAGACAAATGAATTCGGATTAATAAGATAATCTTTTACATCATCCATTCAGAGAATAACTTTTCCGCGAGAAGAAGACGATATCTCATATTTTTGAAGAAATATGGAAACATGTGAATTGGTCAATATATTCATATTTCATTTTCACACAAGATCCACTATGTCTTGCGATACGAGACTTTCTTTTCTTGTCATATCTACAAGAATAGTTATTTTCTTTTCTTCGACGAATCACTCTTGTTCTCGATAAAGGATTTTCTTATCTATTAATGAAGAAAGTGTTTCTGTTTGAAATAATGTTTTTGCTATTTCTACTCATTTCTCGGGGGTCAGTATCTTAATACCTTCTATCTTTCTAAGACGCGAAGCAAGTGGTACAAGATTGACGTTTTGAATTTCGAGTCCAGCACGTGCATTGATTTCTAGGAGTTTCGGTCCATTTTTAGTTATGACCCAATCCAGAGCGAGATACCCAAGTTTCGTATATGCCTGAACCTGCGAAGAAAAAAGGAGAATATCATCCCAAAACGGGATAACCCGATCTTTCAGTCATTCATACTTTGGAGGAAAAATATCAGTATAAACTATTTTATTTTGAAATAGGCTAATAATTTTTCCGTTCGTTATATTGATTCCGAGTCAAATTCATCATTGTGCTAAATTTGCCTTACCTCCAGAATGGACTGTTGGCATACGAATCATTGCAGTAATCGGGACATAGTTATATACTATAATACGCATATCTGCTAAGCCAAAATCACAGTATTGGACAAAATCGTTTCAAGGCGAAAGAAGTTCTTCTATAACGACCGTATCCGATGATCCATGGAGAGAGAAGGAGCCATGAAGTATATCTATGAGATGGAGTCGTAGTTCGTCTTCTGTCCATTCTTCATTCTGAATTTCATACGTTTTTTTATTCTTTTTTACGATAAGTATTCCTTTTCATTGACTTCATTTATTCGGTTTGATGACAAATGAATTCGATTTAATTGATCCAAAGGAAAAATCATTGAGTTCTTGTTGACTTCATAGTATTGCATATGTTTCCGCAAAAGGTATTCATCGGATGGAGAGAAAATTTTTTGTTTTCAGCTTACTATCAGCAAGGGAAATAGCATCAGCAGAATTTTTTGTCCGTATGTATCGCAAATTTCGTGCATTCATACCGAGAATACCATGGGAGAGAAATTTCATTAGACAGATTCAGTGTAAAAAATAATTACTATGAGTATATAGAATTATGTCATAAATTGAAATTATTTTTGAATGATGAAAAAATCAAATATATGAACTCTCACCAAATCCTGATCATCAAAATAAACCAAAAAGAAAGCCCTCTTTCGAGGACTTTCTTGTTTATATTTTTTGGTTGCGGAGGTACGAATCGAACGTACGACCTCAAGGTTATGAGCCTTGCGAGCTACCACTGCTCTACTCCGCGATAAACACTTTAAAAGTGATGATTTCTGTGTAAGATAATATCTTCGTATTATGCGTCTTGCGAACTATCCGCCGCGGCGGACTCTACTCCGCGATATATTTCTATAGTAGAAAGTACACGCAGTATATGGATTTCTCGTTTAAAGCAAATTTTTTTTCTTCCATTCCTCGATTTTTTTATGATTCCCAGAAGTAAGTTCCTCGGGAACTCTGAGTCCCTGGAATACTTCCGGACGGGTATAGTGAGGATATTCTTTCTTCCCATCAAGTGCTTTGCTATACGATTCTTCCGCGAGCGATTCTGGACTAATGACTCATGGAATGAGCCGAACCACTCCGTCAATAAACACAAGCGATGAGAGCTCTCCGGATGAAAGCACATATTCCCCTATCGAAATCTCTTCGACATGGAATAAATCGATAATTCGCTGATCAATACCTTCATAGTGTCCACAGATAATAATCATATCTTTCTCTTCTCGACTAGAAAAACTTTCCAATACTTCTTGTGTCAAAAGTTTTCCGCGAGGAGTCAGAAATACTTTATGAAATAATTTTCGTTCTTTCGATTCAATCTCGGTAATGAGATTATAGAGAGGCTCCGGAGCGAGGATAGTTCCAGGAAAACCGCCGTACGGACGATTGTCGGAACGCCGGGTATTCTTGACGGAATAATCTGCAAGATTGTAGAGCTTAAAATTCACAAAACCCCCTTCCTGAGCTCGTCCCATAATACTCGTGGAAAGGTAGGGTTTGAGAACTTCTGGGAAGAGGGTGATGATGTGAAAATTCATATTTTACTTAATAGATTTTATTTCTATATCGAATTTGAGAGTTTTTCCTGCGAGCGGATTAGTATTGGGAATTCCGATAGTAATGTTTTCTGTTTCAATTTTAAGAATCTTCATAGTTCCTCCGTTTGGCATAGTACCTTCCATCCCCTCCTTAATTTTCTTTCCGTAGAATGGATTCGCTTTATTTACCACTTCGATAGTCACTTCCGTATCAGTGAGTTTTTTTACCGTTACGGTATTTCCTTCAAATGTCGTCTTGAGTCCTACTGTCATCTTCTTTCCATAAAATGGATTTTGTGCGTTGTCGATTTCAACCGTTATGTTTTCTCCTTCGATTTTTGTCACTGTCGCTTTTACATTTCCCGCTTCTATGACTTTACCGACCGTGAGATTTGTTCCTTGTTCTCCGAGAGCACTCATCGGAACGATCTGCGTGATGGTATCTTGGAAATTATCACGAGGAACAACTTCTTTAAATACATCTTGGAAATATTTTGCAGGAACTTGTTGTTCGGTATAAGCCTCTCCGTACGCATCAGCAGGAGCAATAGTAAGGGTTTTCTTTTCTCCAAGTTTCATTCCAAGGACTCAGTTGTCGAATCCTTTAATCATCTGACCAGCACCGACTGTAAAAGTAAGTGGTTCGTACGTTCGTCCGGAACTGTAATTCGTTGATTTCTTGGCAAATTCCTCGATGGAAGAATCGAATATTGTACCATCTTCAAGAGTTCCGACATAATCAACTCCGACAGTATCGCCAGTTCCGACCACTTCTTTTTGCACGAGGGAAACATTCGCTATTTTCTCTATTTCCTGAGAAGTTTCACCGGAAGCCGATTCTGTATTTTGAGTCTTTGTATTTTCTGCTTTATAAAAGCAAGATGTGAGAATAAGTGGTGATATAACAATCATTGCAAGCGCTTTTTTCATAAATCGAGAAAAGATAATTTTTAAAGTAACACAATCGTATGGATTTTTAATTTTTTTGCAAACATAAAATCGCTTTTTCCAATCCGAGTCGAAGAGCATCATCCGTATCGCCAATCCCCTCTCCTGTTTTGGTTTGTTTATCGAGAATAACGAATGTGGAGAACAAAGCTTTTATCCTTTCCGAATGTCGCATATTCTTCCGCATCTTCTCGAATGCGTAGGGATGAATCTTCAGAAGGGATTGTACATTGCTCGGTTCATAACTCATAGACAAGAGTTTCGAAGCATAGAGAAAAGTCCGAAGTGTCGACTGAAGAGTTGAAAACACATAATGAATGTTGTGTGTTTCAAGAATAGCAAGCAATTCACGATAAGCAAGTGCGCTGTCGAGGAGGAACAGAGCATCCGTCAAGGAAAATATAGAAGTCTCTATCGTGGGAATCACGGTGGATTTTATATCCTCCTCGGTTATCCATCCATCCTGTTTATAGAGCGCAAGTTTGTCTATCTCGCTTTCAATCCGATTAATATCCGCTCCAGTATATTCAATAAATCTTGAGAGCGCTGTGATATCAATATGGGGAAGTTTTTTCCGTATATATTCACGCAAAGCATTTCACTCCAGATTGGAGTATTCTTTGAGAGTTGCTACTTCTATAAGGCGCTTATAGAGAGATTTTCTCTTGTCTGGTTCGGTAGAAACAAAGAGTACGACGGTCGTTTCTGGAACTTGGTCAAGAGCCGCGAGAATTATAGCTTCTACATCGGGGGTTTTAGAAACAGTTTCTTCGGTTTTTTCTTCTTCATTATCTCATTTAACTGTAGGAAATGGAACATCTTCCAGAACGATAAGTCGTTTCTCTCCGAGAAAAACAGGAGTCAGGAGCTCTGCTTGGATATTGGTTTTCAAAAGGGTTTCCCTGTCGAGTCGGGAAATATTGTATTCTCCGTATTTTTTCGCAAAAATATCTATCCAAGCATCCAAATCGCGCCGGAGGAAAATATGGTTGGAACCAGTGAAAAATACAATATTGGAACGGGACATGAAAAAAAATTGTAGAAAATATGCCGTTATTATATCAATGGAAAAGGAAATGCAAGAAAATCATTTCGATATGATTATAATTCATTATAAACGGTAGTTTGTCAATATGTTCTTTTCTCCGGGGAGATTGTTTTTTTCTGGAATTGCCTATAATGCTCTTTATGAAGCATATATTATAACCCTATAATCATATGAAATTCTCTCTTCTTCCGAGAATCCAATCGGTTTTTTCTCGACTTCGTTCCATTAATGCGAACGAACCGCTTTCCGGACTCTCTCTTGTTATTATTATTTTTCTCGATATATTTGTACTTACTGCTCTTTTCCAGGGGCTTTCCGACCAGACAGCGAGTTTCACGACTCCGAGCGATGTTATTCCCTATAATTGTCAGGCGATTGCGATAGACACCGCTAATTACGACAAGAGCCAAAAGATAGATCAGATACTTTCGCAAGCCAGAAATTATCAATACGATACTTATACGTCTTATAAATACACTCCTTCCGCGGGAAGACATCCCGAATATCTTGATCCTGATTGTTTGAAAATCGAGAATCTTTTCGATAAAATTCGAACCGATACCGGATTTTATCAGCTTCTCGATACACGAGATCAGATAAATAATCGTAGATTTTCGGTTCAATCCACTATCAGTAGTCTCAACGGAAGTTACGATACGGTGCTTCTCGAAAAGATAGCCAATCAACCGAAAACAGATTCCATCAGTCCGACGAGTGCTGGAAGTATCAAACAAGACCTTCAGAAACAAACGGAAGAACTCGGTAGAATCCTCGAGGAGGAAAAAGCGAATATGGCGCTTATCGAACAAAATGTTAATCTGCAAGGAATCGTCGCGTTTCTCACTCCGGAACTTGCAAATAACCTCAGAAGTACACTTGCTCGTCTCGAATTCTATTATCCACTCAAACGTCTCGGTGTCGAACTCTTGTTTCTTGTTCCACTCTTTCTTGTCGTATGGTTCTGGAATAATCACTCCGTAAGAAGAAGAAACGGTGCACAGACTCTCGTTTCTTCCCATTTGCTCGTGGTTATCTTCATCCCGATTTTCTGGAAGATTTGTGAAGGTATTTTCGAGATTATTCCGAAACAACTTTTGCAAGCTCTTATGCAATGGTTGCAAGATCTGCAGATTCTTATGTTCTGGTATTATTTCCTCATATTGCTCGCAATCGGAGTAACTCTTGGAGTTATTTATTTCCTCCAGAAAAAGATATTTTCAAGAGAACGTCTCATAGAGAAACGAATCGAACGAGGGGAATGTCAATTCTGTGGAAAACGTCTGAAGGATGGAGATATTTTTTGTCCATTCTGCGGAGAAAACCAGTTCCGAAAATGTACTAAATGCAAAGAAGAAACGTACCGAGAACTCCCGCTCTGTCGAAAATGTGGAAAGGAATAATCTATTTGTCATCCTCGTGATGACGAGGATCTACCAAATATTTTGAATTATGTGTAAATTTCCCCTACGGGATACAATGTAGATTCCCTCCTTCGAGAGAATGACAATCACTAAAAAATTAAAAACCTTTTCATGACCGATATCTTGAATGACATATCTTTCCCGGGTGAATCCGGAGCATCGCAAACCGTCGATGCTCGGGATTTTTTTCCGAAAATAGAACTCGATGTGGTATCGCACAATGATTCCCAGATGATTCTGGATATGCAATCAGGAAAAGGGAAAACATTGAATGTCACAAAAAAACTCACGCTCACTATCAAAAAACCAAAGAATAAAAGTCTCGAGGATCTTTATAGCGAGAGAAAATACACTACTAATATTCTTTCCATATTTTCAAAGAATAGAATTATCCGAATGAATCCTGTTTCCGTCTTGGAACCACTTCCAAAAACCCGATTCAATTCTCTCGACGTCCGACTCTGCGAACCGATGGTATCGACACGAACATATCCCGATCTCTATGCGTTTTCTGTTCCTCTTTCCAAACGTACGAGAAAGCTTCTTCGTAAACACCGAAAACATATCGCTATCAGCGGTGTGATATTCGCGAGCCTTTCTATTTCCCTCGTACTTCTTTCGCTTGCAGCAAAAACCTATGTAGAACGGGAAACAATCCGCGATTATAACCGCATCGCAGCTCTCAAGGATATGAACGATATAGAAATTCTGTCCAAAGAAGTGACGGAAATCCATGATTCCTTCAAAAAAATCGCTCTTATTTTCAGTCCTTTCCGAGCAGTACTTGATAATCAATTCTATTCTCATCCACAAGTACATCTCGCCGGAAATGTCATTTACGGATGACTTTCCTTATCGGATTCCATGGAGCAAAGCCTCTCGGTCGTTCGCTCCTTTTCGAAAGAACTTCCAAAAAATGGAGAATGTTCCCTATCATCATTCTTTGGTTCTGGTTCTGTGTCCGGGGATAGTTGCGGAGTAAAAATAACCGATTTTCTCAGAAATCACAGAAATACTCTCGAGCAAATCAATGGAAATCTTGAATCAGCCCTTTCCTACTATATTGGTATTGAAACTCTCGGAAATCCTCTTTTCGACGAAAAGCTTCAGAAAAATATACAATCCCTTCTCGGAATAAGAGAGATTCTCACTTTTTCTCTCGCGCACTTCGAAGATGTTATGACTCTGCTCGGAGATACGAAACCGGAGCAGTATATGATCATCAACCAAAATCAGGACGAGCTCCGTGCTAATGGAGGTTTTCCCGGAAGTATTCTCTCGTTTGAACTCTACAAAGGACGTGTGCAGAATTTTGAGAAACACGATGTCTATGATTACGATTGGAAACTCTATCCGTACAAAGAAACTCCTCCGAGCGGGCTCGAAGGTTATAGCGGAAATTTCGGTATTCGCGATGCGAACTACTATCCGGATTTCCGAGACAGTGCGAAGAAAATCGGATTTTTCGTAGAAAAAGCAGGATTCAAAAGCGTCGACACAATGATTGCTATCAATCAGGGAATCATTATCGAACTTCTGAGGAAATACGGTCCAGTGAAAATGGATGCCTACGGACTTACTATCGACGACAAAAACTTCTCCCGAATAGTTTCCACACTCGTGGAAGCGAGAGTATTTCCGTACAAGAAACTCGATACCGGACACACCTACCAATCACCGAAAGAATTCCTCTTTCGATTCATGGAAGTATTTAGTGCGCAGCTCGCAGAGAAACGCGATATTTTCGGATATCTGAAAATACTGGTCGATCATTTCCAGAGACACGAGATTCTTATAGCTTCAAAAAATTCAGACACCGAAGCATTCCTCGAACAGCTCGGAACTCGCGAAGCATGGCAAGCGGATCAAGGGAATTTCATCTATCCTATCTTCACTTCCCTTTCCGCCAATAAATCAGACCGGTATATGGAACGAAAATTAACCATCAAAACAGATTCTCTTTCTGGTTGTACGGTTCATAATAGTGTCAAACTCAATTCCGAACACGATATCACGATCGATGAACTTATGAAAACCAGTAAATTGCTCCATGATTTCGGTATTGATGATCCCGCTGAACAAGCGAGACTTTCCTTCATAGAAGGAAATGGCGTAAATAAACAATATGTCCGATTCCTCGTACCAAAGGATTCCGTTCTCGACCCCGGGGTTGATTTCAAAACCGAAGCAGGAACGGGTAATTACACTATTTTTTCGACATTCCATAGAACCGAACCTATGAAGAACTCCGTGCTGGAATTCGGCTACCAAACAAAAGTTCCAAACTGTGTTCCGACTATCGAGTCGTATACGCAACCATGAATTTTGAATATGAATATCATAAAACAATAATTTTTAAAAAAATCTCTTTGTTCACCCATTCTCTCCTTAATTCCCCCGCTTCTTTCACTCCCCGTCCCGAACTTATCGAGGTTATTTTCCGTGCCATTTCAGAGCAGATAGATATCACTCAGACTGGTACGGTCAATGTCGCATTTCTTTCGGACGAAGAAATCCAAGAGCTCAATAAAACGCATCGGGGAATCGATAAAACCACCGATGTTCTATCATTCCATTATTTCGAGGACTTTACTGGTTTGGAAGATAGTGAAATCGCCGGAGAAATCATAATGTCCGAAGCGAAAATCCTCTCGCAAGCGGAAGAATACGAAAATACGAGCGAGGCTGAGTTCGCGAAACTCCTCATCCATTCCACCCTCCACCTGCTCGGCTACGATCACGAGGACGACGAAGAATACAAGGAAATGCATACGGAAGAGCAAAAAATCGAGAAAATACTTTTGGAGAAAATGGGAGTCCGGATACAGTAGGACTGATTATTATTACACCACACCAAATGCTTAAAAATTCTTGAAATATTAAGACCTCTCAAAAGCGAAGTAATTTGAACGAAAAGTGAGTACCGAAATGAATCGTACGAAGTCAGTACGGAGAATGAGGAACGGAACTTTGAGTTCAAAGAACGAGTTTTTCAGAGGTCTCCAGAATCTGTCTTGTAGGTTGAGGAACCGGTGGTCACATAATGCCCATTCTTTCACTTGTCGCCCATCTTCCTATTTCAAGAGAATCTTTTTTTTGGCTCGGAGGAAATGCGAGTATGGAGGAAACTAAAGCACAAGAAGCAAATATTCGTTTCATACCAATCACCACTTATAAACTCACGAGCACAAAATCGCTCGGAGTTCTTCTCTATCCATTCAAACTCTTGCAAGGAGTACTCGATGCGAGAAAGATTCTAAAACAAGAACAACCAAAACTTGTATTCTCCAAAGGTGGACCCGGTTCTGTCGCGGTCGGAGTCGCTGCTTGGACTCTGAATATTCCGCTCTATATTCATGAATCCGATACGGTTCCCGGGTTTTCCAACAAAGTCCTCGGACATTTTGCGACACAGATTTTCCTCGGATTCGAAGAAGCTCAAAAATGGTTTCCGAAAAATAAAACAACAGTTGTCGGACAGATTCTCCACCCCGATTTTTTCGCGAAAAATCCAGTTGGAAATATCAATTGGAAAACTGAGAAGAAACACATCTTCGTGAGTTGCGGAAGTCAGGGATCGAGAAAAATCTTCCAGACGCTCTTGGAACAAAAAAAGAACTTTCCAGATACCGAATGGATTATCTCCCTCGGAACTCTCAATGGAAACCTGAGAGATAAATTCGAACAATGGGAGAATACCCAAATTTTTGATTGGATTCCTCAATCGGATATTCCTCATATCCTCGATGATACGGATATCGCTATTACTCGAGCAAGTGCCACGACACTTGCAGAACTCGCGACTCGTCCGATTCATCTTATAATTATTCCACTTGCTATTTCTGCGGGAAACCATCAGCTCTATAACGCAAAAGCGTACGAAAAAATGGGGAATACTATGATCCTAGAACAGGATTTAGAGAAAGTGAATTTGTGAGAAATTATATTCTCGAATCATCCCAAAAAGATTTCCTATATGGATGAGAAAATCCTTCCGCTTTTAAAGATATTTCAAAAATAATTTCATTCTAAAGAATGGTGGAATTTATCTACGTTTTGCGAGTATCATACTGTTCGTAAAATCCACTTTATCGTGCACTTCTACCTGAAATCCTACTGTTTTGAGTCTTGTGATAATAGTCCCAAAAAGTTCACCCTTGGTGGTTTTGGTCATCGTATTGAAAATAATGCGACCGGTCGGGGATAGTATGCGAAAAATATTTTCCCAGAAAATATCGTCATAAAACTTCTCTGGAACTGTATTGTTAATGAAAAGATCAATGATAATAAGTCCATGTTTCTTCGGTGTTTCCTGTACAAAATTGTACGCATCCTGACAGATAATCTCAACATCCGCGTACGAATCGAGGGCGAATTCTTGTCTCGCTACTTCGATAATAACCGGATCGATATCAACGGCTCGAATGGTATTTGGCAGATGGAATTCATTTCGGATAAGGTCTATCACAGATCATCCGCCGAGTCAGAGAAGAAGGATATCTTCTCGACTGTCAAACCCTGTTTGTGTGAGTGCAAAACGCATAATCCTATGAAGCGAAGCGAAAGAATAATTCGCATCTTTCGTATTCAGAACTTTTTTTCCGTTTACGAGCATTATTTTTAGATTCCCATTATACTCGGATGCTCTATTTGTGACAAACGGAGAAATATAACTGAGGAAAATTTTGAGTTTTTTGAGCATAAAAAGATTTTAATTTATCTTCCTCCGTAATAGCCTTTCTTTGCTCCACTCCCCTTCGGACCAGATGGGCGATTTCCTGGAGTGGATGGACGAGAATAGGAACCTCCTGGTGCAGGACGGGATGCTGGAGTTTTATCAGCTCCATGAACTCGTTCGCTAGTTCGTGGTTTCTGGTGTGAGTGTCCTTCTCTTTTTGGCTGAGAGAATCGGTCATCTCTGGAAGTTTTCTGGAATCTTGGGTCAGAACTTCCGCGACCACGACCAGCTCAGGCTTTCGCTTCAATCGCTTTTTCCCGATTAGAAGGAATGACATTCATTTTCGGAAATGGATGATCTTCGACAACGGGGATTTTCTTGGAAATAAGTTTCTCGATATCTCGGAGATGTTGTACATCATCATTATCACAAAAAGATATCGCTACACCTTTCGCTCCGGCTCGACCCGTTCGACCGATTCGGTGTACATAGGTTTCAGAAATATTCGGGATATCGTAGTTAATCATATATTCGAGAGCATCTATGT
>PCUR01000057.1 GCA_002771035.1 Candidatus Gracilibacteria bacterium CG12_big_fil_rev_8_21_14_0_65_38_15 | reverse complement strand
TCTCAAAATGATTCCTTCCTATCAAGAAGAAATTCGCATACATAAGAATAAAGATCGGATATTTTGGGGTATCGTGGCTATTATGACCGTGTTCCTGTATTTCTTTTTTCAGGGATATTATCCGAATTACGAAGGTTTCCTCAATCGTACGGAAGATATTTCCAAACAGACTTTTCTCAAGCCTTTCGGGATTATCGATATTCATGTATTTCCATCGCCAGACAGCATCAATATCAACAACGATACCTACAACAATAATTCCAAAACGATATTCGATATCGGAGAATATACCGTTTCTATCAAGAAAAAATGATATATTTCTCTTACATTTCTCATCGACATAACGAAAAAGAACCCATTCTATATCAATGTCGTGAACCTTTTTGCACTTCCGGAATCTGTTATTCTTCCGATTACATTCAGTGAATTGTTTCCTTATAATAACCATTATCTCCTCCGTACTACAGGGACCGGATCGTTTCTCTTGGTGGATACCGATTTTCAAGTTCTTCATCGTATAGAGACAAACTATAGATATATAGGAGGATTGTATTTTACCGATGGTAATAATATTTTAAGTTATTCTCTCGATACGGAAAAATTCTCGAATATTTTCGATAGCGAAACAGGACTTGCTCTTCAATGTACCGATATCGCATATTATGGGGAGAAACTCTTTTGTCGCGACACTATGCAATTCGTAGGTCCGAAAACTTCGGATATTCGCGAAAAAATCCTTGCAATCAATGACCGTATCATACTTACTCCGAAATATATCTACAATGGAGACAATAGTAATACGAGTTGGAAATATTTTGAATACGGAACAGGAACGCTCGAATCGCCAAAAGCCGTAGTACATATAAATAAAATTCCTTATATTTTTGAAAAAGGAATACTTACTCCTGTCGACAAGACGGACATAACAACAATTTCTCCCCAATCCGATTGGGGAATGGAGAGTCTTTCCCAAGTAAAGGAAATCGATGGAGAAACTATTTTTCTCGGAGAGAAGCAATGACAGGGGAAATTCCGGATTCTTGATGCAGAAAAACAATATTCGGGAATATTCGATTTCAAAGATACGACAAATGTAATGGTACGTAAACTCAATGGCGCTTATATTTTCACAACACCCGAAGCTGCATATATTTACTATAAAGGAGCGAAGGATATCGTGAAAATCCTCGATAATGTTAAAATAGTTCGTATGGTGAATTCGACAATATTATTCAATAAAGAAGGGAAGAGTTATAAAGTGGATCTACTGAGAAGAGCGCTTCCATAAATCGAGAAACGAAAAAACAATCCGCCACGGCGGATTGTTTTTTTAGGTTAAGATTATTCTTTCTTGGCCTTTCGAAGTGCTTCGTTTAAGGTTTTTAGCGAGCTTCCCACTTGAGCGATGCTTGTCGTTCTATCGATATTCATTTCATAGTTTTTCAGTGCAAGCAAGAGATTGTTTGTGGCATTCCGGAATGTGGTTGAAAAAACACTCCCTCTTTTCTTCAGGATTTCATATTTTTGTACGAGGATATCCTGAGCTTTTTTAAATTTCTTGTTTTCGAAATCGTAAAGTATCACTGTGGAGATATTTCTTCTCACTATTTTAGTGGTTGTTCCGGTAGTGCTCACTGTACTTGGCGGAGGAACAATCTGAGTTGGTGCTACGATAGTTATCGGTGCGCCAGAAGAACTGTAGTTTATTGCGAGACTTGGATCAACTTCTCCGATAATAGAACAGAAATCCTTTGTTCCATCAAAACAATTGCTTTTGGTATAGAAATAAAAAATATTTGCGTTAAGAGGATTTTTGATGGAAATGAGCGATTCAAAAATATCTTCTTTTGAAAGTTTTTTAAGGGAAATCTCTTTGATGGTAAGAGAAAAAGCTTTGTTTGATGTATTATAAAGTTCATTTATAACACCAAGAAGTTCCATACTTGCTTTAAAATCTTTTCCGAATCATTGTTTCTTGAAGAGAAAAGAAATCTTTCCGTTGTTTTTCACAATCTCGAGATTCATAGTATCTAGTTTCAGGCTAGAAAACGGATTGATTGCAAGGTCTGTATCAAGCAGAAATTCCATATTATAGAATTCATTGTTCTTGAGATACGTGGATTTTATTTTTCCGAATGAAATATTTCGATCGGTCGGAACCATGTTGGCTGAATTCGGCTTTTTTTCGAAATCTTTTCCAATCTCAAAAGTAAGAGTTTCTTTCTTTTGGATTTCATCCAATATCGCCCCAGTAAGATAGTTGTAGTTTATCACCGGTGTGTTGCCAATCGTAAATGAGACCTTATTAGATTCACGTCCTGTATTCTGATTTTTTATAAAAAGAATGTTTTCTCAGTCTTTCAGTTGATTATAAAAAAAATCAAATTCAATCCCTATACCAGTTTTTTTAAACTCGATTTTATTCTTTGTTATATATTTATTGGCCCCGTTCGAGTCTTTTTGTATCACCCCGCTTCCATCTTTCACGAGCTCCTGTATACCACCTCTTGTATAATCCGTTCCATTTATATTTATCTTGAAATTGTATACGTCCCCGAAAAGAGCGTTCATATTCCCATGAATAACGAAAGTAAAATTTCCACTCGTTCATTCTCCTGTATCGATTCCCGTTATGAGAAGACGGGAAAATTTCCCTACGGAGATAATTTGTTCGTTGGAATACTGATTAGTAAGAGTGTCTTTGAGTATTATAGAAAGATGATCCTGGTCTTTAGAAAGACGAAGGATATCATATTTTATGATAAGTTGATTCAGTCCGACTGTCACCTGTCCATTATCGATTTTTGCTCCGTTTACATAGATTTCCTTTCCGGTTAGATTGATGAAATTTTTCGGTTCGGTAAACGTTACCTTAATATTCTTGCTTGTTCAGATATCTTCTATTTCCACTCAAGAAGGACTTTCCAAAAGGATTCATTCTTTCTTTACAGTTACATAATTGGATGAAAGTCCATCAATCTTGAATCCTACAGTATTGAGACGTTCCGGAAGGTTTTTTTCTAGAAATATTACCCCTTTCTCAGTGAAATAATAGACATCATCTTTATATTCGTCCATAAATGGAACAAGAGGTTTTTCTTGTCCGTTGACAACGATTTTTCTATCCGGCAACATTCCTTCGGAAAAATTTGAAGGCATTTCATTGAGAAATGGAATTCTTACGATATCATAACCATTTTTGTTTTCACGAAAAATCTGTCCATCAAAGGCTATGCTGGTATTTCCCCGTATTTTTAAGGAACTGGTTTTCTTATCTGTAGAATATTTCGCTATATCGCCACTTCCGTAGGTTACTTTTAATCGTTCAATCATAAAATCCCCAGAATCACGATAGAAGTTTCTGATATTTATTCCCTCTTTTGTTAAAATAACATTAATCTGATCCACTTTTTTATTATCGATATATACATTGACAAGGTTCCTATCGGAAGGAAGATTTTTCCCATAGAGATGGTAGACTCCGCTCCCCGCATTGATGATATAATCGAGTGTCGGAACGGGAGTGGTATCCACCGTCGCATTCGCAAAAGGAGTTACAGAAAAAATACTTATAAACAAGAATAATATCTTTTTTTGCATAGGACAAAAAGAAAATGATAAAATAGAATAAACACCAGTATAGTATATGTAAATTAAAAGAAAAGAAAAAAACGAGATAGACATTTTCCCGTTTTGATTCTTGATATGAAAAGAAACTTATACTAAATCTTTCGTATTTTCACCAGATAGAATCCTTCCATCAGGTCCGATGGAAGAATACGAACTGTTTTTTCTATTTCGCTATTATAAGGAGTTCCTTCGAAACTCGTGATTCCTTTTCTGGCAAATTCCATATCAGTCATATCGATTGTTTCTAGTTTCAGATCGGGGTGTTTCGCAAGTACGTCAGTTACCACTCCTTCGTTTTCTTCAGGAGCGAGCGTACAAGTCGAATAAACGAGTATTCCTCATTTCTTCAGAAGAGGAATACTTGCTTCGAGAAGACTTGTTTGAATGATTGCTTTATCCTGGATGTTTCCGAGCGTCCAAAATCCATAGGATTTTTCATCATTGAGTTTGAATCGTCCTTCGGCAGAACAAGGAGCATCGAGTAGAATAGCGTCAAAGCTCTCTTTTTCGAGTTCGGTCATAAGTTTCAGGGCATCCATTTTGTGGGTCTCTATATTGGTTGCTCCCTGGAGTTTTATATTGTGCACGAGCTTATCGTGTCGAATTTGGTGTTTTTCGCAAGCAATAATCGTACCGGTATTGTTCATAAGAGCGGCTATTTGTGTCGTCTTTGATCCCGGCGCTGCAGTAATATCGAATACATTCATCCCGTCTTTTATATCGAGAAGTATTGCGGGAAGCTGGCTCGCGAGCCCTTGCACGTATATTTTCCCTTCGTAGAAAAGAGGACTTCCTTTGAGAACGAATTCATCTTTTTTGTCTATAATATAGGCAAGAGGAAGAAACGATACTTTCTTAAAAGAGATATTCCTTGTACACAAAAATGATTCAACCTCATTTTCGGTCGATTTAAGGGTATTTACCCGAAAAGAGCACACCCGCTCCTCAGTATATCCCTTTATAATCTGTTCTAAGTCTTCTTTAACGAGAAAAGACTCGATTCTTTGAAGGTATTTTTTTGGAAGCATAAGATAATTAATTATAAGCTAGTAACCGCTACTATATGCAGAAATTAAAAAAAGAAGAAACTTTCTTTAAAAAACTTTTGACATTTGTTTCGAAAATCATACTATAGGCGAGCTTTATTTTTGAAGCACAAAACCAGCTCATTAACATCCTACCCACAAGAAGATGAAACTTCAAATGGGGAAGTAAATAACCACGATACATAAAGTACC
>PCUR01000024.1 GCA_002771035.1 Candidatus Gracilibacteria bacterium CG12_big_fil_rev_8_21_14_0_65_38_15 | reverse complement strand
TACTCGGGTAAAACCTATCATTCCAGCCACACACTTTTTGCTATTAAGCCTAATATTATTATTCAGTAATATTTCTCTTATTTTTTCTTATGCGTTATTCCGAAACTCGTAAACTTCTTGGGACTTCCATAGAGATAACTGTTATTTCTGAAGATATCAAAACTCCCGAACGAATTACGTATGTATTCGATTATTTTTCTTCTATTGAGCAAGAATTTTCACGCTTCAATCCAGAATCAAGTCTCAGCTTACTAAACAAACATAAAAAAATGAGTGTTTCAAAACGCTTTTTAGAGATTATGAATATCTCAAAAAAAATGTATGATCAAACAAATGGATTCTTCAATCCTCTCGTTTCGGTCGCAAAACTTGGATATAAAAATTCATTTGGTACTGGGAATTTTGAACAAGCAGAATGAATAATAAATACTGATTTTGAATCAATACAAATAGAAGGAGATATGATAACTCTCCAACCGGGACAATCACTCGATTTCGGCGGAATTGCGAAAGGATGGTCAGTAGACAAGGCCTCTTCCCTACTTCGATTATTTGGATATGATAATTTTTTTATCAATGCTGGGGGCGATATATATGCAAGCGGAAGCAATGAAGAAGCTATCGGCGGTTGGATTATAGGTATAGAAAATCCATTTACCGAGGAAGTCATCGCTTCCATTATACTGCACGATGCAGCGATTGCGACATCATGAAGTTATAAACGAAAATGGGATATCGGAGAAAAAAAATACCATCATCTTGTCAATCCGGTTACATCAGGAAATGAAAATGCGATAATCAGTGTTACTCTTATATCTTCCGAATGTGCAAACTGCGATGGATTTACAAAAAGCATTTTCAATGCTCCGGTTTCAGAAGGAATTCGTCTTATAGAACAGAATGGTATGGAGGGTCTTATATTTACTTCGTCTGGGCAACTTCTCTATACTAAATATCTTCAAGAAAAGTATGATCTCGAATTTGTGGAATAAATTCCTATTTCAAAAATAATGAAATAATTAAGTTTCATTTAAGGTTTATAATTATCTTTCTAGACAGAAGAATAACATATTTTATATATAATTATATTTCAAGCATGAAAAAAACTCTACGAATTATTACTATAGGAAGCATTTTTCTTCTTTGTGGAACTTCCTTTTTTGGTATAGTATCCGTAAATAATGAGAATATCTCTACGGAATTCTGGAATATTCGTCAGATTGCTGTGACAACAACCTATGCTGATGATGACGAAGATGATGATGAAAGAAGTGAAAGAAGAAGTTCTTATAGAGAAAATGATGACGATGATGAAGATGAAGATGACGATGATAATCGCTATACTCCGACTCCTGTCATAACTCCTACTCCGACTCCTACACCTGCTCCTACACCCGGAACATGTACAACGGTTTATGATACTGTAACAAATCCTTCTGGTACAACTAGTCAGGTTCCACGAGAGGTTTGTACTACACCTACACCTGCTCCGACTCCTGTTGTAACTCCTACTCCTGCTCCGGCTCCTGTTCCGACTCCGGCTCCGGCTCCTGTTCCGACTCCGGCTCCAACTCCTGTTCCGACTCCGACTCCAACTCCTGTTGTAACTCCTAATCCGGCTCCTACTCAATATAAAGACGGGATCTATACTGGAATTGGGAAATATTCATTTTCCGGTGGAAGTATTAATTATACTGTGTCCATTACTATAACTTCTGGAAAGATATCAGCAGCTTCGTTTACAAATTTTACTGCTTCATGAAACGGTAAATATACTCGTGCTCAAGGAGATTTGATTTTACAGAAACTTATCGGCGGAACTTCTTCAAGTATCGATACAGTAACAGGTGCTACCGGAACTTCCCAAGCAATACAAGATGCAATAAATAATGCTCTTTCTCAAGCACGTACTTCTAATAATGTTTCAACAACTGCGCCAGTTCCGACAAGTACTCCTGCTCCGACAGCAATCGTAACAAATACAACTAATAATACAGCTGTAACTCCTGTTGTATTAAATGATATTCCAACCAAATCTATAGCTCCAAACGGGAAAATTTATTTCATTCATACACTTACTAGTGGGGAATTTATTTTCGAACGAGCAGATGGAAGTATTTCTTCTCAGAAATTTGCCACCTACCAAAGTGCAGTCAATTTTATCAATATAAATAATCCACTACTTCAAGAAACGAATACAATCACAGCTCCAAACGGAAAAAAATACATTATTATCTACAATGCAACTTCCGGTGCTTATATATTTAAACGAGCAGATGGAAGTATCTCTAGTAAAACATTTACTGATAAAAATACTCTTATAACATATATCAACATCAATAATCCTGTCATCAAAATAAATACTGTTGCCGTACAACAAGTTAAAAAAACTCCAACTCCAAAAACTCGCGTGACAACAGCAACAAAACCAACTCAATCAATAACACCGACATCATCCAATACTGCAGCAGCAACCGCTGCCGCTGCAGCAGCTGCAAAAGTGGCTGCCGATAAAGCGGCGGCTGCAAAAGCAGCACAACAAGCGGCAGCTGCTGCAGCAGCTGCAAAAGTAAATACCACGACAGCAGCGAGTTAATAGAGAATTATATAATTGCTTTTCCAAGAAAATTTCGTAGGATAATTTTTATTTCACATAAAATTTCCTACGAAATTTTTAAAATCGAAACAGAAAAATATTTCTATATTACCATAAAATCATAATGAAAGTTCTTTTAATAGAAGACAATCGAGAGATTTCCAGAAATATCAAAAAGTATCTAGAGCTTGATTCTTGGGCTGTCGATATCGCTTTCGATGGGCAGACAGGACTTGATATGGCGCTGAGGGATGATTATAATATTGTTCTTTTGGACGGAATGCTTCCGTTATTGGACGGATTTGAAGTATGTAAAAAAATACACGAAAGAAAAGATATACCTATTATTATGATTACTGCCCGTGATGAAGTAACAGATACTATTACCGGACTTGAGAGCGGAGCAGATGATTATCTCGTAAAACCATTTGATCTCAAAGAATTGGAAACCCGTATGTTCGCGGTGCTTCGTCGATCAAAAAAACAAGCTTTCAAGGAAATCGTTTACGAAAACATTGTGATTAATCTTCAACAGAGAAAATTTGAAAAAGATGGAAATCCTGTACATATTCCTTTGAAGGAATTCTTGATTCTAGAATATCTCATAACAAATGAGGGTATCGCTATTTCACGATCGGATATTATAGATCATATTTGGTGAGGAGAATCATTATTTGATAGTGATAAACTTGATGTGTATATATCAAATATCCGAAAAAAACTTACACCTACTATCATCCAAACTATTAAAGGTTATGGATATATTTTCACTTTACCAAAAATATAAATTCTCGCTTTATGTTATTTCCTCGACTTAAAACATCTACAAACACTGCGCTCATATTCGCTTTTTTTACAAGCGTACTTTTGATTACATTCGTTGCTATACTGAATATCTATTATTTCTATACTTGGCAGGTTGATGAAGAAATAGAAATGATTGAAAAAACAGAACAGCTTACAAAAAATATTTTTGAACAAACCAATGGAAGTGGAGTGTCTAGTATAGAGAAACAAAATCTTTTCTACAAAAGAATAGTAGAACAATGAGGAATGATTAAAATCAATGGAAGTGGAACTCTTGTTTCCCCAAAGTGGAATGAAGAAAAACCGAATTTTCTCTGAGTCTACAAGAGTGGGGCGGAATGGTATATGCGTTATACATTCCCTCTTCAAAACATTGGAACTATTGGACTTCCATATAAAATCACTGAGCATATATACGGTCAAGTGTCCCTTTTATGGGTTTCGCTTTTATTAACAGTTTTCTTTCTTATAATCATTGCAGTCATTTCAGTGTTTTTTGCCCATTACTCTCTTCGTCCTCTTTCGAAAATCATTCATTATATCCATTCTTTCAAGATAGGTTCGCCTCTTCCGAAATTTCCTCTCTCCTGACCAGATGATGACGAATTCATCATTGTCACGAAAACACTTTCCGACGCCTTCAAGAAAATACAATCACAGACCGAAGTGCTTCGGCAATTTAGTATCGATGCAGCGCATGAATTTAAAACTCCTCTTATGGTTATCCATTCAGAGATTGACTGTGCAATCAAAAGTGGAGATTATAGAACCGGGATGGATAATATCCAAAGTCAGATATATTTCCTTGATACTATGATCAATACTCTTCTAACTATCGCCCGTCTTGAAAAAGATGAACTAAAGAAAGCAGAGGTAAATATTTCCGAATTATTAGAAGAAACCATCTCTAAAACAGAGCTACTTTTCGAAAAAAAATGATTAAATGTTGTTAGAATTATAGAAAAAAATGTATTGTTAAATTCTAATTATTCAATGCTCCAGATTATCGTTTCGAACCTTCTAAGTAATGCATTTAATTATACAAATACTGGAGAGATTCGTGTAACCCTTAATAAAAATGGATTTTCCGTACAAGATACAGGAATAGGGATTAGTGAAGAGAATATCGAGAAAATATGGGATCGGCTTTATCGTGTAGATTCTTCTTGGAGCGTACAAAATAGTCATTGACTCGGACTCTTTCTTGTAAAAACAGTCGTAGAAAAACTCGGATATACTATCCGAGTTGAGAGTAAACAAGGAGAAGGAAGTACTTTCTCTGTTCAGTTTTAATAAAAACCTATATTTTAGCTTGCCTTTGTACGAGTATTCACACTTCGTTTCTGTTTTTTTTGAACACTATCCATAGTAGTATTGGAATTTGTTTCTGTTTGTGATGTTTCTTCAAGAAAGCTATTATTATAGGTTCTAGCAATCTTATTATGATTATCTTCGTCGTCTTCTTCATCATCATTATCAGAACATGATACAAGAAAGAGAGATGAAATAAGAACTATTATAAAAATAATGGGTAAATAGAATTTTTTGCGTGCTACTTGTTATTCCGAAAATAGATCCAAAGTGCTACAAAAGAATATAATCTGTGTTCTGATAATCATT
>PCUR01000032.1 GCA_002771035.1 Candidatus Gracilibacteria bacterium CG12_big_fil_rev_8_21_14_0_65_38_15 | reverse complement strand
ACTCTTGTAAAAGTAAAGGAGTATTTGGCTTTACAATACCAAATACTCCTTATTTTAGCCACACACTATTTTCTATTATGCCGAACATTATGTTTTTCTTTTGTCATTTCCAATATACTTAAAAGTTCCGTCGCATTTCTGACGGAATGTATCAAATCCTCCAGATCTCCGAGAGTCTTTCCAATGAGTGTCGTTGCCGGATATTGTTTTCCATCCGGATTCTGTTCTATAAGTTTGGAACGCCCGCATTGACATTCGGGGCATTCTGCATATTGCAAATGGATTGTCATAATGAGTAAATCTTAGTTGTATTGTTTTCAATACAACTATAAATAGATTATTGTCAACTACTTCGGTTTTCTATTCGTGAAGTCCTTTCTTTTTCCCAAATATACTCTGAAGTTTCGTGAGCTTGTCAGTATCAATAAGTTTCTTCTCAAAAGAGAAACTTTCTCCGCAACCGCAACGGTCTTGGATTTTTTCACTCGAGAAAATCCATTTTCCTTTCGCGAAAGTAATATGTCATTGTTCCAACAGCTTCTGTTCTTCGCTTCGGTAAAAAACCGTGAGTTCCGGAGTTATTGGAGAGCTTACGAGACCGGTTCTGTCAAACTCGGTCTGTACCGAAACCTTCGTTCCAGAACATCCGCCTTGAATCAGAGAAATAAATATGGAATGAATATCTTTTTCCAGAAAAGTTTGAATCGAATTCTTGTCGAGCATAAAATAATGGGGATTATAATTATTTTTCCAATCTCGCAACTGTTTCTATATGATGTGTATGTGGGAACATATCAACTGGTGTAACATCCGTAAGTCGGTAGTCAGAATTGGCCAGGATATAGTCCAAATCTCGAGCGAGAGTTGCAGGATTACAGCTTACATAAATGATTTCTTTAGAACCGAACTTCAATATCTCAGGAAGAGCTCATGGGTGCATCCCATCACGTGGTGGATCAATAATAAGGGAAATATTTGATAAATCAGTATTTTCTGCGAGAAATTTTGGAAGAAAATGTTCCGTTTTTTCGTTGATAAAAACGATATTATTCGCTCCATTCTTGAGTGCGTTTTTTGCCCCATCTTTGCTTGCTTCACTTACCAATTCCACACTATATACTTTTTCAAATCGGTCAGCGAGAAGTATCCCGATAGTTCCGGTTCCTGCATAGAGATCGAGAAGAGTTCCTCCTTTCGTTTTCATAAGATCCCGAACGACCGTATAGAGTTTCTCAGCTCCGAGAGAATTGGTCTGGAAAAAACTCTTCGGATTGATTTCAAATGTTTTTCCGAGAAGTCGTTCGGTGATAGTCGGCTTTCCTTTTAGGAGAATCACCTCTCCAGTGACGATATCTGCACGCCCAGAATTATTGAGAAGATACACCGAAGCTATCGCTGGAAATTGCGCCATAAGTTTTCCTGCAAACATAAGAATATCACCTTCATGTTTTCGGTCATATCCCTCAAATTCGTGATTAACACTGAGAATAAGCATAATCTCTCCGGTAAAATGCGCTTTTCGTACCACGAAATGCCTCCAGAACCCGATATTGGTTTTCGGGTCATAGGTTGGAAGTCCGGACGCTCGGGAAAATGTGTTCATTTCCCGAAAAATAGCATTGATCTCGTCATCGGCGAGCACACAAAAATCACAATCGATAATACGATCGAATTGCGCTTGAGCATGGAATCCGAAACGGAAGTCGTCATGAATCCCCTCTCTTTCAGAAATGTATTTTCCAAAGGAAAATTCCACTTTGTTTCGATATCCGTAAATCTCTGGTGATGGTACGATGGTGTGGAATATTGGTGGTTCTCTCAGAACAAGAACAGGAGCTTCGACCTGAGGCTCCGATTCGTCAGATGATCAAACCCCCCCTTCATCCCCCCCTATCATGGGGGTAATTTTATCTTGTCCCCCTGACAAGGGGGATTTAGGGGGTTTATTACTCCAGTATTTTTCTATATAATGAAAAGCTTCGCGAACCTGTTCCGCCTTGATTCGGAGTTGTTCCGGATAAGCAATTGGGAGCCATTTACATCCGCCGTACACCTGATAATGAGCAGGAAGTTCCTGTTCAAGTGGAGACTTTTTAACGGTATCTAAAAGTTGTGCTTCGAAATACCCTTTTTTTACTTTGAGGATTCGAAGATTCACAACACTTCCCGGGATAACTCCACCGGTTATGATAATCTTTCGCCCATCTGGAGCGACCGCGAGACCTTTTCCACCAAATATGAGTTTATCGATATGGATATGCTCCAGAATTTCATGTTTTTTCATTTGATGGTAGTATGAGATAGATGCGCCGAATTATAGCGAAAAAAGTAAATTTATCAATAAATAATCCCCTTCAATTACGACGGGGATTACTTGAATGCAAAGATTGAAATTATTTCATATTTCTCCTAGAATTCGAGGGAAGAATTTGTCAGACTATAGAGCGTTCCATCTGTACTCTTGAATTGTGTTTCTCCGAGATTCAAAACTGTTTTAGCTCCAGTTTTCTTGTACACAATAGTTACGAGATTGGTTTTAGCTCCGATATTTTTCGGTTTCTTGAAGAGCAGAGTGATACTGGAATTTCCTGGAATATTGGAATTCTTTACCACTTCCATTTCTTTATCCTCGGAGAAGATATCGCTGATAGTGAGTCCTTCTGGATCAAAAGCGAGAGAAAGATACATTTTGGAAACATTTTCTAGTTGACTATTTGTCTGGATTTTGAGCATATCAGTTCCAGTACCAGCATTTACCACTACGATATCTGCAGGAGCAGCGGTAGCAGTCTTGGTTGCAGAATTCATAACCGAAGTCTGGAGACGAGTACCAGCATCTGTTCCGAAAAGGAAAGTATTGATAGAAAAAGCAAATGCGAGACTTGCTACGATAATTATCGTATTTTTCTTGGAATTCTGTTTTTTATAATCCTGAAAAAGGTCTCTCATAGGAAAATGGACAATAGGATAAATACCCGTGTATTGTATGCAATAATGACTTACAAGTCAAATTTTTAACTTTTTTTCCAAAAATTTTGACAAACCGATACTTTTCTATACAATGCCCGCACTTCTTTTAAGAAGAAATCTTTGAAAGATTGGCAAATATTTGCCGCTTTAGCTCAGTTGGTAGAGCAACGGTCTTGTAAACCGTAGGTCGTCGGTTCGACTCCGACAAGCGGCTCCATTGTATTTTTGAATAGTTCCTAGTGAATAGTTAATAGATGAAAATCTCTTCTCTTAAACTTGAAACTATGAACTTTTTTTCTTTTTGGGTCGGTTCCAGAGTGGTCAAATGGGGAGGACTGTAAATCCTTTGGCTTCGCCTTCGTAGGTTCGATCCCTACCCGGCCCACCATTTTCGTAAAAAACATCCCGTCCGCGCAAGCGGATGGGATTTTTTGACGAAACGTGTGCCTTGGGTGGTAGGGATAGAAACCGTAGCGACACTGATAAGTTCTTTGGAAAAGAACGAATCAGGAAAGATGTGCCTTGAATGGCACATCTTGTCGCAAGGAGTTTTTCTGAAGCAAAGCGAAAGAAAAAAGATCCCTACCCAACCCCACGATAATTTTACACAAAAAACTTGCTTTCCCTCCATTTTCTATATACTATCCTCACATTCAAACCTACTTAGGTGATGAAATGGAAGATGTGCAACCTTTGCGAAGCAATGGGAGCCATACTCCCGAATGCGAGCATCCGTGAAACGGTGCGACACATGAGAGGGGTACACGACAAAAACTTCTTGAAATAGATATATCTGCCCGGGTGGTGAAATGGTAGACACGACGGTCTTAGAAGCCGTTGCCTTACGGTGTGAGAGTTCAAGTCTCTCTCCGGGCACCAAAGAAAATCAAACAACTCACGTGAAAACGTGGGTTTTTGTTTTCAATACCACATATATTTGCTTTTTTATATTATAAAAATATAATAGGTGTACGGATTTGGCACAAATATTGGTATTTCTTAGCAAATATCGATTATTAAAAACCAGAAACAGCACACAACAACTATGTTGTAATATCCTGTTTTTCTTTTAATAACACTTTGCCAAAGGTGTTTTTTTATTTTTTTGGTATCGCCCGTAGATATCGAAAATTACCTTTTTACCCTATGGACTATACTGTTCAAAATCAGCCAAATGCTGGTAAACTTATTTCTTCTTTAAGAAATACAGGTTATGATAGCTATTCTGCTATCGAAGATATAATAGATAATTCTATTGATGCTCACGCTCGAGATATACATATCTCTATTGAAACAGTGCAATGAAATCTTAGAATTATGATCGCGGATAATTGATTTGGAATGAATCATGATATTCTTGATCAAGCTCTTAGGCTCTGATCAATATCAGATAAGTCTGAAATATCAGATCTTGGAAAATTCTGAATGTGATTATGTACAGCCTCAATATCTATGGCAAAACGACTAGAAATTGTAACAAAAGAAAAATGATGAGAATATCTTTACAGTTGTCAGGATTTAGATGATATAGTGACCAAAAATGCCTTTATTAAAATACTTAGACGGGCTATAAAGCCAGAAATTGATATATTTGATTCTATGATATCGTGAAATTCATGAACACTCATAGTAATGACAAAAGTGGATAAATTATCTGATACAAATACAAGTCAATTTGCAACAACATTATCAAAAAGTATATGACAAATATTTCGTAAATTTATTGATTCTGGAATTAAGATTTCTATAAATAAGAAAATAGTAGAATCTATAGATCCATTATTCTTAAATGACGAAGGAACACAAGTATATAGTGATGAATTATATGAACTTCCTTTACGAATGACTTCATGAAAGAAAGAATCAATACAGGTAAAAATAATAATCTTACCAGAGTATTCTACAGAAAAAAATAGACAATTAAAGATAGGTGTTAATAGTCAATGATTTTATGTATTGAGAAATAATCGAGAAATTGCAAGTGCAACTACTCTCGGATTATGGGCAAAAGATCCTCATGCAAATAGAGTAAGAATAGAACTATCTTTTAATGCAAGCCTAGATGATATTTTTGGTGTACGTTTCAATAAAAACTGAGTGAGTGTGAATCAATGACTTATGGATTTTTTGAAACAGGAAATAGGATGACAGATAACCTCTGTTATCGCTAATTTAAAAAGAATAAAGCGATCTGATCCAGAAGCCCAAATAGATCATTCCGATGCCGAAGATGTTATTGCTAAAAAAGCTAAACTTCTTATGACTCCTGAAGCAAAGATAGAAAAAAGAAGTTCAAGAGAAGTAAAAGGAGAGACTATTGTTTTAGAAAAAGATAATAAGGTTGAATATGAGCGAAAAAACTTTAGAGAGATTAAGACATCACCTCAATGAATGGGCGCAAGATTTGAATCTTCTTCTATGTGAAAAGAAGGCGTTCTATATGAATGTTTTCAAGAAGGAAAAATTATTATTGTTCGATGGAATACGGATCATCCATTTTATGAGAGAATTATATTAGCAAATAAAGATGATAAAAATATCGTATCAGGAATAGATTATCTTATATTTTCTCTTGCTTCAGCAGAACTAAAATCATCAAATGATGATAATATGGAGCTCCTTATTAATATTAAGGCTATAATGTCATCAAATTTAAGATCATTATTATCTTAGTCTTATAGAATTAACATAGCTCAATAAAATAATCCCTCTCATCCGAGAGGGATTATTTCTTCACCAATTTCTTCAGAAATCCCATATCCTTATCAAAACCTGCTATATCTTCCAGATTCTTGTGATGAAAAACCTTTCCTTTCTTGGGAACGAAGACGATGTCGTTGCTACCGGTGGTGCAGATATCGGCGACGCTGTCGTAGAGTCTGCGACGAAAGAAATTGCGCGCTATGGACGTCCGAGTATGCTTTCCGGAGAATATAACCCCGAAGCGGTTATGTCCGACTTTATTCGGGAGTATATTCGCTATGAATCCGTACGCAAAAAAAGGCTCACGGAATCGTAAAACCTTTTTTACTTCATTTTCTGAGAGTCTATAAATCTTTGGGATCATGTAGTTTATTTAAAAACTATTCAGCTACTTTTGCATCTACTTTAGAATATCGAGCAGAATTATCTACACGGAAATGCTTGCTTGATCCTGGGTATTGTACTACACGAGCAGTACCTCCAGCTACGATATGCATCTTAGATTTTCCTTTTGTGAGTTTGTAACGATTTGGGTAACTAACCGTAAGAACGTGTCGACCTTTTCGTCGTCGTGCAGCGAGAACTGCTCGTCCTCCAACTGAGAGAGATCGAGTAAGGAAACCGTGAGTTCGGAGTCGTTTTCTTTTCTTGAATTTAGAGAGCATGGTGCCTGTTTTTATTAAAAATATATATAAAAGAGACAGTGCTCTTTTAATGAAAGTGCGAGAATTGTATGAAAAAATGAACGAAAGTCAAAACAAATTATATTTTTCTCTGCAAGGTTCTTTAGAGGGAAGGGAATTCTTTATTTTTAAGTCGAGACAGTCTTGGAAATTATAGAATAATCACTGACTTTATTTTGACAAAAAATAATGATTCTCTGTCTTCTAAAATGAAGATTAATTTTTAATAGTTTTTTCCCAGACGTTCTGGAGCGATAACGCATTCTCTGCCGCTTCTTGCTGTGCCTTTTTCTTGCTGGATCCTGTTCCTGTTCCAACCTGTGCTGTTCCTATATATGCACCAACCGTGTAAGATTTATTGTGGTCCGATCCAGATTCTTTCAGTACCTCATACGTAGGGGTTGTAAGGTATTTTTCTTGCGCTATTTCCTGAAGATGAGATTTTGGATCAACATGAAGGGCTTTTTCGAGAATTTCGGGAAGCATCGACAGTACGTATTTTTCTACGAATTTTTTCGCTTCATCATACCCGAGATCTAAGTAAATCGCTCCGAGAAACGCTTCAAAAGTGTTCGCGACAATGTAAGGATTGGTATTTCCTCCTGCAAGAAGTTCCCCTTTTGATACGAGAACGTAGTCCTGAAGATGGAGGGAGAGTCCGATAGATGCAAGGTTTTTCCCGCGAACGAGAGCGCTTCGTATATCGGTAAGTTCTCCTTCTGGTTTTTCCGGATAGATATGGAAAAGAAGTTCTGTTGAAATAAGTTCGAGAACAGCATCTCCGAGGAATTCAAGTCGCTCATTACTTTCCGTTACATGAATAATATTCTCATTCAAAACGGAACGATGAATAAACGCGAGACAATAATTAGTGATATCTTTATAAGGAATTCAAAGAGAAGATACGAACGATCCTATTTTCTCTTCAAATGCCTTGCTCGATATGGAAACGAGTTTCTTGGACATAAGAAATAAGTTAAAAATTACACGAAGAATCGTGGTGCGAGCGGGTCTTTTTTTATCTCTTCAAGAATTGTTGCCTTCTCGTCTTTGAGAGCGTTCAATACTCCGTTTACCATCGTACGAGCCGTATCGTCTGAAAAAGTCTTGGAGAGTTCGATTGCTTCATTGATGCTGACTTTTTCAGGGATAGTATCGATAGAGAGATAGAGCATCTCGTACGATGCAATCATAATAGGAAGGAGATTCCCGACTGGCATGGTCGTGATATCGAACTTCGGTGCATATTTATGAATAACAGTTAGAAGTTCCCCTTCTTTTTCTATAACTCCTGTAAACATTGAGAGAAAATAAGGAACATCGAGAGATGCAAAAGTTGGTTCGTCGAAAAAAGTATGAAGAAAAGTTTGTTCTTCAAAACTCACACCCCCCATAGATCGGGCATAAAGAGCTTGAAGAAGATAAGAACGGGTCTTGCGACGAGAAACTTTCATCATAGGTGTAAATGAGCAGTGGAGAAGTAAAAAACGAAAAAACTTTGCGAAATATCCTCTCGCAAAGTTTTCGCTCGTATTTATATAATTTTTCGTAAATTATGCACGAACGGTTTGTATCTTTTTGGCAGCTTTACCAACAGAATAGATTTTTCGCCCCTTGTATTCTCCAGTAACAGGAGAAGCAAAGTGAGAAAGTCCTATAGCATTTCCTTCTGCATCGAACTGAAGGGATACACTATTAAGAACTTTTCGAGTCTTGAGCTCGAGCCATTTACCGTGACGTTTTCCAGTTTGTACTTTGGAAGCTTTCTTTTTTGGTGCGAAAGACATAGATGAGAATCGTTTAGAAAATAGGATGATAGAGCGTTTTTACAGTGCTTCTATCAAAATTAAGTGGGCATATTATATAGAAAAATATAAAAATGCAAAGGAAAATTAAATATTTTATCTATTTCCCTTTCCATATATAGGTAAAATTAAATTTGACTAAATATCCCTTTCCTATACAATCTCGCCAAATTCTTTTTATCGAAGAATATTTTTCTATTTCTTTTTATATTAAACTATGGCAATTTCAACGGAACTTAAAGACATCCGTAATATTGGTATCATCGCCCATATCGATGCAGGTAAAACTACTACTTCTGAGCGTGTTCTTTTCTATACTGGAAAGACTCACAAAATCGGAGAAGTTCATGAAGGTGCTGCAACTATGGACTGGATGGAACAAGAACAAGAACGAGGTATTACTATTACTTCTGCCGCAACTACTTGTGAATGGAAAGGAACTCAATTCAACCTTATCGATACCCCAGGTCACGTTGACTTCACTATCGAGGTAGAACGTTCTATGCGTGTTCTTGACGGAGGAGTTGCGGTATTTGATGCTTCTCAAGGAGTTGAACCACAGTCTGAAACAGTTTGGAAGCAAGCTGATAAATACGGAGTTCCACGAATCGCCTTTGCGAACAAGATGGATAAAACAGGTGCTTCATTTCAAATGACATATGATTCTATCAAGAAACGTCTTTCTGGAAATAAAGTTATCGCTATTCAAATGCCTATGGGTGAAGAATCCGAATTCGTAGGAATCATCGATCTTGTTGCTATGAAATCTTACACTTTTGAAGGAAAGATGGGAGAAAATGTAATAGAAGCGGAAATACCAGCACAATACCTCGAACAAGCACAGAAAATGCGTCTCGATGTTATTGAAAAAGCTGCAGAACAATCCGAGGAACTTATGGAAGCTTATATGGAATCTGAGAGTCTTACTGTTGAGCAAATAAAGAAAGGTCTCCGACTTGGTACTGTTACCAGCTCTATCTATCCTCTTATGTGTGGTTCTTCTCTTATGAATAAGGGAGTTCAGCTCGTTCTTGATGCAGTTGTAGATTACCTTCCATCTCCACTCGATGTAAATGAAGGAACTATTACTGGATCTGACGAAGATGATATTGAAAAGAAAATCACCTATAAACAAAACAAGGATGAGCCTCTTACTGCTCTTGCCTTCAAGATTGCAACTGATCCATTCGTAGGACGAATTACTTTCGTTCGAGTATACTCAGGAACTCTTAAATCTGGTTCATACGTATATAATCCAGTTTCTGGACAAAAAGAACGTATTGGTCGTCTTCTTCAAATGCACGCTAACAACCGTCAAGAAATCGAAGAAATCCCAGCTGGAAATATCGGAGCCGTTATCGGACTCAAAGATACGAAAACTGGAGATACGCTTTGTGAAGTAGATAAGCCAGTAGTTCTCGAACGAATGACATTCCCAGATCCAGTTATCTCTATCTCTGTAGAACCAAAGACAAAAGCAGATCAAGAACGAATGGGTATGGCACTAAGTAAACTTGCTGAGGAAGATCCTTCATTTCGTGTGACTTCTAATCCAGAAACAAATCAGACAATTATTTCTGGAATGGGAGAACTCCACCTCGAAATCATCGTTGACCGAATGAAACGTGAATTTAAGGTAGAATCCAATGTCGGAGCTCCACAAGTTGCTTACCGAGAAACCATTACCCAACCGGTAGTAGATGCTGAATTCAAACATCAGAAACAAACCGGAGGTCGAGGACAATACGGACATGTTATCATCACTTTCGAACCGATTACTGCCGAAGAACGAAAAGCAAATCCTGAATTCAAAGAAGAAAACGTATTCATCAACAAAGTTGTCGGAGGAACAATTCCAAAGGAATATATCCCTGGTGTTGAAAAGGGTCTTCGTGACGCTTGGTCTCGAGGTATGATTGCTGGTTACCCAGTGGTGGATGTACGAGCAACTCTTACATTCGGTTCGTACCATGATGTCGATTCGAATGAACTCTCATTTAAGATGGCAGCTTCTAAATGTTTCCGTGAGGCAGCAAAGAAAGCACGTCCAGCTCTTCTTGAACCAGTGATGCTTGTAGAAGTAAATACTCCTGAGGAATACATGGGAGACGTACTCGGAGGTATCAACTCTAAACGAGGTCAGATTATCGAGATGACCGAGCGAGGAATGGCTAAGATTATCAAAGCATATGTTCCACTTGGAGAAATGTTCGGATACTCGACAGACCTTCGTTCTATGTCACAAGGACGTGCAACGTATGTTATGGAATTCTCTCATTACTCAGCAGTTCCAAACGCACTTACTGAAAAAATCCGTGCAGAACGCGGAGTGAAATTCGATGACGAAGAATAATATGATTCATAAAAAAACTCCGGATTCAAATCCGGAGTTTTTTTATTTTCGTGCCAATATAGTTGTTCCTGCATAATCTTTTCGGTATTGAAAATTCCCAATAGTAGATGTCGTTCCATCGATTATTCGAGTTTCGATTCCATTTTCGGCAGCTTCTCGTGCAACCATGAGCTTTGAATACATTCCTCCTGTACCTCTTTCCGACTTTCCTCAGGTTATTTTTTCGATAAATCCATCCGTGAGTTCATCGACACTGAGAGTATTTATCCGAGATTCTGGCTTGTCCTTGTCTCTATACACCCCGTTAGTGTTGGTAACAATATACAGCACGTTCGCCTTAGCAAGCTTAGCAATAAGAAGTGCATTACGATCATTATCAGCATTTCTTCCGATGAAATCGTATCGTTTTCATTGACTATCGGCAGTGTACGTTTCATAAAATGAAATCACAAAACTCTTTGAACCGATTCTTTTCGGATTTCATCATCTTCTATATCGGCATGTGTAGCGAGCACTTGACCGGTTATTATATGATGTTTCGAGAAATATACATCATAGGCTGTCATAAGTGCTTTTTGACCAACAGATGCCAAATATTGTTTGGAAATAATATCTTCTTTAATTTCTCCAGTAATTTGTGTTCCGAATCCTACGGCTCAGGAACTAACTAACACAACCTCATCGGAAGTTTTATGAAGAATATAACTAATATCCGAACAGAGGGTTTTTATCTTTTCTCCACCGAATTCTCTGTTCTCTCACTGAAAAAGCGATTCAGTTCCAATTTTTACCACTATTCTCTCTCCTGAATGTTGTTTTTGATGAATCATATTTTCATTGAAAAAATAAATCAGATAATATTTTGTATTATCATAATTTCATCAAGAATTGCAAATTTTTTAACTATTATATAATCAATGTCAATAAACATTATTATACGGGTTTTAAAAAAGTCCGGGAACTCTTATAAAATATAGCTCCTAAAGGAATCTGAAAAATAATTTAAAATAAATTTGCATTTTTAATATTTTCTCATATACTCCTCCCCGCTTCCGTAATTTTGGAGCTGTAGCTCAATTGGTTAGAGCGTCCGCCTGTCACGCGGAAGGTCGCGAGTTCGAGTCTCGTCAGTTCCGCCATTTTTTGCCAATATTTTACCCTTGTGGGGTCTTAGCTCAGTTGGCTAGAGCACCTGCCTTGCACGCAGGGGGTCAAGGGTTCGACTCCCTTAGACTCCACCATTTTTCTATCTTATCTATCTATTTTTTTCTCTTATGGGAGTTAGTAACAAAAGACCTCGACAACTCAATTACTCTGTTAATGTTAAAGGGCCAAAATCTGGAAATAAGGTAGCAAATACTATTAAACACTACAAAAAACTCCAGGAACGTATTGCTTTCGAAGGATCAACTAAATGGCTTATCAATGCTGTTGAAATCGTTCTTCTGAAACTCAAAAAGTATTCTATAAATATTAACAAAATTTAAATCTATGGCACGTCTCACAACTCACGCACATAAGAAGCTCAAACGAGCGATAGATCGAATTACTCGAAAAATGAGAAAAATCAACAAATAATCATTTGCTTTTTTTCTTTTTTCCATATTATTTATAGGCTTTTTTATTTATTCTAATTTTTTTCTATTATGGCAACTTTTGACCGTTCCAAACCACACGTAAATATTGGTACTATTGGACACGTAGATCATGGTAAGACTACTACTACTGCAGCTATTTCCAAAGTTCTTGGAATGAAGTTCGGTGGAGATATTACTGATTTTGATAAAATCGATTCAGCTCCAGAAGAAAAGGCTCGAGGTATTACTATTAATACTGCCCACATTGAGTACTCTACTGCTGCTCGTCATTACGCACACGTTGACTGTCCAGGACATGCCGACTACGTAAAGAACATGATTACAGGAGCTGCTCAGATGGATGCTGCGATTCTTATCGTTGCTGCAACTGACGGACCTATGGCTCAAACTCGTGAGCACATTCTTCTTGCTCGTCAAGTAGGTGTTCCATACATTGTTGTATTTATGAACAAATGTGACATGGTTGATGATGCAGAAATGCTTGACCTTGTTGAAATGGAAATCCGAGAACTTCTTTCTAAATACGAATTCCCTGGAGATACTCTTCCTGTTATTCGTGGTTCTGGACTCGTTGCTCTTGAAAATCCTACTGATTACGACAAAGCATGGGGAGCTAAGACTATTCTTGAACTCTTCGAAGCTATTGAAGCATATGTTCCAGTTCCTGAACGAGCTCTTGACAAGCCATTCATTATGCCAGTCGAGGATGTATTCTCAATCAAGGGTCGAGGTACGGTAGTTACAGGTAAGATCGAACAAGGAGTTATCAAGGTAGGTGATACTATCGAGATTGTCGGAGTTCGAGATACTCAAACTACTACAGTTACTGGTATCGAAATGTTCCACAAACTTCTTGACCAAGGTCAGGCTGGAGATAATGCTGGTCTTCTTCTCCGAGGTATTGAACGAGATGATGTTGAACGAGGACAAGTTCTTGCTAAACCAGGATCTATTAAACCACACACTAAATTTACTGCCGAAGTATACGTACTTACAAAAGATGAAGGAGGACGTCATACTCCATTCTTCAAGGGTTACAAACCACAATTCTACTTCCGAACTACTGACGTAACTGGATCTATTGAGCTTCCAGCAGGAGTGGAAATGGTTATGCCTGGAGATAATATCCAAATGATCATCGAACTTGGAGCACCAATTGCGATGGAACAAGGACTTCGATTCGCGATCCGTGAAGGAGGACGAACAGTTGGTTCTGGAGTTGTTGCCAAAGTTACGAACTAATCACCTTTTATTTACACATTCTCGTGTATCTTCATCTATCCAACACCACAATATAATAGTGGTGTTGGATGATGAGTATATACTTTCTCTCTTATCTTTCATTCTCTATGGTTTCCAAGAAAACAACATCAAACATTCGTATTATTGTACGTGCATTTGAACACAAGCTTATTGACGAAGCAGTGAAGAAAATCGTTACCATAGTACAAGATTCTGGAGCTACTCTCGTAGGACCAGTTCCGCTTCCAACGAAAATCGAAAAAGTAACTGTTCATCGATCAACTTTCGTTAACTCTGATGCTCGTGAGCAATTTGAAATTCGACGTCATAAAAGACTTATCGATATCAATGAACCTACTGCTAAAACTCTTGAACTTCTTCAATCTATCAATATTCCTTCTGGAGTAGGAGTAGAAATCAAAGTATCCTAATTTACTCGTTATTGTAATAATCCCTTCTCGACTATGTCTCGCGTTTGTCAACTCACTGGTAAAAGAACCGCTGTTGGAAATAATGTCTCTCACTCTGTGAGAAGAACAAAAAGAAAATTTTACCCAAATCTTTTTTGGAGAAATGTTCAAGATCCTGCTACAGGAGTAACTTTTCGTCTAAAACTTTCTGCTACTGCTATTAAAACACTTAAGAAAAAAGGTATTTTATAAGAGGGTGGGAGGATAGTTTTCTCTTATCCTTTTCACCGCTTTTGCCCTGGTGGTGGAATGGTAGACACGCAGGACTTAAAATCCTGTTCCTCATGGGAGTATGGGTTCAATTCCCATCCGGGGCACCATATATTTTCAAAATAACTACTCATTAATAATTTCTCTATTTATGCTTAAGATTCGACTTTCTCGCGCAGGAAGAAAACATGTTCCATTTTTTCATATTGTTGTTACTGAACACAAACAATCTGCAAAACATGGGTACATCAAAGCTCTTGGATTCTATAATCCTATTACTAAAGAGCTTAAATTCGATGAGAAAGAAGCAGCAATATACGTTGCAAATGGAGCACAATATTCTGAAACTCTTGTCAAAGTTCTTGAAAGAGCAAAGAAATAATCTTTTTCCTGAAAAGAATAATTGTCTTATTCCACTAAAATCCCTCTTATGACTCCAAAAGATTTTCTTTCTTTCACAGTGAATGCTCTCGTTGCCCATGAAGAAGACGTTGTAATCGAACAACGGGAAGATGAACTTGGTACTCTCCTTACTCTTAAGGTTAATCCTCAGGATATGGGAACTATTATAGGAAAAGAAGGGAAAACTATCAATGCTATCCGTACTGTTCTTCGTGTATATGGTTCTAAGATGGATGCTCGTGTAAATCTCAAAGTTATCGAAGAATAATTCTCATTACTCTCTCTAAAAAAGACTTCTTACAAAATAAGAAGTCTTTTTTTATTTTCAAAAGAGAGTTTCTGTCTTTTTCTTTTATTTTTTCGAGAAATTCGTATAATAGTGTCATGTTATGAATCTACGAATGAGAATCATAAAAAAGCATCATTTTATAATCTGTAATTTGCCCATTTCACATGTATACTAATTTCACCGAAGAGTATAAAAATCTGATGCTCGAAACGGAAAATATTATCAAATCAAAAGGTTTTTCCGATATCCTTCCCGAAGATGTATTCCTTCATTCCCTCGAATTAAAAACAGGACCTATCTACGAACTCTATGCGAATTCCTGAGTGAATATGAAAATAGCAAACGAGGTTCTTTCTCGTCCGCCATTTAATCTTTTCAGTTCCGAGCGAGCTGGAGCATATACCGGACTTTCATCTCGACTCAAAGAACTTATTGTTCTGAGTATGAAAATAGCAGCTGGGGCAGAAAAGAAAAAAGCCTGAATAGAGGATTTTCTTTTGGCGCTTTTCCGTGCCAATACAGAAACCTGGTTCTATCAATTTTTTGACTTCATCGGACTTTCTCCAAAAGACATCGAACAGGATCTGAAAAATATCAATATCAATATTGTGAAGAACTGAGACAGTGCCATTTTCGGACCTTTAGATAATATACTCCATGCTATAGAAGAAGGTCTTGCTGGTGGTTTTAATGAAGGAGAGATGACCGATCCATTTGCCGGAAACAAGAAACCCGAAGGGAAAAAGACTGATAGTCTCACTCCAGCTCTCGATTTTTTTGGTACCGATCTCACAGAAGAAGCTCTCGAAGGGAAAATCGATGTAATTATCGGTCGGGATATGGAAATTGAACGACTTATATCCGTTCTTAATCGAAAAACAAAGAATAACCCCTGTCTCGTCGGGGAACCAGGAGTTGGTAAAACTGCTGTTATCGAGGGCCTTGCTCTTCGGATAGCTCAGGGTAAAGTACCTCTCGCTATGCAGAACAAACGAATCGTGAGCCTCGATCTCTCCTGAATGGTTGCAGGAACGAAATACCGCGGAGAATTTGAAGCACGTCTCAAACAGATTATCGAAGAAGCATCCAAAATGGAGAATGAAGTCGTTCTCTTTATTGACGAAATCCACACTATTATCGGTGCAGGCTCTGCCGAAGGTACACTCGATGCTGCTAATATTCTCAAACCTGCTATGGGACGTGGAAAAGTATGTATTATCGGAGCAACAACTCTCAGTGAATACCAAAAATATATCGAGAAAGATTCGGCTCTAGAACGTCGTTTCCAGAAAATAGATGTAGATGAACCGAAGGAGGAAGTAGCTGTCGAGATTATTTCCGGACTTCGAAGCTCTTTTGAGGAATTTCATAATCTCATTATCGATGACAATGCAATTACCGATGCGGTTCGTCTCTCTGTACGTTATATAACAGATCGTTATCTTCCAGACAAAGCAATCGATTTGGTTGACGAGGCTTGTAGTGCCAAGAGTATGAAATATAATTCCGATGAAAATGATGTGAAAGTTTTAAAACAGGAAATTGAAAAACTTCAAAAAGAAGTTGAAAATTTCGTTATATCGGGGCAATTTCACAAGGCTATAAAAATCAAGGAAAAACAAAACGATATCGAGAAGAAAATCCAGGCAAAAAAGGCAAAGAAAGTAATTCCACGAGCGAAACGCCTCCATATAACTGCTGATGATATTCAGAAAATTATCGAACGGATTACCGGAGTACCAGCTAAAAATATCAAGACTGAAGATATGAAAAAACTTCAGTCTCTTGAAAAAAATCTCTCTAGACATATTATCGGTCAAGATGAGACTATTTCATCAATTGTCAGCGCTATCAAACGAAATCGTGCAGGGATTAGTAATAAAAATCGTCCTATTGGAAGTTTTCTTTTTCTCGGACCTACCGGTGTCGGGAAAACAGAGCTTGTAAAACAGCTCGCGCTCGAATTTTTCGGTGATGAAAAAGCACTGATTAAACTCGATATGTCTGAATACAATGAAAAATCTTCCGCATCAAAACTCATCGGTACAACTGCCGGATATGTTGGATACGAGGAAGGTGGAATGCTTACTGAACGGGTACGTCGAAAACCATATTCCATTGTTCTTTTCGATGAAATTGAAAAAGGGAGTTTCGAGGTTTTCAATCTTCTTCTTCAGATCCTCGAAGATGGAACGCTTACCGACGGAAAGGGACGAAAAATCAATTTTAAGAATACCATCGTTATTATGACTTCCAATATCGGAGGCGAGGAATTTAATTCCAAGGCTTCACAGATAGGATTCGATGTATCTTCTGATACAGAAGCAAAAATTATTCGCGATTATGAGAAGATAAAAGAGAAGATTACTGGTGGTTTAGATGAATATTTTTCTCCGGAATTCTTGAACCGTATTGATCGTGTCGTAGTATTCAATCCGCTCGACAAGTCTATTCTCAAAAAAATCATCGTTCTCCAATTGGAGATTTTAAGTAAACGACTTGCTGATCTCGATATCGCTTTGAAATACGATACCAAAGCGATTTCTCTCATCCTCAAAGAAACGTATAATCCGGAGTTTGGAGCACGTCCAGTGAGACGTTTCATACAAGATAAAATCGAGGATATGATTGCCGATCGAATTATTCAAGGAAAAAAATCTTCGATCGTTACAATAACGGCCTTGAAGTGAAAACTCATAGTAAAATAATTCTCGAGATTTTCCTCTCTATTTTCTTGCTGTTTCCTGTATTATCTGTTATGATGGAGGAAATAATTTCGTATCTCTTCGCTCTATGTACGGTTACATTCTTACGCTCATAGTATCACTCCTACTCTCTCTTTCATCATCTGTCTGGGCGGATAGTGATTATATCGGGAAGGAATTAGGAAATGATATATACAGAATTATCGATCAAGGAACGTATACATTAAAGAAGAAACTCGTGGATAACCGCTTAAAGGAGGTTGCTACGGCTGAAAAAATGAATAATCTCATCAAGGAAAATTGCCCGGAGTGCTTTGCGTCTTCGTGTTTTGCGTCATGAAAAGGTTTTATACAAAACTTCACTGCTTCCGATTTGGAAGAAATAGCAGGATGAAGTGTCGGAACCATCTATACACATCTGAGTAAAGACGAGAGTGATACCGATCAAATGAACACGGATCAAATTACTAAGATAATAAAGATTTTTGGAGAATTTTATCAGACTATTCAAAGTCAGGTAAATACCGAGCAACAAAAACTCCAATCCATCGGATCCATCGGTCTTTTTTCTGACGGGGACAAGGAAAATTCCAGTTATGATCTGATGGTGGATCTCGAGAAAATCCATAAAGTTATTTTCGCTTCGGATCTGCCTTACGAAGGAACAGCAAATATGGGAGCAGCATCACTAGTAAATCTTCTGGATAATGCCTATGGGGATCTCTCCCCTCTCGTTTCCGGAACTGCTCCAACCATACCCTCAAATACAGATCCCGGAGTTTCTCTTATTCCGCCAACAACTTCTTCCGGATGAGCATTACCTCTGACAGCTTCAGGGATTCTAGCAGCTCTCGGAAATGGATCAGGTTGTATCGCTTCCGCTTCCAATCAAACTCCGACCAATCTCGATCCGAGTTTTCTCACCGATGTACAATCACAACTTCTTGTCGGAACGAATCAGAACTCTTCTCTCGCTTTCAGTGATAATGGACAACTTCCCGAGAGTTCTGCAAGTCTCGCTCAGGCAAATAATCTAACAAGTGGTTTGGGTGGATGAGGCGGATATTCCGATACTTATCCTTGTTCTACTTTTTTTTGTGTTGTCATGAGTATGACGAGTTATACGCAAAATGTACTCGCCTGAGGACAAGCCGCTACTATCGAGAAGATTCTCGATCAGAATCTGAAAATAGTTAATACATTCGCATCTTCCAGTTTCACTCAGGCAAAGATGACGAAAAACTTTCTGGAACTTTCCATTAAGGATCTGAATCTTCCAGATATTCTTCACATAGGAGTTGTTGTCTCTTCCCTTCCGCCACCGATATTGAATATTAAAAAACCAGCTTCCGGAGGATGAAATAGTTGAGGAAATTCCGGATGAAGTAATTCATGAGAGGATGATGAATTTAATAAAATTCTTATCGGTACATTTGAAGAACAAGGACTCGATTTTAAACGCCAGAATTCCCTTGAAAATACCAACGAAGCTCATAAAGTAAATAATTGTTTTGGTCTTAAAACTGACGATTGTAGTATTGGAGATATTATTGCACCGTCGGGATTTGCTCAAGCGAAAGATATAGAGATAAAGAAATCCTACGGAGATTCTTTCAATGACGATCTCTTTGAACTCCATAGTTTTACAGTCGCTTTCACAAAAACTCTCCAAACACTCACCGGTCTTATAGCGTGACTTGAAAAAATACCTAAGTAATTCATTTTTTTATGAAAATATTTTCTCTGTTCCCGAGTCGTGGTATGATAGCAATTTTTCTTTTGCTCTCTTTATCGACTGAAGTTTCTGCTATGTGTATTAGTAAGGAGGGAATGAGTAAAGAGCTTGCTACTTATATCGCGACAACGGAATCACTCCTTTCCCGAATCAAGGCGGAAGCCGGAAAAACCCAGTGTAATACGAATCCGAACGGTGAAAATAGTGCAAAAGCAAGTATGGCTCAAATTTGGTCTGTGAGCGTCGGAGCAACCAATGAAGTAATCGGTTTTTCTAATTTTTCCACTTCTACGGAATTTTTCTCGCGTTCTCTTTTCTCGGAAATTCCGAACGGGATTATACGAGATCATGCAAGACTCGGAAAAGAACTTGAAAATATTAAGAGCACCATCGATGGAGTCTACGGACGATGTGCAGGAAACAGTTCCGCTTCATCTATCCTTAAAGAGGATACCGTTTATAATGTTTCCGGTGAAACACTTGGGGATGTCTTGAAGGATATGCTCAAAAACCAGGTGAATATGATGAATTTTTACCGGCAAACTGTACTCGGTAAAACCGATTCCGGAGAATTGTTCAAACTTGTCTGAGATTCTGCCGAATTCAAAAAACAAATGAAAACAAACTATGGGCCAGCTGCTTTTACAAAAGCAAATAATTGTGAACCCGGGGTTTCAGCGAGCATAACAGAAGCATTGCAGCGCATCAAAGACGGGGGTTTAGGAATAGATAAGGGTATAGCGGAATGGACCAAAGCGTTGAAGCTTTTGAATGGCGATAAATACGAGGAAACGGAACGGAATCTCCTCAGGGACGAGCTATCGAAACAGGGACTCAGTACGAAATCCTCGCAGGCTATTATGAATAATCTCGAAAAATATAATACAAAGGATACTCACAACGGAGTTGCTGGATTCGTAAAATCTATAGGAGAACGAGTATCGTCGAGTATTGATCAATTTACTGCAGCATTTAGCGGTATGACCGCCTATCTTAAAGATATGTACAATCGTCCGGGAAAAACAGTAACCACTGATGAATATATAGCAAAGAACTGGCAATTCACTACCGAGAAAGATATTGCACAGGAAATAATACAAGATTACGAGAATGCAAAAAGCAATATCGGACCGGAAAATCAGAATACTGATGAGATTGTTGCAAAACTTATGGATATTCACATAAATCTCGAGAGTATCAATAAATATATGCAACCGTTTATCAAGGTTTCACAGAAAGTATGTAATGACCAATCTACGGGAAATGGAAACTGCCAATAAAATTGGCAATATTAAAAAACTCCGCACAATGCGGAGTTTTTTAATATTTAATCTTCGTATCCTCATTCACGACTTCTTTCTACATCATAGAATTTCATATATTTTTTCTCAAATTTCAGATCCGCTCCACCGACCGGTCCGTTACGATTCTTTCGGACAAAGACATTGGTAATTCCTTTGTTTTCAGTGAACTCGTCGTAGTAATCCTCTCGATATATCATCAGTACCACGTCGGCATCTTGCTCGATAGATCCGGATTCTCGGAGATCTGAGAGAATCGGTTCCTTGCTCACGCGGGATTCCACGGCACGAGAGAGTTGTGAAAGCGCCATAATCGGTACTCAGAGTTCACGTGCAAGCGATTTGATTCCACGACTGATATCGGAAATCTCTTGTACGCGATTCATCGGATTTCCCGCACTCATAAGCTGAAGGTAATCGATGACGATGAAATCAAGTCCTGACTCGATTTTGAGTCGACGAGCCTTGGATTTTATTTCCAAGAGATTTCCTGCTGCAGAGTCGTCGATATAGATATTTGCCTTCGAAAGACGTTCGAGAGCATCGCCCATTCGCATGAATTCATCATCTTCCAAGAGTCCTTTGTTGAGTTTCCAGCTGTCCACTCCCATAGTCGCACAGATGAGACGATCCGTGAGTTGTTCCTTGCTCATTTCGAGCGAAAATACCGCAACATTTTTCCCTGCTTCTCCGATATGCTGAGCAACATTGAGAGCGAGAGCGGTCTTACCCATAGACGGACGTGCTGCGAGGATGATCATATCGCCCGGTTTGAATCCTCCTATTTTCCCGTCAAGACTCTTGAATCCAGTATGCACGAGTCCATCATTGGCATGCTCCGGATTTTCGTGAATCTCAGCAAATTCTTCGTATCGGAGGTTGATAATATCCCGAATATGCACGAGTTTATTCTGGATGAATGTCTGAGTAACTGTGAAAAGCGATTGTTCCGCTTTTTCTAAGAGTTTATTAATATCGGATTCTTCGTCATATCCAGCGAGAAGTATATCGTTTCCTGCTTTTATAAGTTTGCGGAGAATTCCTTTTTGTTTGACAATCTGAGCATATTGGTAGATATTTGCGCTCGTGAAAATAGATTCGGTAAGCTCGATAAGATAGGCATTTCCTCCGATTTTTTCGAGATTCTGTCGGTCGTCGAGATGTTCGCGAACCGTCAATATATCGATAGGTTTATTGCGAGTAAAAAGATCCATCATAGCTCCGTAGATAAGCCCATTGTTCGGATCATAGAAATCTGCTTCCGTAAGAATTGCAGAAACAGAAAAAATCCCTTCTTTATCGAGAAGAATCGATCAGAGAACTCATCGTTCCGCTTCTATCGAATGTGGAGGAATTTTCATAAAAAATAATTAATTGTTAGTTTTTATTCTTCGATTTTGAAATTATTTTCAAGTTCGAGTTCAAGTTCTATTTTCTTTATAAGTTCCTGAATTTTACTATTATACGGATCAATGGTGCGGATTTTTTTAAGACTTACGAGAGCAAGGGTGCGTTCCGAGAGATTTATATGGTTTATCGCAGTAAGATAGAGAATATCAGAATGGTGCGGATTTTTTTTCAGAAACATATACGCGTATTCGTTCGATTCCGAGTGATGTCCGAGCTGGTGCCCAAGATTGGCAAGCATATCGACTGTTTCTATATTATGTTCATCAAGAGACAGAAGTCTCTTGTAAATCTCGTAAGCTATCTCGTACTTCCCTTGTATAGAAAGCGCGAAACCGAGTTTCAGATAGAGTTCCGGATCGGTATCATTCATAAGGATAAGATCCTTGTAAATAAGTTCTGCTTTTTTATAATCCCGATCCTTTTCATAAAGTGAAGCCAAGAGACAATTCAGATCTTTATTGAATTTATCCATAGAAAGCCCTTCGATAATACGAGCTCTTGCTTCACTGAATTCTCCACGAGCAATGCGAGTTTTTATAGTTTTTATAAGTTCCGTGAGATATTGTTTCTCATCTCCAGAAAGCACAGATTTTTTTTCTGTTTCTTTTTTGTCAAGAACCTCTTTATCTTCTGTAGTTTTAGACAATTTTTCTTCTTGAAGAAATCTTTCTTCCTGTTCTTCTATAATTCTTTCGGCTGTTTTTTTCTTTCCTATAAAAGTCAGTAGTTTACGATAGGAATAATATAGACTATGAAGTATATGAAAAGCTATATAAAAAAGATTGATACATAGAAAAGCAATCTCGTATTTTACAAAAGTAGCGGAAAAAAAGAAGTCCATGAAAATGATATGGAAAATAGAATGTCCACATTATATGTATTTCTCAATTATTTCAAGGTATTTAAATATATTGAGGAAAGAAGAATTCTCCTAGTACATTCCCATTCCGCCCATACCTCCCATTCCAGCTCCACCCATATCCGGAGTATTGGATTCTTTTTTCTGAGACGGAGCGATAAGTGCTTCGGTCGTGAGGAACATTCCGGCGATAGAAATCGCGTTCTCGAGAGCTGCTCGAGCTACCTTCTTTGGGTCGATAATACCGGATTTTATCATATCGACAAATGTATCAGTCGAAGCGTCATATCCGTAATTCACATCACTATTTTTTCGAATCGCATCGACAATAATAGCTCCTTCTTTCCCGGCATTTTCAGCGATTTGTTTCACTGGATAAGAAAGTGCGCGACCCACAATATGAGCTCCGACTTCCTGGTCTTTGTTCGCGAGCTTTATGCCTTCAAGAACAAGAGAAGCCTTAAGGAGAGCAACTCCTCCACCAGCAACGATTCCTTCATCCACAGCTGCCTTGGTCGCATTGAGTGCATCTTCGATTCGAAGCTTCTTCTCTTTCATCTCGACTTCACTGGCTGCTCCGACTTTAATGACCGCGATTCCTCCCGCGAGTTTCGCGAGACGTTCTGCGAGTTTCTCTCGGTCGTATTCTGATTTGGTAGCGTCGATTTGGGCTCGAATCTCATTTACACGAGCATTAATTCGGGATTTGTCCCCGGTCCCACCGATAATCGTCGTATTATCTTTCTTGGCAATTACGGTTTTTGCATGTCCGAGATGTTCCATAGAAACATGTTCGAGTTTAAATCCGAGTTCGTCGGTAATAACCGTCGCTCCCGTGAGAATCGCAATATCTTTGAGAATCTCTTTCTTACGGTCTCCGAATCCTGGAGCCTTGATAGCGAGGACATTGAATGCTCCTTTGAGTTTATTCAAAATAATCCCGGCAAGCGCATCGCCTTCCACATCTTCAGCGATGATGACGAGGTCCCGTTTCCCACTTCCCGCAAGTTCTTCAAATACGGGAATCATATCTTTGAGAGAAGTTATTTTCTTGTCGGTTATGAGAATGTACGTGTCGGACATACGCGATTCCATCTTCTCAGCATCGCTTACCATATAAGGTGAAACATACCCGGTATCGAACTTCATTCCTTCGGTGAGTTCCACTTCAAGTCCAAAAGTCTGACCTTCCTCGACAGTAATAACCCCGTCGTTTCCGACCTTGGACATCGCCATGGAGATAACTTCTCCAACTTCGCTATCTTGAGCGGAAATAGTGGCAATCTGGGTAATTTCTTCACTCGTTGATATCTTTTTGGAGTTCTTAGCAAGTTCTGCTTCTACGAGGTTTCCTGCTAGCTTCATACCATTTTTGAGTTCGATAGCATTGATTCCAGAGCGAATCTCCCGCAAACCTTCCTTGACCATAGCATAGGTGAGGAGCGTTGCAGTTGTGGTTCCATCCCCGGCTGCGTCATTGGTCTTGCTCGCCGCTTCCTTGATGAGTTCTGCACCCATATTCTCGATCGGGTCTTCGAGTTCGATCTCTTTCGCGATCGTCACCCCGTCGTTCGTCACCTGTGGTGCTCCATAGGATCTTGCGAATATAACGTTGCGACCCTTAGGACCAATCGTGGCAGTCACAGTTTTTGCAACTTTCTCCATCCCGGAGAACATCTGGAGACGGGCCTCGTCTCCGAAAAGAATTGTTTTTGACATAAGAAAATGAGTTAGGTTTTTATAAATTGAAGTATAGATTTTACGTGTATTCCCGTGCCTCATCTATTTCTTTCATATTCTGCCGTAGTGTATTCTCCCTTACTACACTAAAACTAATTTTACTTTGCTCGTAGTTATTGTTATCACTCCTTCATTTGGTTCATAGATTTATTCCAGCCACGTTGATTCAAATTCCTCAATCCGTTCATGTTCCTTCTGAGGCATAAACTTGAACTTCAAAGTCGATGCTATTATTTCAAGAGGCGTTCTTTCAATATTTGTAAGTATATTTGTCTTCAAAGTTAATTGATGCTTCCTTGAGCGCAGTATCAATTTCAATAAGGGTCTCTTTTACAAAAGTTTTTAGGTCCATATTATAAAAGTTAGTTTATCTTAGCTAAAATATACTCATATCCGACAATCTTGTATTTGAGTTTATCCACTTCGACTTCATCTCCAGAGTATTGACCGGATATGACCTGGTCTCCGACTTTGAGGTCTATGGTTGTTATATTTCCATCTTTGTCCTTCTTTCCGGGACCTATTGCTACGACCTCATAGATATGGGGTCGTTCTTTGTTGGCGTTTTCTGGGAGGTAGATACCGCTCTTGGTAACCATCTCAGCTTCTACTCCTCGGAGGAGTACTCGATCGGATAATGGTTGTATCTGCATACGCTCTAAAAATTAAGAAATTAAATTTAAAAATGTAATTTCGAAATAGAAATTAGCAGGGGAATTATATATGTGCTAATTATAAAGTCAAATTTTTATTCTTGGAATTATCTTTGACAAAAAACTCTTTTTCTACTACCATACTGCATATATTTTATAAATTGTATTATATGGGTATATTAAATAATAGAAAAGAGGCTTATGCACCAACACAAACCAAAGTTCTTGAGCAATTTTTTTTCGCTCCGAAAACCATCGAAGGACACTATTTGCTTAGTAATTTTACTCAGGATATGGTTCCTGAACTGCGGAGATTTATGCGTTTTTTTGGCTTAATAGACAAAAGTTGGTAGGTTTTTCGAACTAAAGGAGTTTTCCTCACCCAGACCGGCGATATCCCTGGGCTAAAGCCTCGCTTCG
>PCUR01000063.1 GCA_002771035.1 Candidatus Gracilibacteria bacterium CG12_big_fil_rev_8_21_14_0_65_38_15 | reverse complement strand
TCGACAGGAAGATTCTTTCTGAGGATTTCAATTTGTGCATTCCGTTTATCGGTCTCGGAAAGTTCTGATGATTCAGTTAATGTGCTAATCATCGTCAGAATCGATAAATCATCATCGTACGTTCCGTTATGAAGCGTATCGTGATATATTTCGTCTGCGGAAGAGGAAGCACCAGAAACCTCCACTCCTTTTCCGAAATCTATGACATAGATTTTTCCGTTTTCTCCGAACATAATATTGCGCGGATTTCCTCCGAGATCCCGGTGATACAATTGATTTTCATGAAGAGTCTGAAGGAAAACTCTCAATTGTTTTCGGATTTCTTTCGATTCGGATTCTTGAAAGAGCGAAAGTTCTGAAAAATATTTTTTGTATTCTTTTATAAGGAATGGATTCGCACCGGTTTTCCCGTCTTTCTGATTCGGATTTTCTTGTATCAATCCTGCATCATAGAGGAGATTGTAGAATTCGAGCGTTCCGAGTTCTGCATCGGTATCGTTCGGGAAATGAATTCTGGAAGATTCTTCGAATCGTGAATAGAACGACGATTCCGATGTCGAATTGAGATTGAGTGCAAACTGTTTTGTTTGTAGTTCGTATCTTGTAAGGAATTCCTCTAATCGAATGAAAGTCGCTTGATCAATCGAATTTTTTTCAGTCTTTTCTATCAATGGAAGAAGTATCTTTGTGATAAGTTGCTCCAGAATAAGGGTATACAGGGTTTTTCCATGAACGTATTCCATAACGATATATTCGTTCGAGCCATCGACGAAATGGTTGAATAATTCTGGAACAGATACGATATTTCCATCCTGTTTCGATAGTTTTGATGCGATTTTGTAGGCTTTTTTTTGGAAAACGTGCTCTTTTTGTGAGATATGGTATCGTTTTTTCACGATAATATATTCCTTTCCTTTTATCTCGATACGATAGATATCACCTTCTGTTCCAGAAGTATACGGTTCGGAACTTCCGACTTTCTGGAGGATATGTTTTTGCATCTGTTCTATCCCGTACTCGAACATAAATCTTCCCATAGCAGTTTCTGGCTTTGTTGTCAGCTTTTCTAGAAAGAACTGAATAGCCTGTTCGGTAAACACCTCAGGCGAAAGTCCCGCTTTTGCAGCAGACTGAGCAACAGCTTTACGTGTCTCAGGAGAGATTTGCACCGTAACTTCGTGCATATTGTTTCCTCATCGTGTCAATTCAGACATTACCTGATTGGCAATGGAATTCATTGGATTAGAAGAATCTTCCAATGTATTTTCCGCTGAAGACACTTCTAAATTACCAATTGCATCAGAATCCACCACAATCAACATATCCTGATTGTGTATATTAACACTGACTGGATGTTCCTTGGAACATCCGAGAATACAATTCTGTGCTCTTGTTGTCTGCTCACGAACGGAGGAAATATCATGGGAAATACCTAATGGATTTCCCGATTCTTTTGATGGAGGTATATTGTTTTTATGTACGTTCACAGTTCTGAAAAAGAATAATAAAGATGTTTATCCTTATACTATCAAATCTTTACGAAAAAAGCAAAAAAAGGCTATTTTTTCAGGATATTTACGAATGTTTCAGAAGGAATGGAAACTTTTCCGAATTGTTTCATCTTTTTCTTTCCTTCTTTCTGTTTCTCGAGAAGCTTACGTTTACGAGTAATGTCTCCTCCGTAGAGCTTAGCAGTTACGTCCTTACGCATCGCAGAGATATCTTCACGGGCAATGATATTCGCTCCGAGAGCCGCCTGAATAGAAATAGCAAACTGTGCTTTCGGGATGTGTTCCTTGAGCTTAGCGCATATCCGTCCTCCGAGATAACGGGCACGGGATGTGTGGACAATCATAGAAAACGCATCGACTCGCTCGCCAGCAACAAGGATATCGAGACGTTCAAGGTCATCCTCTTGATATCGGAGGAACTCGTAGGAAAGACTTGCATATCCTGATGAAAGTGACTTGAGGTCGTCATAAAAATCCCCAATAAGCTCGGACATAGGAATCTCGTAACTGAGAATGACACGATTGGTATCCAAAAACGTCTGTCCTATGAAAGTTCCGCGTCGTTCCTGAGCGAGTTGCATACAGTTCCCGATAAACTCCGACGGAGTAATCATCTCCACTTTAGCAATCGGTTCCTCCATGAATTTGTAGGTTCCCGCTTTCGGGAGATCTTCTGGATTACTTACAGAAATATACGTGCAAGTCTGTCCTTGATAATCGATAAGTTCTGGATGGAGACGTCCGTATTCCTGAACTTTGTCACCAGGGAGTAAAAGTCGGTACGTTACCTGTGGACTCGTCATGATGACATCCATCTGGAAATCTCTCCAGAGACGCTCCTTGACGATATCGAGATGTAAAAGTCCGAGAAATCCGCATCGGAATCCATGTCCAAGTGCCGGGCTTACTTCATTCTCGGTTACGAGAGACGAATCGTTGAGTGTCAGTTTCTCGATTGATTCCTTGAGTTTCGGATATTCGTCCGTATCGACTGGATAGATTCCCGCGAAAATATACGGGGTGATTCGTTTGAATCCTTTGATTGGAGTTTTTAAATTCTGATTTCCAGCAAATACCGTATCTCCGACGCGCGCATCGGTCAGAGATTTGAGCCCGGTTACCACGTACCCGATCTCCCCTTCATCGATGACTCCGACTGGATTATATTTCGGTGAAAAACACCCAACTTCCAGAGCTTCGATTTTGGCTCCAGTATTGAGGAATTCAAGTTTGTCTCATTTCTTAATCTGTCCAGAAAAAAGTTTGGTATAGACTACAACTCCTTTGTAGGTATCGTACTGACTATCGAAAATGAGCGCCTTCGTCACGTCGGTAGTTGCAGACAGGTCGTTATGTGCGACAAGATTCGCATCCTTATCAAGTCGTTTCGGCTCCGGCACATATTCGAGCACCGCATCGAGTACCAGCTCGACATTTTCCCCTGTCTTCGCAGAAACGGAGATGATATCAGACTTTTTACATCCAAGCAGGGAAATAACTTCCGCAGAAACTCGCTCCACATCCGCAGATGGAAGGTCGATTTTATTCAGAACCGGGATAATCGTGAGATCGTTTTCCAGAGCCAGATACACGTTCGACAGAGTCTGAGCCTCGATTCCCTGTGTCGCATCCACGACCAGAATCGCTCCTTCGACCGAAGCCAAAGACCGTGAAACTTCGTACTGGAAATCCACGTGTCCCGGAGTATCGATGAGATTGAGTTCCACTCCTTTCCACGCCATACGAACGGGAGTGAGCTTGATGGTAATCCCCCTCTCCTGTTCGATGTCCATAGTATCGAGCGTCTGAGCGTGCATACTCCGCTTGTCAATCGTTCCGGTGATTTCGAGCATACGGTCAGCAAGCGTCGATTTCCCATGGTCGATGTGAGCGATGATACAGAAATTGCGGATGGATTGGGTCATAAAAATGTTTGTATTTATCGGGTATTTGATTATAGTTTCTAAAACCCGCGTATCATATGGAAAAGGAGGGAAAAATCAAGGAAACTATACGGATAAATAAAAAATTATAAATAATATTTAAAATAAAATTGCAAATGATATTTCTAAGTCATAATTATAAAGATAAACCCATAGTTGAACCTATAGCATCTAAATTATCTACAGTTTATGGAATGGATAAAGTGTTTTATGATGGTTGGTCAATTCAACCAGGCGATGGTATTATAGATAAAATGAATGATGGACTAGAGCAATGTAAGTTTTTTTTCTTCTTTGTGTCTAAAAATAGTTTGGCAAGTAATATGGTTAAACTTGAGTGGCAAAATGCTATTTATAAAGCAACTCAAAATAAAGCAAAATTAATTCCTATAAAACTTGATGATTGTTTAATGCCAGCAATATTAATGCAGACATTATATATAGATATCTTTGGAAAAGGGTTTGAATTTGGACTAAGACAAATAGTTGATGTCATAAATAATAAAAATACCTTTGTTCAAGAAGAACAAACATATGAGAACGTTCGTGGTTTTATTTTACCTACTTCAAAAGATACTGAACTTCATTTGGAAGTACGTGCGGAGATTTACGTAGAGCCCATATCCAAATATATATTATTAACAGAAAATCAAGAAGATGAAGTGGAATGAAAGTGTACCAATGAAGCACTGCTTCAACAGGTTTTTATGAAGGATGTTACTGCAGGTGATAATTATAAATGTAATGGCATTTTCTTTGATATTGTTCGTCCTACAACTCCTTGATTTCCAATTAGATTTATAATTAAATCTAAAACAGAGATTCCATTAAAGTTTATAGGAATAATGAGAGCTACTGGTGAAAATACAATTCGAAGAGTGCCGATAATTATACTGGAATAAATATTTGAAACAATATGCACCTCTCCGCCCTCTTCGACCCAGAAGCATCCGTCATTGCCGACCGACTCATATCCTATTCTTCAATACTTTAAACTATGAAACTCACCCTCTGCGGAAGTATTGCATTTCATCATGAAATAGAAGCTGTAGCCAAGACGCTCGAATCTCTCGGATACGAAGTAAGGTTCCCGCAAATCGAGGACAAAAGCATCGACGGAAAAGAACAAGCGATTCGGATACACTTCGAGAAAATCGAATGGTCGGATGCAGTGCTCATACTTAATTATGAGAAAAACAGCATTCCCGGATATATCTGAGGAAATACTCTCGTCGAGATGGGACTCGCTTTCTATCTCAGGAAACCTATTTATCTCCTCCATAATATCCCAGAAATCGGTTACAAAGAGGAAATACTCGGGATGAAGCCAAGAGTTATCGATGGAGATTTCGGAAAAATAATCTAACACTCCTTGTATAATCTATAAATTTATCCCATCACAAAAAAACCTATGCAAACCCTCTCATGAACACGAGAACTAAAAGATATGTACATACACGAGGAGCTTGAAAAACTTCCCCTTCATTTAAAAGCCATTGCCGATGCCCATATGCGAGCTGGGAATAATGAAATAAGCGCTCTCAAAGAGGTAAAACTAGAACAGGATATAGAAGCACTTCCTGATAGATTGAAAGATATTGCTGATATGTACAATATAGGCAGGTTGTGTAGAAAAATTACTTCGTAAAATATCACAAGTTAGGGATATTATAGACAAACAAGATTTTGTTCCAA
>PCUR01000073.1 GCA_002771035.1 Candidatus Gracilibacteria bacterium CG12_big_fil_rev_8_21_14_0_65_38_15 | reverse complement strand
ATCGAGGATTATTATCCTCTAAAGCCACCATAAGATTTCTACTGTTGTAGATTGATAATCATCTTTAAGCCCGAGGAGCTCTAAAGCCACCATAAGATTTCTACTGTTGTAGATTCCCGAGAATATGGGAGTGAGTCATCCTCTAAAGCCACCATAAGATTTCTACTGTTGTAGATACCAAGTCTGTACCTACTATCGAAGTCTCTAAAGCCACCATAAGATTTCTACTGTTGTAGATAGAAAAACAATTAGCAAAAAATACATCTCTAAAGCCACCATAAGATTTCTACTGTTGTAGATTCACCTGCTTTTCTTATTTCTTCCAGCTCTAAAGCCACCATAAGATTTCTACTGTTGTAGATTCCGTCTGGTCTTTGACATATTGGACTCTAAAGCCACCATAAGATTTCTACTGTTGTAGATTCGGCGGACTTGATAAGACTGTATACCTCTAAAGCCACCATAAGATTTCTACTGTTGTAGATACTTCAAGAGAAAAAAGAATATACTGCTCTAAAGCCACCATAAGATTTCTACTGTTGTAGATCAAATACGAGATATAAAAACGAATGTCTCTAAAGCCACCATAAGATTTCTACTGTTGTAGATCACCAATCGGTGTGATGAGCTCGATACTCTAAAGCCACCATAAGATTTCTACTGTTGTAGATAAAGGTGGCGATGTCAATAAAAGATTCTCTAAAGCCACCATAAGATTTCTACTGTTGTAGATGTCTCTCATAAATGCTTTCCTTCCGTCTCTAAAGCCACCATAAGATTTCTACTGTTGTAGATTGGTAACTACAAACTCATCAGGAGTCTCTAAAGCCACCATAAGATTTCTACTGTTGTAGATGGTGGGCATTTCTACCCAAAAGTGATACTCTAAAGCCACCATAAGATTTCTACTGTTGTAGATATAATTATGTATGGGCGAAGGATAAACTCTAAAGCCACCATAAGATTTCTACTGTTGTAGATGATAGAGCGTACTTTATATCGTATATCTCTAAAGCCACCATAAGATTTCTACTGTTGTAGATGAAGTGATAATCCAACGATAACATCTCTCTAAAGCCACCATAAGATTTCTACTGTTGTAGATTAGTATCCGAAGCAGACTTAATATACCTCTAAAGCCACCATAAGATTTCTACTGTTGTAGATATTGAATTGTCTATAAATTTTAAGAAAATTTAATGATTAAATAGACAATTCTCAGATAAAATAAAGTTTTTATATAGAAAAAATAATAAAATGAAGATTTACTTGAATTTTTCGTAAATAGTCCTACAATACGCGGGTAATTACCTATATAACCTTTTTCTCTATGGAACAGAAGAATATTGTTTTTCCTACTCGTGGTTTTACACTTGTGGAACTTTTGGTCGTTATTACTATTCTTGCAATTATCAGTATCACTGCTTATACAAGTTTTTCTGGTTCTACCGATAAGGCGAAAAATGCAACGAAACTGAATCATATCGGAAATATCGAAACAGGACTCAATACCTTCTTTGTCGACAAGAATTACTATCCGATGCCTTCGATATATAATGCAGATACAAATGTATGGGGATTCGATAGTGCAACAAGTGCCACTATTGCAAATACTTTTACTGGAACAAAAAGTGGTGATGCAATAGTCACGGTTCTTACTGGTTCAATTGTTGGAGGAGGAATTGTTTATGAATCTGGAAGTGCAGTAAATAAAGTTGGTGCAAAAGGAACAATGGATTCAGATGTTCTCCCTAAACAATACCTCTCCCAGGAACTTTCCGATCCTTCCGTTAAGGATATAAAAGTGGGAAATACAGAAACTCTCAAAGACTATGGAATCGGAGAATATGTTTATGGGGTGTATGCAAAAAATAATACTCTTTGGGATAGTACTTCCAAAAAAGGTTCTGCCTATAATCTCGCCGTTGTTGTTTCCGATGATCAAAAGGGTATAATCACCAAGATTTCCGGTAATTTCGATAAATCCACTTGTATCAATTGTCCGGATACACTTATCGGAAGCGGTACAACAAATAATAATCTCAAAGATGGGGAATCCTACAACGGAAGTACGTTCGATGCGAATACGCGTGTAGCCTATCCAATCAGCGGATTCTAATTAGGAAACGCGGAAAAACTCATCCTTCGAGCTTAAATCTTCGTTTCCTCGTTCTCCGTACTGATTCGTACGGTTCACTCCGGTTCCCGATTTGCACTCGAATTATTTCGTTTTTACACATTTCCAATACCTTTACTTATAATCTCATTTCCTATGACACTTCAAAGTATTCAAAAGAAGAAAAAACAAGTTCAGGCAACTCTTATCCCAACGGTTATCGATAAAGTCGGTGGTCAGGAACGAGCGTACGATATCTATTCTCGACTTCTCGAAGATCGTGTGGTATTTCTCGGTGATGCTATCGATGCATCAGTTGCCAATACAGTTATTGCTCAGCTTCTCTATCTCGAAAAACAGGATCCAAAAGCTCCTATTACTATTTATGTAAATAGCCCAGGAGGACACGTAACGGCAGGACTCGCTATCTATGATGTTATGCAATACGTTCAGTGTGATATTATCACTGTCTGCATCGGACTCGCTGCATCCATGGGATCTATTATCCTTGCAGGTGGAACAAAAGGAAAACGATACAGTCTTCCGAATTCCGAAATTATGATTCATCAACCGCTCGGTGGAACAGAAGGACAAGCAACCGATATCCGAATCGCTGCGGAACATATCATCAAAACAGGAAATACTCTCTATGGTATTCTCGCGAAACATTCTGGAAAAGACATAAAACAAGTAGAAAAAGACTGTGATCGCGACAATTATATGACTCCTGAGGAAGCTCTCAAATATGGACTTATCGATAAGATTATCGTGAATAAATAGAAATTTCTGCAAAACAAAAATACATATCAATAATAAATAAATTATGAACACTCCTTTGTGTTGTTACGCCATTGTTCAGGAAATCTGAACAATACCTCCTTCTTCTCTTCGTAACGGAAAAATCGGTATTCCGGACGATGTAGCGTCAAATGATGAAAAATATTATAAACTTTATTTGACCGATACACATCCAGAGTGATTTATGGTAAGCAATTTACGGACGTTTTCCGTTGCAAAAGTCCAGAAAATAATGAATGCCAAAGAAGGGGATTTACAATGGAGAATACTTAACTAACTATTCTTATGACACAAGAAATTTTAATACAAAACCTCCTCGAAAAGGGGGTTTCTCGTGTTATTGATCGAGAACACATGGAGAAGCAACTCACATCAGGGAAGAAACTCCGTATTAAATTCGGAATCGATCCGACAGCACCGGTGGTTCATATCGGACATGCGGTTCCTATTCTGAAACTCCGTGCTTTTCAGGAACTCGGGCATCAAATTGTCCTCATTATCGGGGATGCGACCGCTCAAGTAGGAGATACTTCCGACAAAGATGCGGAACGTCCGATGCTTAAACGTGAAGAAACTCGAAAGAACGCCGAAAATTATCTCGCACAGTTCGGGAAGATTCTCGATTTGGAGAAACTGGAAGTTCATTACAACAGCGAGTGGATGGATACGACGAACTTCAATACCGTCGGAGAACTTGCCAAAAATTTCTCAGTTGCCGAGATGCTCGATCGTGATAATTTTTCCAAACGATACAACGGAGGAATCCGTATTTCTCTCCAAGAATTTCTCTATCCGATTATGCAAGGTTGGGATAGTGTTCAAGTGAAAGCCGATGTGGAACTCGGAGGAAATGACCAGTACTTCAATCTCCTTGCCGGGCGAACGCTTCAGGAAGCATATGGTCAGGAAAAACAAGATATTATGATGTTTAATCTCATCGAGGGAACCGATGGTCGTAAGATGAGTAAAACCTACAAGAACTTCATCGGACTTTCCGATACTCCGAACCAAATGTTCGTGAAGATTATGGAGATTAAAGATGAACTTATTCTCCCATATTTTGTTCATTGTACAACACTTCTTCTTTCAGAAATCGAACCATATAAAGCACGGCTTTTATCGGATGAGAATCCAAAATATATCAAGATGGATTTGGCTCATATCATCGTTTCACTCTATCATGGCGAGGCAGCAGCAATCGCTGGAAAAATGTACTTTGAGAAAGTACTCACCGATGGAATTGTTCCGAGTGAAGATGAGATTGAGAAAATATATTTGAGTGTTTCTGAGATGGAACTCTGAAATATTCTGAAAGAACTTAAATTCTGTGCAACTACCGGAGATGTTCGTAATGCACTTTCGGGTGGAAGTGTCCGAGTGAATGGCACTGTCGTTTCCGATGCAAAAATGACAATTTTTCTTTCTTCTGAGAAAGGAACGCTCGTGCAGATGGGGAAAAAGAAATTCCGAAATATATTTGCGAAATAATTTATAAAATATCTATGTCTCTCCGCTCTCATTTTCCTGTTTTCTCGCACCATCCAGATATGGTGTACTTGGATAGTGCCTCGACGGCACAGAAACCGAGTTTGGTTATAGAAGGAATGAAACATCATATGGAGCAAGAATATGCGAACATTCATCGTGGTGCGTATGATCTTTCGGAAGCTTCAGAAGTACTCTATCATGGGTCGAAGGAAGCGGTCGTACGACTCATCAATGCTCGGGAAACCGCAGAGATTTCGTATTCATACAATGCAACTTCGGCACTCAATATCCTTGTGACTTCCCTTGTTCATTCTGGACAACTTGGGAAAGGAGACAAAGTTCTCCTCTCTCGTGCGGAGCACCATGCGAATATTGTTCCGTGGCTCATCGCCAAGGAAACAGCTGGAATTGAAGTGGAGTTCATCGGACTCGATGCAGATTTTGGACTCGATTTCGCGGATTTCGAAGCGAAACTAACGAGAGATGTTCGGGTAGTTTCTCTCACGGCTGCATCGAATGTCACAGGAACGGTTTTTGACCTTGCGAAAGTTCGCGACATCATCCGTTCTAAAAACCCGGCGATTTTGTTCGTCGTGGATGCAAGTCAAGCAGTTCCGCATTTCAAGGTGGATGTCCAGACTCTCGATATCGATTACCTCGTGTTCACGGGACATAAATGTATGTCCGATACGGGAATCGGTATTATGTATGGAAAAAAATCACTTCTAAAAACACTCGTTCCTTCTATCGGCGGAGGTGGAGCAATTAATTGGGTTCATGAAGATAGTTTCGCTCCGGCAGGACTTCCATCACGATTCGAGCCAGGAACTCCACATATCATCGGAGCAGGAAGTCTCCTCCGAGCCATAGAATTTATAGAATCCATCGGCGGATATACGGAAATTGAACGAATCGAAAAAGAACTCGTACAATGTACACTTGCCCGGTGGCAAATATTCAAGAAACAATTTCCAGAAGTAAGATTAATAGGATCCGAGAAAGAAGAGGGAAGAATAGGAGTATTTAGTTTTGCGACGGAACTTATGCATATTTCCGATATTTCCGATGCTTTCGCTGATCGTTTAATCTGTGTCAGAGCCGGACATCACTGTGCCGAACCGCTTATGCAAAGTCATGGAATTACTGGAAGTGTCCGAATGAGTCTTTTTCTCTATAATACTCGAGAAGATGTGAATAAGTTTTTCGATGCGTTTGAAGAAATATTATCGAGTGCGAAGTAGAAAAGAATTCCATCATCCTAATATTTCTATCATTCTATATGTCCCAGGTTTATACCGAAACCTTTCTCGAATATGCAAAAAATCCCCCGAACAAGGGGATTTTGGAAGATGTAACTATTCGGCATTTCGAAGAAAACCGGAGTTGTGGAGATGCTCTGGAAGTGTTTCTGAAGTTGGATGATACAGGAACGATAGAGGATTTTTCATTCGAAGGAAATACTGCAATAGTTACGACTGCCTGTACGAGTATATTCGGAGAATTGATTATAGGGATGAATATATCGGAGATTCTTACAATGGATGAAAAAACAGTTCGTGAGATGATAGGATTTCAGGTTTCATCTCGTCGTAAACAGGCAAGTGTGCTTGGACTTCTCGCTGTTCGTAATGCGATTCATAAGTATCTTCAGGATGGAATAGTAGATGATTTTAGTGATGTATTATCTGGATAATATTTGTAATACTCCATCTAGTATTAAGATTTACTTAAGTTCTAACTATAGAATAATTCGCATTAATAATTAATTATTATTTCTAATAAATTTATGCAGAAAAATACCTTTCCTTGAATTATTTTGGGTAAATAGAATTTTTTGCGTGCTACTTTGGAACAAAAATTATGTATTTCAAGCCAAAAGGTTATGATAAAACTGTCATAAAGTTTTACTTCATAACTTTCATAGTGAAAATGAGAAAAAAAATGTCCGAAATGTTCTGGTACTTCCATCAAGAGAAATGGGAAAAATATGGTTTGAAATTCCACTTTACAATGCAAAACGTGTAAATATCGTTTCGTAGAAAGAAAAGTTCAGAAACAAGAAACAAAATTCAGGACTAAATTCTGGTTTAACCAATACATCATCGAGTGATATTCAGCACGACAGATAGCAAACCAATCAGGAAGACAAGAGTATCTCGTTCGTCTTGATATTCAAAAGAGATTGGATGAGAATAAATAGGTTACTACACATAGATGAGTACTTTGATAACGTAGGATATGTCATGATAGATTGATACCATCTTCCATGAGGGAAAATACTCCTTGTGTACTACGAGTATATCATCAAGAAGGTTCTCTGGTTCAGTGTGACTTCCTCTGAAAACAAAGATGCGATAGTTCATGACTTACGAATACTACGAGATTCTTTCTGATATAAGATAACAGTTTTTGTCATAGATGGTTCTCCGAGCATTCTCTCCGCCATAAAATCCGTGTATCCAAACTCCATCATTCAGCGTTGTCTGGTACATATCCAAAGACAAGTGATCAATTATATATCCAATCATCCGAAATCCGAGGCAGGAGTAAGTTTACTTCATATCTTGAATTATCCTCCTCTTTCAAATCCTCTACTCTTCCCGAAACTGTTTGAGAAGTGGAAAGAAAAACATCTCCCGTATCTTACTGAAAGATCCATCTCCCGAAAGGGATGATGGATCTTTACTCATACGAGTCTTAGAAAAGCAATGAAGCATATCGACAATGCTCTGCCATATATGTTTCAGGGCTATCGGTATACTGATAGCAACATCGAAAGATCAACGAACAAACTGGAATGATACTTCTGAGTTTTTACCAACGAATGAATCAATGAACATAAATGATTATCAGAACACAGATTATATTCTTTTGTAGCACTTTGGATCTATTTTCGGAATAACAAGTAGCACGCAAAAAATTCTATTTACCCATAAAAAGTAAAATCAGTAAAAAACCTTCCGAATTCGGAAGGTTTTTTTAAATTACCGTAATACGAGAAATCAAATTAATCCTGATTATGTATTTTCAATATTTTCTCCAAGGAATCAAGAGTTTTGTCTTCCGCTTCCTCAATAGTGCTATTGGAATTAATGTACTTATTAAAATCTCGCTCAAGATGCATATCGTAGACACTACCGATTAATTCAGTTTCCTCGTTGGATGAAGGTTTTGTAAATCAGAGTCGCATCAAGCGCTTCATATATGGCTGAGTTTCAAGTTTTTCAAATGCATCTCCATTGAGACGATCTGATAATCGTGCGAGAATATTCTTATGATACTCGCGATATATCTTCTTTTGAAGTTTTATGTTTTCATTCTTTTCTTGATCATTTATTGGATTTAGATGTCTTTTCTGATTCTTTATATCATCGATTCATTTAATTAATTGTTCGAAAAAGTACTTCTCTTTCTCATTATTCATATTTCCATTTCCTGAGTTCACATCCATTTCATCTACATAACGTTTCATATTTGCGAGAGCAAAAGATGTATGATTGTAATCATACATATGATTTTCTTTTTCACCAGAATCGATTTTTCCAACATCGGCAAGATTTCCTGATAATTTTTCAGAATATGCCTTAAAATCTTCATCTTCCTCTTTTTTGTCGAATATCTCAGGATCTTTTGTCATCGCGAGTTTTGGGGCGAGTATATGTCCGTATTTTCTCCAAAAATTCTTGGTCGTTTCAACAAGTTTCTTTTTTGGATCATTTTCCAATAATTTCTTTATTTCTGCGTATGCTATCTTCATATCGGAATCAGAATCTACGAGTTTTTCAACAACTCTACGGAATATCTTTTGATCTTGAGGACTTCCTATGAATAATAGTCCAGGATACGTATGTCCTCCATAGAATTCATTCTTAAGACCATTGATTTGCCCTTGTGCGAGGTGTTCTGGTATATCTGTAATTGCGAGAAGAAAAGCTCCTTCTTGCATCTGCTCTGGAGTTCCTCATTTGCTCCAAACTTTTCTGAGCGCTCCAACACCGTTTGCATATTCTTTTCCATTCCATTTATCGAAAACATAATCCATACGTGCGTCAATAAATTGCATTTCCGCCGTTTCGGATTCTCCCTTCTTCGCTTCTCATTCGATTCCTTCTTGCCAAGCAATTTTGAAAGCCTGAATCCAGAGATTACCATCTACTCGATATCATCCTTTCTCACTCCCGAGATGTTTAAGCCATTCTCGTAGAAGTGTTTCTTCTCGGAAAGGTTCATTTTTCCTAGTAAGATTCTCTTTTGTTTTCATCATAAAAGTATCATTCGGTTTTCCGCCGAGAGCCTTGTACCATGCATAAGTTCCTTCGAGATCTTTGAGTCCACCTGCATATAATCCTCAATGCTTTTTAAGCATTGAAATCATTGCCGCATGGATTTCATAGTCATGTGAACCGTGATTATTAAGTATATCACGGGTACGTTTATGACGCATAGGAGTTGGAAGTTTTCCTAGTTCATCAACAAGTTCATCTGTAAGTTTCTTGTTACTAGCATGAACACTTCCTCGAAGATCCATGAGCCATTCATCACTGAATCCCATTGTTTTTCCAAGAGATAGGGCTAGTTTTGCGGCGTTCATCTTTGAATTATGTTCAAGCTTATGTTTCACGAAGTCAACGATTTGTTTTCCTGCACCAAATATGTCATGGAGACTCGAATTTCCAAGATAATGTTTTAGAAAACCATGTTTCATTTTGTCTGGCGATTCTTTGACTTCCTCTGGTTCGATTGGAGCTTGAAATATCTTTGGCTCAGCACTGAGTTCTTCATGCTTCATATAGAAAATCTCCCACCCATACCACAATGGATTTGTTCGTGTTTTTGTTTCATAAGATTTTATCTCATTTCCATTCTTATCTTTCTCTTTCTTTTCTTTGTAGCCATCGTGAAATGCGATCTGAACACGGTTGTTTTCTGCTTTAACGATTTCGATCACTTCTCCATTCTTCCCGACAAAATATTTGATTCCCTCAAAATTCTTATCATCTTTCCGATCTGATGGAATAAGCTTCCCATCCTTATATTCTATATCTTTGTAATTTTTAGCACCTCCTGCTTTATTCTTAATAAGTTGAAGAGTTGTCTCAAGATTTTCGAGTCCATGCATACGTGCTCCTTTTTGTTCTTTAAAGAAGAAGAAAAATTCATCAAATGTATATGGTCCTTCTATTTTCGTCCCCGTATTTACTTTTAAAGTATGGGATGACTCATCGATATCTTGTACACTAAAAATACCGAACTCTGGATCAGTAGGAGTAAAAATAGAGAAAGATGTCTTTTTCCCAGCTTTGAAATGAAAACTATTTCCTTGACCATCAATCGTATCGAGTTTATTATTAAGATCAGAAAGAGTTTTTATATCTCCATCTTCCACAACTTCCCGTATTACTCCTGTGTTGATCGAATCCTGAAATGTTTTTACATCGAGTATTTCTGATTTATTAAAAACCCTGAGGAGCGAAAAAAAATCTTGGAAACTGACAGTTGGTTCTGTTTTTGTAGCCGAAGGATTTTGTATAACTGTGCCTTTTGGTCCCGTGAGATGTGTTATTGTCATCGTCTTTTTTCCAGTCTCATGAGCTGAATTTGTATTAATAGCATCGATTCGGATATATATATTTCGTATTTCTGATCACTCCTGGATTTGTCCATGGATAATTGTTCCTTCCCCGAGATTTTTGACATTTTCCACAAGACATTTTCCATTCTTTCCGATTATTTCTTTTTGGATTTTTTTTATGAGAGATGGAAGATATTTCCCTTCTTTATCAGAAGTGAGTCCAAATTCATCACGTACATCTTGTTTTAGCTCATCAAAAAGCTCATTGAGTTCTTGTTTGATTTTTTTAACTCATTCGGTTGATAAAATTTTATTTACCACTTCTTCAGGAAAAAGTTTCGTTGGAATAATGACTTCGTCTAAGTCCACTCTCTCTATAAAAGCTTCAATTTCCGTATCAATATTCTCTATATCTTTAAAAACCCCTTTCGTATCTAATTTCTCTTTTACGACTCTGCGTGCTTCTGACTCTGTTATTATTCGCATCCGTACGAGATCGCCCAAAGAGACTGTCGGAAGAAATGCTCGAATGAGAAGTTGTTTTTGTTCAAGATTGTTTTCGGGGAAAAGCAAAAGGAGATTTTCAATATCCTTTTCGTCTACATGATTGAGCCCTTGAATAAAGAGAAACGAATGTTTTTGTTCTTCAGTTAGTTTTGTTCCGTCGATCTCAAGGGAATCCAAAAATGCAAGAAAATCCTTTTTCTTAAGGGGGGTATTTGGAAGAGTAAGTTTTACAAATTTATGTCGCTCGGAAGAATTGCGAAGATAATAGGTAAGATTCGCAAGAGACATAGTATCTACGCGATTATCAAAATCTTTCTTCATTGCATTATCTAACCCTTCATATTCATCAAAAATAATCTTCTTTAAAGCCTCCTGTTTTGTCTCAAATCCGACACCGATTCGGAGGGTTTCACGAAGAAATTGTACGTTTTTCACGGACTTGAATGATTCAATTTGCTCATTTGATTGCTCATCAAATTCAGGTTTTTTAGCAAGAAATTTCAAAAAATCCTCCGATAATCCATTCCCTTTATTGGAAGTAATTTCGTTGAAATTTTTCCCACCATCATCCCCAAGAAGTTTATGTTCGATAAAATCACGAATTGCACGAGTTGTCATCGATTCATCTGTTTTTTTCGGTTTCTGGGTATTTACTTGTTCAACTCCATCGATACCTGTATTTCCATTATTTTTTGCCATATTTGTATGAGAAATATATAAATTCCTCACGAGTATATCCTATAATGCCGAAAAAATCAAAAAAATCACCCAAAGTAAAAACTTCTTTTCTTTTCCTCCTGAATCGATAAATCGTTAAAAACCACAAAATTCAAAAAAGTAGGCGAGAATTTTTGCAAAATAACAAAATATATGATGTAATAACAAAAGAAAGCGAAAAACTCATTCATTAATATAAACAAATATGTTTCGATCTCAAATCCTTTCCAAACTTTCCCGACTCGGTCTCTTGTCGGTTTTTTGTGCCGGACTCTTTATTACAAGTGGAGAACTCAGTATGAATAATACGGGAGGATTTCAAATAGGGAACGGAGGAATACAGAGTGCGATGGCGGAAGAAGTTCCGAAACCTACACAGGCAACAAATCCAGTAGACACGACAGTTGATTCTCTCGTGACTCTTATGAATCTCGGAATAGGAACACTCACTTTCCTTGTTACTCCGCTCATTATGCTCGCTGGATGGCTCCTGTCTCCCGACTGGACTTTCGGTGATATATTCAATCTTCGTCCAATTCTCCATAGTCTCTGGATTCTTGTTTCCAATGTTGTGTATGTAATATTCGGATTCTTACTCGTATTCGTAGCATTTGCCAATATCTTCGGAGGAGAACATAGTAAAGCGTATGAGATGAAAAGTATGCTTCCGAAACTCGTAACAGGAATGCTTATTGTTCCATTTACTTGGTTTATCGTAAGTGCCACTCTCAGTATCGCAAACGTGCTCACTGCATCGGTGATTCAACTCCCTGTTTCTACTATCAAATCAAATTCAGCAACATCAGGAATGTTAGGAGATAAAATTATCCCAAAAACAGTTTACTATGTTAAATGAGCAGATTTTTGAAGTGGAACAACTTGAAATGGAACAGATGGAGGATGAGAATGATCATTTTCAAGAAATAAGGAATTTGCTGCATCTGATTGTTCTGGAGGAAAAAATTCAGATTGTCTTACTATAGAAGAGTTTCTTTCAAATAGTACTTGAGGTGCCTATAATCTCCTTTCAGTCTATGCATATGGGATTTTTAAGATTCAAGATTTTAAGGCCATTACTGTTGAACAATGAATAAATAAGGTATTGGATATCGCGAGCAAGCTTTCATTTGGAATCATATTCTTCATTATTTTCGGAATACTTGTAATTGCTATTGTCTATGCGCTTTTCTCTCGAGCTCTTATGCTCTGGCTCTATGCGATATTTTCTCCACTTTTTGCACTTACTTATGTGCTCGGTGATAAAGCAAAAAAATTGGAGAAATTTTCTTTCAAAGAATTTATTTCCCTCGCTCTCGTTCCGGTCTATGTATCGGCAGCACTTGCGTTTGGACTTATGTTCCTTGGATTGGTTATGTGAGCGACAAGTAATGGAACTACATGACCAGGTTGAAAACTCTGAGAAAATGGTAGAGTTGTCGAAACTGCAGGCGATACGACAACATTTACATTCTGAGATATAAAACTTACAACTGTTTGACTTCTTACTTCAGAGAATGCGGCAGGAGTTTCCGGTGTTCTTAGTACAGGAAAAGGTATTATCGGAACTATTATCATAAATGTTCTTGCGCTTGTTATTCTCTGGATGGCAGTTATGGCCGCTCTTGGTGCGAGCAAGATTACCGAATCTGCTGTTGCTCCTATTAAGTGATTTGGGGATGAAATCGGAAAACTTGCTATGAAAGCTCCACAATATGTACCAATTCCATTGCCAGGTGGAAAAGACAAGAGTATTAGTATGGCAGGAATGGGAAGTATTGTTGGTCCAATAAAGAACTCGTTAGACAATATGGCTCAACAACAATGAGTGGCAATCTGAAAACAATTTGCACCTAAATGAGATATGCTTTCTCAAAAATCTATTGATTTGCAGACTAAAACAGCCTCAAACATGCAAGAAGCGGCAATGTACGCAAAAGATATGCTTTCTGCCGGAAAATCAGATAATTTTGCTCTCAATAATAATGCACGAGGTGTACTTACAAAACATCTAGATTCTCTTAATAACCATGGTTGATTTGATCGTAAAGAAGATGCAACTAAATTAATAAAATCTCTTGGAGATACTACCAATGCTCTAGAAATAAGAAAGATACTTTCCAAATTAGATGGACTCTCAGAATCAAAAGGTTATGGAAGTTTGGTTTGAGGAAAAGGAAAGGTAGCAGAAGGAGATATAGATAGCTATATAGGAAAAGGTGAAAAGATAGTAGAAAGTGCAAATATAACACCAATAAAAGTTACATTACCAGGTAATACAACTCCTTCTGATCTTCAAGTTCACATAACCACTCCAGCAGTATGAAATAATCATGCAAAGATTGATACCACTGAGCTTGATAGATTGCTTGCAGAATTAAAAGCTGTGCCAGCTACCAAAGATATAACTATAGAACAACTAACAAAAGCACTCAAAGATAAAAATATTGACATCTGATAATCTCCTCTTGACGCTCTTTCTTAAATATACTAAAATTACACCAAAGACATAATCTTCTATCCACCAAAACAAATATTTGCTTATGAAAGAGTTACATAACCTTATAACGAACACTACGAGCCTCGTCGGTTATATTGCCGTTCTTATGTTCGCCTGAGCCTATCTCGGTGGAGAGAGGAGTTTCGTACTCGATTCTGCGCTTCTGAAAGGGAATCTCGGCGAGTATACTAGTTCTGGACCTGGAAGGGAAATCCAGAGTTCCAACAAACCAGTAATTATCACTATCGGTGGTCGGCAGTATGAGGCAAAAATGATGGGAGAAGTTTTAAACAGACCAGAGTTTACTTATTAGAAAAATACCAAATAATCCGCCATTGGCGGATTATTTAAATCTTATAAAAGAGACGTTCCATTTTTTGACATAACTATGAATTTATGTTAGTATATACGCATATTATTAGATAATAAAACAAATTATGGCACTGAATCTCAATTCTCTCAAAAATATTTCTACAGCACCGGTACCTACTTCCAATAGAGAAGATATTGTTTCTGTGGGAACTCCGAAAATCCCTCTGCCAGAGATTTCCAAAACTCCAGAAAACGTATCGGAGAAGAAAATCCCTGCTACCGGTCCGAAAATCTCCCTCATGAAATTGAAACAGGCTTCTGGAATAGAAAGCAGTACTCCATCAGTGGAAGTAGCTATCTCAAAAGATGTGGTTCCCGAAGCGATTCTTCCTCAAGTGGAAGTAAATCAAACAGAGACAATATCTTCACTTATTTCTTTGGAACAAATCGTTCAGGAAGAAGAAATCATCAGTACTCCATCTCTGACAGAACTCCCTATTTCTTCTATTCTAACGGAAACTATAGTAACAGAAGGGGAAGTGATTGATTCACAGGAATCTCAATCTATTTTCTCTTGAGGAGGAGAAGATGTAAAACTGGAAGTGGTAGAAGTAGAAATAGTAAAACCAAAAGAATTTTTCCCAAATTTCCAAATCTCCGGGAAAATGGATTTTGACAATGATCTCATCGATCTTGAAGAGATTGTTCCTCTTAATGAAGCTCAGAAATCAATAGTTTCTGAAAAAACACCTACTATCATCGAAGAAGAGAAAATCGTTCTCGTGCCGGATGAAGTTTCTAATACGGAAGTATCGGAGGATAGAGCTTCTCCTATAATCACTCAGGAATACGTTGCGGAAGTGAAAGCAGAACTGAGTGAAGGACGTCGTGCTGGATTCCGATTCTTCGTGCAAAATAAGACAAAGATTATCGCAGGAGTAGGTGTACTTTTCTCTATTTCCGCTATTGCAATGTTTTCCGGTTCATTTCTTTCTGTTGATATCGAAAAATCAGGAAAAAGTAATATTCAGGAAACGATAGTAAACACACCACCAGTCGATGTTTCTCCATCAGATTTGGAACCGATTCTTCCGCCTGTAATGGAAGTCGAATCTGATATTCTTCCGAGTTATGAAATAGGTCGTGATTACAGTATAACTAAGAATACCAAGAAAAATATCCAAAATAAAACTCCTCAGGATACTTTTACAGGAGCAGAAATTCCAACTCCGTAAAAAAATTTGATAATAGAGAAAATATATATATACTCTTCCTTGTATTTGGGAAGTGAAAAGAATTTGGGGCTTCCTCCAAGTTCTTTTTTTATACCAGACAAGTCTTTATAATTCTCACCATTCATTTTATGATAGATATAAGAAAAATAGAAACTGCCATCAATCAGATTTCTGCAGAAAAGAAAATACCACGAGAACGTCTCGTAGAGATTATCGAATCGGCAATCAAGACTGCATACCGAAAAGACTTCGGAAATAAAGACAGTGAAGTAAATGTTCATCTCGATTTTGAAACCGGAGCGATTGAAATCACGGTTGAGAAAACTATCGTGGAGAAAGTAGAAAACCCAGATATCGAGATGACTCTCGCAGATCTCGGAGATGATGCAGATGGATTCTCTATCGGAGATACGATAGAAATCGATGTATCGGATGAAGTCCTCGAAGATGAGGAAGGATTCGGACGTATCGCATCACAAGCTGCTCGTCAGGTTATCATCCAGAAAATACAGGAAACCGAGAAAGAAAAAATCTTCAATCTTTTCAAAGGAAAAGAAGGGGAAATTATCAGTATCAAAGTGGAAATGGTGGAGAAAAATCGTGTTCTTCTCGACTACAACGGAAACCAAGTAGTTCTCCCAAAATCTGAACAAGTATCCAAAGATAAATACACTCCAGGACAACGAATCTACCTCTCTGTTGCGAAACTCGAGGAAGATACTCTTTCTGGACCTCGTGTAACTCTCACCCGAAAGGACACGAATCTTGTCGTGAAACTCTTCGAGATGAATGCTCCAGAACTTGAAGACGGAACAATCGAAATCGTAAGTATCGCTCGTACTCCTGGATTCAAAACCAAGATTATCGTCGCTTCTGAATACGAGGAAGTAGACCCAGCAGGTTGTCTCATCGGACCGAAAGGTTCTCGCGTTCGTGCGGTTGTCGATGAAATCGCTGGAGAAAAGATTGATATCATTAACTATACCTCCAATAGAGAAGAACTCGTGAGAAAATGTCTCGTTCCAGGAGTGGTTGAGAAAGTATCTATCGACGAGGAAAACAAAGTTATCCGATGCATAGTAACCGAAGAGGAAAAAGCGAAAGTTCTCGGAAAAGGAGGAGCTAATATCAATCTCACATCCGAACTTCTTGGGTACAAGATCATCCTCGATGCCAAAGAAGAGAAATAATATCTCTGCAAAATGATAACTTTGCATTCAAACTGTCCGCTTCCTCGTTCTCCGTACAATCGTACGGTTCACTCCGGTTCGTAGTTTTCATACAAATTTTTTCATTTTTCAGGAGATATTAAGATTGATGAATTATCAAATAATTTACGCATCATTATGGCAAATAATACTGTATCAGTACAACTTCTCGAGCGTATCGCCAATGTCGGAAAAGAAGGAGAGATTATCGAAGTTAGCCACGCTTATGCGAGGAATTTTCTCATCGCCAAAAAGCTCGCAAGACTTGCAACTCCAGAGCTTATCAAACGAGAAGCCGAGAAAAAGAAAAAAGCTCAAGACAATAAAAGCCACCTCGTGGAAGCCCGCCATGAAATAGCGGAAAAACTTCATAATACTACCATTACTTTCGAGCTTGCTGGAAGCAAAGATAAGATTTTCTGAGGACTCGGAGAACACGAAATCATCATCGAGATAAAGAAAAAGTATGGAGTAGAACTCGAGAAAAAACACATCCTTCTTCCTGAAGGACATAAACTGAAGCAAGTTGGTGTAACCGATATCAAAATCAATCTTGGAAGTGATGTGAATATTAAGATGCACGTGGAAATAAAGAGTAAATAGGTCTCTGAAAAAAGTTCTGGGATGACGAATAATAATATTACTACTATTCACTTTCAACTTTTATGTCCACCCTCGCCATCGATTACGGAACCAAAAAAATCGGACTCGCGGTAGCGGTGGAGGAAATTGCTTTTCCGGTTGCGATTATCGCGACCAAAGAAGTGTTCTCATATCTTCCAAAGATAGTAAAAGAACGCGGGGTAGATACGATTATCATTGGAATCGCTAATCATATGGACGGAAGTGTTTCAGACCAAGCAACCAGAACTCGTAAATTTCAGCAAAAACTTCGGAATCTCCTCCCGAAAGATATAAAATACATCGAATGGGATGAACGATTGACGACTTTTGAAGCGAAAAATTCCATGGATCCATTTGGAAAAGATCCACGTAAAGCCATCGATGATGTCGCTGCGAGTATTTTTCTCCAGAGTTACTTGGATTCGACCAAGAAATCAAAAAATAATCTCTAATTTTTTTCTATGCACCTCTGATTTATTATGGATGGGAATCGTCGATGGGCAAAACAACATCTGCTCCAGACGTTTTTTGGACACGAAGAGGGGAGTAAACGAGTGGAAGATATCATTGAACTTTGTTATAATGAGTGAGCGGAATACTGTAGTTTCTGGGCACTTGCCAAGAAAAATATAGAGAATAGAAGTAAAGAAGAACTTGAATATCTCTATAAACTTCTTTGAAAAAGCATCCAGAATTTTCTCCCGAAACTCCTAGAAAAAGGCATCAAATTCGAATGGGTAGGAAATCCGGATATTCTTCCAATTCAAACAGTAGAACTTCTCGAAAATACTCGGGAAACAGCGAAAAATGGTACGAAGATGACCTTTATTCTCGCTATCGGTTATGGTGGTCAGGATGAGATTGTCCGGGCTCTCAAAAAATTTATGAAAGAAGGATGAGACATCGAAAAACTGGATGAAAATACTTTTCTCCCATTTCTCGATACCTGACGATTTCCTTCACCGGATCTCATTGTCCGCACTGGCGGAGATATGAGACTTTCCGGATATTTTCTCTACCAGAGTGAATACAGTGAATATTATTTCACCCCAACTCTCTGGCCAGATTTCAAAGAAACGGAGTTTTATAAAGCACTCGAAACTCTGAAAGACGCAAAAAGAAATTTTGGAAAATAGAAACTTCTTAAAAAGCGAACTTTGCATTCAAACTTTACGTTTCCTCGTTCTCTGTACTATTTGTACAGCTCACTTCGGTACGCAGTTTTCATACAAATTTCACATGTCACCGGACCTTATAAAAGATTTATCGAGGCCGTGTGATCATTTTTAAAAAAGTTTCCAAAAAAGATATGTTTTGAATCAAATCCTTCACTTATTTAAAATAATGAAATTCCCAACCGTTTCACTTCATGTCAATAAAAAAGCCCTGTTCGATTATGAAATCGTTCAAGGCTATGAAGCGTGAATCAAACTTACGGGACCAGAAGTAAAGAGTATACGAGCGAAACAATGCAATCTCAAAGGAAGCTATGTGAGCCTTACTTCTCTCCGTCCGATTTTGAAGGGATTTCATATTTCTCCGTATGAGCATCTTCCGCATAAACTCAGGGTCAATCCAACCGCCGACCGAGAGATTTTCCTCCATAAAAAAGATATCGATTATCTGACTGGAAAGATGAAAGAAAAGGGTTTTTCTCTTATCCCGACGGAGGTTTATCTTAAAGGAAATCTTATAAAGATTTCCGTTGCTCTCGCACGAGGACGAAAGGTTTTCGAAAAGAAACAAGTTTTGAAAGAACGGGATGTGGGACGGGATATGGATCGCGAAATAGGGAGATTTTAAAAATTTCTCTATTTTTTTATTATTACATTCTTACATCTGTATTTTCTATGATTTTCAGTATCTCTTCGAGAGGTGTATTTGTATATGCTCCACCGGATTGTATATGTCCTCCTCATCCGAAATAGGCAGCGATACGGGATACATTAAATCCATCCCGTCTGGCACGGAAGCTAAGTTTCTTGTCGCCTGACTCTGTTTCTTTTATGAGAAAAGCGAAATCTGTTCCATCAAGCGAGGAGAGAATCTCATTGATAAACTGAGGCCCGAGTTCATTTTCCCGGATACCGTATCGTACGAAAGTTTCTTGTGAAATATAACATCCGACAATGGTTCCTCATTTAAGGGATATGAGATTTTCAAGAGCGTATCCGTAAAGCTGAAGATAATTTATCTTCTCACTTTTATATGAATGAAAAATTATTTTTCTGTAATCGGCATAAAGAGCAATAAGCTTGCTTGTTACTTCGAAAGTATGTGGACGGATGCTGTTTTTGAAACAATTCGTATCGCGAATAATACCAAAAAGTAGGAGTGTTGCTATTTGAGGTGTAATATTTTTTTCATCCAATTTCAATAGATCATAGAGGAGTTCACATGTCGAGCTCGCCTCCGTATCAACAAGGTTATAATCACCGAACATCTTATTTCCATTATGATGATCAATATTGATAATAGGGGTATTTTCGAAAATATCTGAATATAATTCCGGATATTTTCCTATGAGACTCAATTCTCCGCAATCGCACACGAAAATCGCATCGAAATTCTTTCCGGCAATCTCTTTTGTGATATTCGTATGGATATCGAGAAAAGAGAAAAGGGGGGTAATCAGAGATTCATTTACTACTTCTACAGTTTTTCCGATATGACGAAGATAGAAATAGAGAGCCATACTGGAACCATAAGCATCACCATCGACATTTTTATGAGCTATAACGAGAAAATTTTGTCATTTCTTTATTTCTTGTTGTATTTTCTGCATTTTTGTGTATTTTTAAGAGCAAATTAATGGAGGATATTAATAAATTTTCTTTTTATGTCAACAGTAAAATCCGCACCCAAGAAACTCACTCGTACGAGACGTCGTACAAAGCTGGATAGGATCCTTGCCGGAGAGGTTCCTGCAAAGCAGAAAAACATACGGGTTGCACGTCATCCCGGTGCGGCACCCCTCAAAAAGGCGCGTGATATTCTCGCGGAACAGCCAGTTAAAAAGAAGAAGAAAACCGGAAAACCTCAATATATCGTTCGAGACGAGTATTTTTACGAAGCCAAGAAACTTGGATATCGCGCTCGAAGTGCTTTTAAACTTCTCGAGATTCAGGAAAAGTACAATATCATTCGTACCGGGATGAAAGTTCTCGACATCGCGAGTGCTCCAGGAAGTTGGTTGCAGGTTCTCGCGAAGATGGTTGGACCGACCGGAATTATTGCAGGAATCGATATCCAGAAAATAAAAAGTCTCGGATACCAAAATGTCCATATACTTCAAGGAGATGTATTTGTAACGGAACCAATAGTCGAATTTCTCAAATGACTCGGTATCACTCAACTTGACTGTCTGACTTCAGATATCGCCACTCATACAACGGGACAAACAGGAGTCGATCAATATCGAAGTGTCGAGCTCAATCTCGCCATCCTCGATATCGCCGACATATTCCTCCGAAAATGAGGAACTCTGGTTTTGAAAGTCTTCGTCGGAGAAGATATCGACGATCTCATCGGTCCGATTAAAAATCGGTATACTGTACTCCACAAATGCAAACCAAAAGCCTGCCGAGAACGAAGTTTCGAGGAGTACTTTGTATGTCAGGGGAAGAAGGATTAAAAAATAATCCGCCAATTGGCGGATTATTTTTCGTTTACGAGATTTTCAATTCCCCTTCTTTCATACTGAGTTTCACACTCATTCCATCCATGAGTTCTCCTGAGAGAATCTTGGTCGAGAGTGGATTTATAACCATTCGGGTAATCGCCCGTTTGAGCGGTCGTGCGCCGAATTCTCGGTCGTATCCGGTGGCGATGAGTTCTTTTTTCAAACTTGCATCATACGAAACTGTGATATGTTTTTCTGCGAGAAGATTCGTCACATCCTGTAGGAGGATTTCTACGATTCCGGAGAGAACTTCTTCCGAGAGTGGATTATAGACCACGATGTCGTCGATGCGGTTCAGGAACTCTGGACGGAAGTGATTTTTGAGTTCACTCATAATGGTTTTTTGCACCCCTCCGTCGTCCTCCAAAACCCTCCGCCCTACGGGCACCTCCCTTGTCAGGGAGGCAATAGCGGTATCTTTTTCTTGTCCCCCTGAGAAGGGGAATACAGGGGGTTTATTTTCTAGATATGAAGAAATTAAGTGACTTCCGACATTACTCGTCATGATAATAATCGTATTTTTGAAACTCACTGTTCGTCCTTTTCCGTCGGTCAATCGTCCGTCGTCGAGGATCTGGAGGAATACATTGAATACGTCAGTGTGAGCTTTTTCTATCTCGTCGAAAAGTATGACTGAGTAGGGTTTTCGGCGTACTGCTTCGGTCAATTGTCCACCTTCCTCGTGTCCGATGTATCCGGGAGGTGAACCGATGAGTCGAGCGACCGTATGTGCTTCTCCATATTCGCTCATATCGATGCGAATCATAGAGTGAGGATCGTTGAAAAGTTCAGTAGCGAGCGCTTTCGCGGTTTCGGTTTTACCGACTCCAGTAGGTCCGAGAAATAAGAAACTTCCAATTGGTTTTTCGGGGTCCGAGAGTCCTGCCTTATTTCGCTGGATTGCTTCGGAAACGAGACGGAGAGCATTATCCTGTCCGACTACATGCGCGGAGAGTTGTTCAAAAAGATGGAGATATTTTTCACCTTCTCCTTCCACGAGTTTCCCGACCGGGATTCTGGTCCATTTCGCAATAATCTCTGCAATATCTTCGATATCTACCTTCTCTCGAAGGAAGGATTCTCCTTTCTTTTGAATCTCCGCGAGTTCTTGTTCGACTCATTCGATTATTTTTTCAAGAACTGGTATTTCTCCGTATCGGATGCGCGCAACTCCGGCATAATCTGCATCACGTTCGAGTTCTATTGCTTCATTCTTCAGAGATTCTATTTTCTCTTTATTGGTTTTCACGGAAATAATCAGATCTTTTTCCCGTTGCCACTTCGAAAGTTTTGTACGAAATTGCTCTTGCTTGTCCGCCAATTCCTTTTCAAGGTCGCTGTTTGTTTTCGGATCTTGTGTTTTCTCTGCTTTAAGAGCTTCTTTCTGGATTTCCAGAGAACGGATTTCTTTCTCGAGCTTATCGAGTTCAATCGGCTTACTGGTTGAACTCATTTTCACGCTCGATGCTGCTTCGTCTATGAGATCGATGGCTTTGTCCGGGAGCTTGCGATCGGCGATGTATTTGACCGAGAGTTCCACTGCAGCAACAATGGCTCGGTCAGTGATTTTGATTCCATGAAAAGCTTCATATTTGTCCTTGATTCCACGAAGAATTGCAATTGCATCGTCCGTATTCGGTTCATCGACCATGACCTGTTGGAACCGGCGTTCCAAGGCTTGATCCTTTTCGATGTATTTTCGGTATTCATTGATGGTCGTCGCTCCGATAACTTTGATGGCTCCGCGAGCGAGAGCGGGTTTTAAAAGGTTTCCAGCATCAGCTCATCCTTCCTGGTTTCCAGCCCCGACGATGGTGTGGACTTCGTCAATAAAAAGAATGATATTTCCATCGGATTTTTCGACCTCTTTCAGAACTCCTTTCAGACGTTCTTCAAACTCTCCGCGGTACTTGGCTCCGGCAATGAGTGCTCCGAGATCGAGTGTGAGTATTCGTTTGTTTTTGAGTACATCTGGAACATCGCCTTCGACGATTTTTCGGGCGATTCCCTCGACGATGGCGGTTTTACCGACTCCAGGATCTCCGATGAGAACGGGATTATTCTTCGTTCGTCGGGAAAGTATCTGAATAGTTCTATGTATTTCTTCTTCACGTCCGATTACGGGATCGATTTTTCCTTTCTTCGCCATTAGGACGAGATCGATAGTGTATTTCTTGAGTGCTTCGTAGAGATTCTCGGCATCGTTGGAAGTAACTTTCTCGCCTCCTCGAAGGTTTTCCACCTCCTTTTTATAGATATCAAAAGTGATACTGAAAGTCTTAAAAAGTTCCTTTAGACTGGAGGATTTTTCGATAAGTGAGAGAAACAAATGTTCCTCGGTAATGTAACTGTCCTGCATAGTTTTCGCAAGAGTATCCGCGTAGGCTATGACAGTATTTAATTCCTGAGAAAGAGTGAGACTACCAGATCCGCCACTCGTTTTCGGAAGGCGTTCCAATTGTTCGGTTACACGTTTTGCAAAGGTTTCCACCTCCACTCCGACTCGTCCAAGGAGTTCATGATTAATACTCTCTTTTGCGAGCAGGATAGAAGAGAGAAGGTGAATACTTTCGAGTGATGGGTTTCCACTCGTTATAGCGATATTCTGTGCTTCCTCTAGCCGTTTGGAAGCGGATAGAGTGTATTTTTCCGTATTCATAAGTGAGAAGATTATGAAGTAAATGAAAATCCAGTAGATAGTTAGGATTTCAAAATATGCTTTCGACCGCTACCGAGGACTATGTCTGAGCTATCAATAGAGCGAGTCCCGCAGGAAGGGAGAAAATATATTTTGAAATCATGAGAGTTATGAAATATAATTTAGCACATACATTATATACGTGCTAATTTAAAAAGCAAGAGAAAATTATATTTTTAAAGCGAAACTTGATTTATTGAAAAGAAATGCAATACTGGTTTTAATTTATTTTTTTTATGTTTCTTGTATGAAAACTCTTTCTTTTTGGAAGAAATCCATCTATTCAGCAGTTATATTCTTTAGTACTCTTCTTGTGCTTTCTGTTGGATACGGAGCTCTCTTCGGGGGACTTACTGTTGCGGATAAAGTATGAACTGGCTCAGGTCTTACTGCAACTGCATGGAATCGGATTGTGGATGGAGTATTAGATATCAATACACGATTGGAGAATCTTTCATTCTCAGGAGAAAATGTGGGGATAGGAGTAAATCCAACAAGCAGATTGACTATAGGATGATCTACACCAAGTGGTGGAATACTTATCTATGACAATAGAGCAAGTAATCCTTCTCCAGTACTTGAAGTACAAGGGAGACGGAGTGATAATAATTCATCCCAGACATTTGGCGGAGGACTTGCTCTTGCCGGACTAAATACACAAGGTGCTGTAACAAGTGGGAAAAGACTATGAACAATATATTTTGGTGGTAATCAAACTAACGGAACAGAATCAAATCTCCTCTATTCAGCATCTATATCTGGATATGCCGATAATATATTTAATTCAAGTTCTGATATGCCGACGGGTCTTGCATTTTATACTGGTCCAACAGGATTGCCATTATGAACTACAAATGCTAGTTATGGTACAGAGCGAGTTCGTATTGATTCGAGTGGTAACGTAGGAATCGGGACTATAAACCCAAAAAGCAAATTACATGTTGTAGGACTTCCTGTGTATACAAATAATGCAAATGCAATCGCTGGTGGATTAACCGTAGGGGCTTTCTATAGAAATGGGGCTGACCCCGATGTAGTTTGTGTTGTGCATTAATTTATCGTACCTTATTCCTCCGGAATAATCCGACTTTATTTTCCACTTTGGCAAAATCAGCAGTACGTGAAATATTAAGGAGTACTCCCATCGCGAGCATAAGAGAGAGAAGTGAGGAACCTCCGTAGCTGATGAACGGAAGGGTTATTCCGGTAAGTGGAAGGATATTGAGATTAACTCCTATATTGATAAAAGCCTGTGTGAGAAGAAGAGTAGTGATTCCTGTAGCGACATATTTCCCAAAAATATCCTGCGAAGCTTCGGCGATGAGAAAACCTCGCCATCAGATATACAGATAGAGTGATACCAAGAAAAGGACTCAGAGAAATCCGAGTTCTTCTGCGATAACCGAGAAAATAAAATCCCCTTCCACTTCGGGAAGATATCCGAATTTCTGTATAGATTTCCCGAATCCGAGCCCGAAAAATCCACCGCTTCCGATGGCGATAAGTCCTTGTTCTGTTTGGAAATTGATGGTTTTATTTCTGATTGCATCCTGATTATCTGCAAGGAAGTTATCTACTCGATCTGTTATATACGAGAAAGAATTCCTATCGGTTGGAGTCGAATGTTTTCAGAGTCCATAGATGGAGAGAGCGAATATTATAAATACTCACGCTGATGCAAGAAGATGTTTTGTATTACCTCATCCGACGAAAAACATAGCAACAACAAGCGGCGTACAGATAAGTATAGAACCGAAGTCTGGCTGGAGAACCAAGAGGAACATGATAATCACAAAATTGAACATATACGGCAAAAATCCGTTATAAAAATCGGCAATCTGCGAACGACGTCTTTTGAGAAAATACGCGAGGTAAATAATGAGTCCGAACTTCATAAACTCAACCGGTTGAATGGAAAACGGCAGAAACGGAACATTAATCCATCCCCTTGCTCCATTATAGGTGGCTCCTATAAAAAGTACGAGAATGAGAGAAGAAATCCCCGCAATAAAAATATGTTTCGCATATTTCTCAAAAAAAGAAAAAGGAGTTTTTACGACAATAGCAAAAAGTAAAAACCCGAGAATTACATGAGTAATATTTTTGAGAAGATAGAAATAATTATTCGGTTCAACAAGCAGTCCTTTCGTTACCATAAAAGATGTTACCTTGAAAGAAGGATAGACGCTCACGGAACTTATCATAATCATTCCGAACACAATAAGCGAAAGAACGATAAAAAATATGGAGTAATCGATACTTTTAGATTGCATAAATAATTGATTTTATCTTGGTAATAAAGCTAAAACACTCGGATCTATCGCGATAAGAAGCTTCGATATAAGTTCGATGGCAATAAATACAATGATTGGAGAAAAATCAATTCCGCTGAACGAAGAAGGAATGAATCGTCTCACTGTTTCATAAAGCGGAAGCGTTATTGCTACTATGAACTTTGGACGAAAATGTATTCCTACAAGGGTTCCCCATGAGAGTATAACATCAATGAAAACCACCCATTGAATGAGTGAAAGGAAAATAAGAAGAGAAAAAATAAGAAGCGTCATACGATGGATTATTTTTAATATGTTTGCATAGTATGAAAAAATGGAGAGATATCAATTTTTTCTTGGGATTTATAGCATATTCCCCTTTATATCCAAAAAACTTTACTTTTCTCTTTCTCTGAATATAGTACAAACAATATTTCTTTCCAACTTCTCCTATGTTTGATATCGCTTTCGCTGCAGGTTCTGCCATTGATCCAAACAAAATATATAATATCAATGATATTATCCGTGTAGGAATCGCTCTCGTAGTGCTTATTTCTGGATTTCTTTCTGTTATTTTTATCCTTTGGTGAGGAGTTATGCTTATATTGTCAGGAGGAAAGGATGAAAAGGTAAAGCCCGCTATTAACAGTATTCGTTATGCGGTAATCGGACTTATTGTTATTATTCTTTCCATATTTGTTGCTCCGAAAGTAGGAGATCTTCTCGGACTCAATGTTTCTAAGTATGTTTCCCCGAAAGTAATATTCACGACTATCCAGGATCTTTCTGGAAAATTGCTTGGAAATAAAGACACAATCGATATTTCTTCTGGATCTTCTGGAGGAAACAATACACTTCCCGCCGACTTCTCGGAACTTTAGGATACTTGAATAAAAAACCTCTTTTCAATAAAAGAGGTTTTTTATTACTCGGGTAATGGTATTTTCCAGATTCTTTCTTCCGTTCGGTGTTTCTCGAGAATGCAATCGTAATTGGTATATTCATGATATCGAATCGTGAGGATTTTTCCAGTTTTCTGAAAATCAATATCCTGAATGGGAAAATAGGAAGTTATCTCGTCTCAGGAAGGATTGCTGGAAAAAACTGTATTCCAATTAATCGTACTACTCCAACTGCTTGATCCTGTTATATTATGAGGATAGTCGATATTTGAAGCGAGTGTTTTTAGGATATTCCCAGTATCATCTTCCAGAGTACCATCTCATTTTGAGAAATAATGAAAAGTATCGGAATAATTGACGGTAGTTCCGCTCTGGAAATCTATCTGTACCGTGTAATTTCCAGGAGTTGTCGGTGGAGTTGAAATATTACTTACCGTGAATTTATACGAAGTTCCCGCTGAAAAATTTTGAACTCCTCACGAGAGAGTATATTGCAAGTTTGTTCCGGGAGTTACAACATCGTTCAGTTTTTGAGTTACTCCGTCCAAAATAAAATCTCCGGTTGTCGTTGGTTGAGTAACAGAAGATATTCCAGAAAACGTAAATCGGATAGTATCTGCTTGGAAAACATTTGCTACTTGAAAAGTGCTAGAAAAAGTAGAACCATTACCCAAGTCTCCATCTTGGAGGCTGTAAATTTTCCCGTTTCCACTGCTCGCGATGAGGAGTGTATTTCCCGAGAAATACAGACTCGTCGGTTTTCGTATACCGTCCGCCCGCCCGAGAAGCTCGATTATAGTTCCAAGACTCGTATTATACGATAAAACACGATCGTTCATCGTGTCGGCGACATAGAGATTACTTCCTGATAATATAATGGCACTCGGCGATGAGAGTTCCGTCAGAGCTCAGGAAGTTGTATCCAAACTATTTCCCGGATATCCGGTTCCAATAATGCGATTTGTACCGAAAGAAATGGAATTCCCGGTGGATGAGAGAGTATATCCAGGGACATTGCTTTGTTCTGTTGGAACGGCAAATTGTCGTATCGCCAATTTAAGAATAGTTCCGGTGGCATCAGCTGTTCCCTCATAACTATCGCAATACCCTGTCTCGGTTTTAAGTCCGAGGAAAGTGATAGGAAGATTCGGACTCCCTGTGGAGAGAAATATCCCGGTGAGATAGTCACCGAAAATTGAGCCAGTCGCATAAAATCCGCTCCCCGTAATATTTCCAAGCGTTTGCGTAAGATATTGTTCGAATTTCTCATTCTTATTTCCATCCTCGAGTATCTTCTTTGTCGCCATATTCGACCCGAGCGAGCTGGAAACAAATATGACAATCCCAGTCATAAGAATCGCCGAAAGAGTGATAGCGAGAAGAACCTCGATAAGAGTGAAACCACTTCGATTTTCCTTGGAATGGGTAAGTTTACAAAGTCGAAAGTCCATAAAGTCAGTGGGAAAATAATACTCTGATTGTAAGAACTTTGTGTTTTTTTGCAAAAGAAAGGAGGATATGATAATATGGATACATATTATCTTTAAAATTAAATTTTATGGCAGACGCTTGTGAAAATCTTCCCCAATCTTCTCCTGACAGAAAAGTAGATCTTCTCCGATCTTATTGCGATGCATACGATCAGATGTCCAAAGAAGAACTACCGAAACTCAAATGAAAAGCGAAGCTAGACAAGCTCAATGAAATGGCGGGAGTTTTGAATCAAATCGAGGAAATACAAAAAGAGAGACAATTATCTTCTCAAGAAACTTCGATTGAAACAAAACAAGTCACTCCACTGAGAATTATGACAGGATCGTATTGCGATATCGATGTACTCGGAGGATTTGCCGACGGTCGTTATTCGGTAATCGATGTACAACTCGCAACCAGTGATTCCGCTCCTGATTACAGAGAAGAAGGATTTGTTTCAAAAGGTTTCACTCGATATGATATCAATCTCAAGATGGATCGAAAAAGTAATTATTACACTAAAAAACCTCTCTATGTTCATTATGAACAAAATACAGCAAGACTGGAAATAGGTTTCGAAGGAAGAGTATATTCAGTGGCTGTTCCAAAAATTTTGATTACACGAGAAGGAATGATTACATCTCACCCGGGAATCAATACTTACAGAGAATCCACCACTACTTCTGCACCGATGGCAATCGATATCTGACCATCTGGCGCGAAACTTCACCTCGTATTGGATGTGGGAGAATACCGTTAATCCTGTATTCCGTACACTCTCAAACTATTCTCATAAATAACTTTCTCAATCTCCGCACCATCTTCGGTCCGGAGATTTTTTATGATTTCCAGAACGTATCGGACATTCGCCGGTTCGTTGATGGTTCCGCGAACCGCTTGGGGCGAGAGGAACGGAGCGTCCGTCTCGATGAGGATTTTATTCAGAGGAAGAAGTCTCGTAGTTTCCTGAACGGCAAGGGACTTCTTATAAGTGACGATTCCCGAAAAACTGAAAACGATTTCATCGGAGTATTCCATAAGTTCCTGTGCAAATGCATAATCCTCCGAAAAACAGTGAATAATCGCTTTCCGGATTCCGGATTCTTTCAAATATCGGAGCGTATCCACGCGAGCTTCACGAGTGTGGACGACGATGGGGAGATCGTATTTCAGAGCCAATTCGGTCATCGCGAAGAAAAGAACTCGTTGTGTTTCCTTGTATTCCGCTTCTCTTCCTGCTTCCAGATGATAATAATCAAATCCGATTTCGCCGATAGCGACGATACACCGAGATGAATTTAAAGAACCTGAAATCTCACGATCTACGATAATGAGTTGTTCCAATTCTTTTACTATTTTTGGAATTTTCTCTCGAGTGAGAGTCTGTCCTTCGGTCGGATGATATCCGACCGTTGCGTAAAATTCCTCGTATTTTTTTGCCAGTTCTATCGCTTGCTTGCTGGTTTCGATATCGCAACCGATCTGTGTCGCATAACGAATATCGTTTCGCATCATAGTATCAACAATCTCGTCCTGTCGAAGGGCGAGCTCGGGAAAGTAAGAGTGGGTGTGGGTATCGAAAAGCATAATGAAAACAGTAAATTGAATTTTTCTAGTTTTTCCATATTATGGATTTTAGTATAACCATCTGATAGAAAAATGAAAACCAAAATCCAAATTTCCCATATTCTCACGGAAATTGCCCGAATGTACCCAGATATCCGGACGGAGCTCCAGTACGAAACTCCGTTTCAGTTTCTCATCGCGGTGATTCTCTCGGCTCAGACGACGGATAAACAGGTCAATAAAATCACTCCAGCGATTTTTGCTCGCGTTCGCGAACCCGAGGATATGGCAAAAATATCTCCGAAGGAACTCGAAAAAATGGTTTCTTCGGTGAATTTCTATCGGAATAAAGCGAAATTCATCTGGCAATCTGGAGAGAAACTTGTTCGTGAATTCGGTGGAATAATCCCGAATGATTTATGAAAAATCCAAACACTTCCTGGTGTTGGTGTGAAGACCGCGAAAGTCGTACTCGGAGTTCTCTACGATGCACCGTATGTCGGAGTCGATACGCACGTGCATCGGGTTATGAACCGCATCGGAATTGTCCGAACAAAATCTCCGGAAGAGACGGATAAAATCCTCGAAAAAAAATTTACCTATGAACAAAAGATGATTATTCATCATCCACTTGTACTCTTTGGTCGATACCAATGCACGGCACGAAATCCCAAGTGTTCCACTTGTCCGATTCGAGAAATGTGTGATTATGGTCGGCGGGGGTTGATTTCTGAGGGGAAATCTATATAGTCAGAATAAAGTTTATATACTTTTGTAGCCAAAAGTATCAAAAGCTTTTAAAGGGAAAAAACTCGTCGGGTAGCAATAAATAAACTGTTTATCATCGTTCTCAGGCAGTTTTCCCCCTAAAAACCCGATTTATAGATAATCATCATTTTTGAATATTGAATTCTTAATTCTTCATTTTTCATTATTTCGTGCGCATCCTTAAGTACGCTCTCAAGAATACGATTCGGAATCCGTTTCTTTCGTTTTCGTCGATTCTGGTTATTTCCCTTCTCATATTTTTTATCAATGTTCTTTTTTTTATCGAGTATGTAACTTCTTCGATTACTTCAAATATCAATGATCGAATGAGTATATCGCTCAATCTGAAGCCGGGATATGATGCGGATAATTCGGAAGTTATTGAGAGTATTTCAGCATTGAAACAAGCAAGTTCCAGTGTGCAAGTCCAGTTTATTTCTCGTGAGGAAGCTTTTGAAGTACTCAAAAAACGCGATCCCGAACTGTCCCGTGTAATCGAGTGAGACAAAGATAATCCACTTCCATCATCTATAGTTATCAAAAATATCCCACTCGGGGAGTATCCTGCTATTAATATGGTCGTCAAGCGTTATACTGGGATTATTCAGTACGACGAGGAGCGTTCCAAGAAATCTTTGACTGATTATCGGGCGCAATACGATCGTATCCAAGGACTTATAAATATTCTTTTGTCCGTTCAGTACGGTATTTATGGTATCATCGGATTTTTCATATTTGCGGTATTTATTATCATCTATAACAGTATCGGAAATTTCGTATTCTTCTATCGCGATGAGATTAAAATCATCCGATTGGTCGGAGGGGAAAACTTTTTCATCTATGGACCATTCGCCATTCAATGAGTACTTTACACTGGACTTGCCTATTTTATAGGAACTTCCGTATTTTCTCTGCTTGTAAGAAATATAAATTTCTCGCTCATCACCGACTTTCCCGTATTCATCGATCGTTTTTTTGCTCTCTACGGACAAATATTTCTTATGGAATTTGGAGTAGTTCTTTTTGTCGGACTTCTCTCAGGATTCCTCTCATCCCGTCGGTTTATCGGAAAAGAGAATTTATCATAAAATCATAACATGAATAGACTTATAATTGTTTTTTGATTGCCATGAAGTGGAAAATCCACAGTGGCAAATATAATACATGAATATTTTGGAGAAAAATCTATAATTCTCAGAACGGATGAGATTCGACAGGAATTATTTCCAAAATCCCTTTATACTCAAGATGAATCCGATAATGTATATGCTGAGTTTTATAGAAGGACAAATCATTTTCTCAACATAGGGAAAACGGTGATTTTGGATGGTGTTTTCGCAAAACAATCGGAACGGGATTCCGTTCAAGTTTTATGAGAAAAAATGAAAACCAATTGCCATTTCATACACGTTATATCGGATGAGCAATATATTAAAGAGAGATTAAACCAGAGGAAATGAGATGTTAGCGAGGCAAACTATGAAGTGTATCTCAAGTTGAAGTCCTATTTTGAGAAAGTAACAGGAAAATACATAACCATAGATAATTCTGGAAATATATGAGATTTGAAAGTTAATATTTTCTCATTCTTAAGTACTAATTAATAAATTTATGTCCCAAAAACACTATCACTTCATCGGTATCGGAGGAATCGGGATTTCCGCTATTGCTCGTTATTATAAACAGCTTTGATTCACTGTTTCAGGGTCGACTGACAGTGATTCCGAACTTATCCAGAATCTCCAGAAAGAGGGGATGGATATTTTCATCGGACACCGAGCGGAAAATATTCCACCGAATACGAATCGTATTATCTATACCAAAGCGGTTCTCGGAACAGCAAATACTTTCGAGGAAGGATATAGAAATAATATCGAAATGCTTACTTGATTTGAGAGAAATATTCCTCTTATATCCTATCCGGATGCGCTTGCAGAGATGGTGAATGCAAAAAAATGCATAGCGATTACCGGAAGTCATGGGAAATCCACGACGACGGCGATGACGGGAATAATGCTTGCCGGTTCTACGGTTGGGAATTCAGTGCTCGTCGGAACACAGGTTCCTGGACTCGGGAATTCCAATCTGTATATTGAACAGAGCGAGTATTTTACTATCGAGGCATGTGAATACAAACGAGCATTTCTCGCGTATCATCCGTATATTACGGTCATCACCAATATCGATCTCGATCATCTGGATTATTACCGAGATCTCGCGGATTATATTTCCGCTTTCCAATCGCTCATCAACCAGACAAGCGAATATGTGGTATACGATATGGATAATCTGAATGCGCAGAAACTTGATTTTTCCAAAACTCGCGCGAAACCTATTCGCATGAATCATACCGGATGGTACGATGTAGACGGAAAGTTTTCCTTATTCCCAGATATAGAACTCCAAGTTCCAGGAAACCATTTGCTCTTTGATGCGAAACTTGCTTTTGTAGTCGGGAAAATCCTCGGAATTGATGGAGAGTACATCGTAAAGAAACTTGAATCCTACACAGGCTGTTGGAGACGTTCTGAGATTATCAGAACCACATCTGCCGGGAATATCCTTATGTCCGATTACGGACATCATCCGACCGAGATTCGGTTGACGCTTGAAGCGATTGCTGAAAAATATTCCGACAAGAAACTTTTTGTCGTATTTCAACCACATCAGCATTCCAGAACTAAGGAACTTCTCTCAGGATTTATGACAGCTTTCGATTCGGCAGATATGCTCATTATTCCAGATATTTATTTCTCACGGGATAGTGATGAGGACGTCCAATATATGACAATGGACCGATTGATTAATTCTCTTAATGCTTATTATCCATTTATCCGAAATGGAAAGGGGATGAAAAACACTCTCGAATATATTAAAAAATATGACAAAGAGAACCCAAGTTCGAGTATAATATTACTGCTTGGAGCAGGGGATATTGATACGCTCCGTGACGAGATTTTATAATTTCTTTTTGCAAAAAGAATAGAAATAATTATATATTACACACTATTTTTAATATGTACAATATAGGCAGGTTGTGTAGAAAAATTACTTCGTAAAATATCACAAGTTAGGGATATTATAGACA
>PCUR01000056.1 GCA_002771035.1 Candidatus Gracilibacteria bacterium CG12_big_fil_rev_8_21_14_0_65_38_15 | reverse complement strand
GATGATTAAAAAAGGAGAGAAAAATCAAACTGATTCTTTCTCTCCTACTCGGGTAAAACCTATCATTCCAGCCACACACTTTTTGCTATTAAGCCGGAAATAATAATAAAGAAGATGTAGAATTTGAAAATATCCAAAAAGATATCGATGCTATATTTTCTGATATAGAAAACGGAGGGAAATAATTACCCCATCATTATTTCATTTTCATCGATTTCCTGAAGAATTTTTCTGGTTATTGTTCTATCATCCCAAACGATAGGACCAGAATTCGTAACTTGAACTGTTTCTGCTCATTTTCCAGCAATGATTACCACGTCTTCTTTCTCAGCAATAACGAGAGCAGTACGTATAGCATCCATTCTCGAAGGCACAATCCAGAACAATTCTCCTTCTTTCCGTTTGATTCCCATAGAAACCTCATTGATAATCTTGAGACTGTTTTCGGTATAATTATCGTCTTCGGTAAGAATCACTACGTCACTCAGAGTATCGACCACTTTTCACATTTTTGGTCGTTTGCTCGTGTCTCGGTCGCCGGTCGCTCCAAAAACAGTAATGATACGTCCGATTCATTCCATTTGTTTTATTGTTTCAAGAATATTTCGGAGACTATCTTCTGTATGGGCATAGTCGACAAATACCATAAATCCTCGGTTATTCTCTATTTCTTCCAGTCTTCCCGGTATTACTTCTACAGATTCAATAGCTTCGACAATTGTTGGGATATCGATTTTTTGTGATATGAGTACACTAACTGCAGCAAGGATATTGCTGACATTGAAGTTTCCACGAAGTTTCGTTTTTATCGAAATAATGTTTGATGGCATTTTGATCTCAAATTCCGTTCCTTCTTTATAATGATGGATGTTTTGTGAGGAAATCTGTGCATTTGCTGCCATCCCGTAACTATACATAATATCCGGTGTTGGTTCCCGTAAAAACATGCTGGCATAATCGGAATCTATATTAATAACAGCAACCTTTCTTACTCCAGGTTTTCTTCGATAGGAAACGAGATTTGTAAAGAGTTGGAGTTTTGTTGCGGCGTAATTTTCCATAGTTTTATGAAGATCGAGATGATCTTGTGAAATATTCGTGAGGACTGCTACGTCATAATCTATTCCATAGTTCCGATTATAGAAAATTGAATGACTGGAAGTTTCGATAACCGCATATTCACAGCCTGCTTCCTTTGCCTCTTTGAGGAGTTTTTGTAAAATAAACGGTGATGGGGAAGTCATTTTTATATTATTCTCTGACCATTGTCCATTAATAGAATAATTGGCGGTCGAAAACATAAAAACCTTTTTTCCGGCATGTTCGAGTCATCTGGCTACGAGATTCGTAACCGTAGTTTTTCCTTTACTTCCCGTGATACCTATTACGATCATATCCCGAGCAGGATTTCCATACATATAAAAAGCGAGAACTCAGCGAAGATAGTGGTAAAATACTCGGATAGGTGAGTCGAGAGCAATGAGCGAACGAAAGAAATTCATGGAAGAGGATAAATGAAGAATTAATTATGAGATTTTCAATCTTTAAAAAAATATCGGTATATTCGAGTGAATATGTTTTTCTTCGGGATTTTATGCACAAGTATTCCCATGCTGAATATTTGATCGTATCATGGAACCATTTCGTGAGGATATACCAAATGATGCCAATGAATGAGAGCGACAGGGCATCTGTTATATTCGCAAAATCTGCGCTCCTCTTCCATAAATGTAATAGTTTCTCTTTTTGAGAGAAGATCCAAGATATCCCCTTCATGCGCAGTAGTGAGAATCTCTTTGAACTTCTTTCTTTCCTCGAATGAATGTTTGAGGAATTGTGCATATACGGTATTGTAGGATCCGGAAATCCCACCTGTTTCAATAGTTGGAACATTGATAATTTCCATAAAAAGTTCGCTATGATTCCAGAGAAAATCAAACATGGAAAGAAACTCTCCTATCCATATAAAATACTGTTCGTTTTCCTCAGAAAAATCTTCATTTATGCTTATTTGAAAGAGGTTATCGAGAAGTCTTATGGAATTCATAATACTTCCTCGATAATATCTGTTCCGTTCTTTTTCTTGATTGTTTTTGTCGGATATTTCTCTTCCAGAACGGATTTCGAGATATGCTCCAACTCATCCGTATGAATTCCACGAAATTTTTCGACCAGAATATTTCATAAGAAGTTCCAGACGTTTGTATCATTTTCAAGCATGAAGCCGAGATGTTGCTTCTTGTGCCTGATTGATATCCTCTCATTCGTATACTTGACCGTAGAGAGTTCCTTTGTGTTCATGGGACTGAATCTCGGTAGGAGAAAGACCACTTGATTGACAGTAGGCCTTATTTACAAAAAGAATTTCTCATGAAACGGAAATAACAATAAGTGGTCATAATACCATTTCTCCATTTCCATTATTTGGCACTTCTCCATTGCATATCTGTTCAAACATCCAAACATGAAAAAGTATCTCTTTCTCAATCTTTTCAAACTCATTTCTAAGGTTTTTATCCGAAAGGTTAGATTTTACGGAATCGAAAATAGCTTGAATTTTTCCAAAGGAATCAAGTCGATGCCCGGAATTATCCGACAAAGGAGATATAAAACTCTCGAAGAATTGTTTCTTGTCCATATTGAGAGAAGTTAGAGATTAGGACGTGAATTTTTGTATAAGTAATATACTCTGAGAGATTAGAGATTTTCAGAAATTTCTCAAAAACGCAATAATTTGAATGAAAGACGAATACCGGAGTGAACTGTACGAAGTAGTACAGTGAACGAGGAATGGAGTATTGAGTTCAAAGAACAAGTTTTTCAGGAATTTTTATTCGCTTTTTGGTTTTACAAGAGGAAAGAGTACCACATCCCGGAGATTTTCCTGACCCATAATGAGTGTAAGGAATCGGTCGATTCCGAATCCGAGACCGGATTGTGGAGGCATAGCGTATTCCATGGCGAGGACGAAATCGTAATCGGCGGAAGTGGCTTCTTCATCACCTGCCGCTGCCGCTTTTGCTTGTTCTTCGAATCGAGCTCTTTGGTCGATTGGGTCTACGAGTTCGCTATAGGATTTAATAATTTCCCATCCATTTACCACGACCTGGAATTGTTCGACGATGCTTGGGAATATATCGGAAGCACGAGCGAGAGGCTGCATATACTTAGGATAGTTGTAGAGAAATGCTGGTCCGACGATTTTTGGTCGGACGAGTTTTTTGTAGAAGTAGTCGATAAGTGTTGTGAGTCCCATAGTTTCCATTCCTTCGATAATGATTTTCTGTTCTTTGAGAATCTTTCGGAATATTTCCTCATCACCGGGTCCATATTGACTGATATCTATTCCGGTTACTTCCTGGATTCGTTTCATATAATCGATTCGTTCCCAAGTAGTTCCGAAGTTTACGTCTTGGATAACTCCGTCCCGGTCCTTGATTTTCACGGTTTTTTCGAGTCCGAGTCGTTCAAAGAGACTATTGATCATCTTTTCGATAAATCGCATATTGTCCTCGTAATTCCAGTAGGCAGCATAGTGTTCGACCATCGTGAACTCCTGAAGATGTGAAGGATCTGATCCTTCGTTTCGGAAATCGCGGGCGATTTCGAATACCCGTTCGAATCGTCCAACTGTCGCTTTTTTGAGAGCGGTTTCTGGAGAGATTCGGAGAAATACGTCCAAATCATAGTCATTATGATGGGTAATGAAAGGTGCAGCAGCAGCTCCGGAAGCGGAGTTTCCGAGAATCGGAGTCTCGAGCTCTATAAAACCTTCCTCTTCGTAGAAATCGCGCATTACTTTTATAAATCGGGATCGGAGGAGGAATCGATTATATGTTTCATTGTTCGTAATAAGGTCGAGATACCGTTGTCTATATAGGGTTTCTTCGTCTTTCACTCCGTGGAATTTCTCTGGAAGCGGACGAATAGCCTTGGAAAGGAATGTAAAGGCAGAAACAAATACGGTAAGTTCTCCTTTATGAGTCAAGAAAAGTTCTCCTTCTATTCCGATAAAGTCGCCCATATCCACCAATTTCTCCATGAATTTATAAGCGGAAACTTCTTCAGAGAGTTGAGTTTTGAGTCCGTCTTGTGTCACAATCGAACAATTCTCTCGTGAGAACATAATCTGGATTTCTCCGTTTGCATCCTGGATTTTCGCAAATGAAATCTTTCCGAAACTTCGGTAGAGAGTGACTCGTCCAGCAGTTTTTACATTATTGATTGGCGAAGCTATGACCGCTTCAACTTCCCGGAAATTACTTGTATCGAAACTTGCAAGGGAATCGATAGGATTCTTCTTCTCAAAAGAGGCAGCATAAGGAATAATACCAAGAGCTTTCATTCTGGCAACTTTTTCGATACGGGTTTGTACTTCGTCGGCGTGCTGAATCATATTTTTATGATGGTCTGAAATAGGAAATAATATAGGCGTATGCTACAAAAAAAGGGAGAAAAGTCAAAAGAAATCCTTAGGCTTCTTGCATTTTCCGTAAAATGAAATATATTCACATTGAATAAATATTATTAGATTTTCCTTAAAATTTTATGCACTTCGACATCCAGACTGGAAAAACCAATGAAATTCTCCGAACTAAAAGCGAGAAAGTAACTTCTGCTGAAATGAGAAAATACATTCGACTCGGTGAAGATATGGTGTGATACATTAAGAACCCAGATAATGGCGGAGTTGGCTTGGCTGCTCCTCAAATTGGCATAAACAAACGTGTTATCGCCGTGAGTCTTATACATGATAGAGACGAAAAAGAAGATGAAAACTATCGGACTATTGCGATGATAAATCCAGAAATCACTGATCATACAGAAGAAATGGAATACGATAACGAAGGATGTCTGAGTATCCCCGGAGAACACGGAGACGTGGATCGCTGGAAACGAATCAAGGTTTCATATATTGACAGTTCCCTTCGACCTCAATCCATACTTCTTTCTGGTTTCGCAGCACGCATTGTGCAGCACGAGGTAGATCATCTCGACGGAGTTCTATTTACCGATAGAGTAAAGAAGATAGAAAAAGCGTCCGCAAAAAACTAATTTTTCTTTTACCCTCATTTCTCATGGCTGATATAGATATGTATGTTTGTAATCCAGAAACAGAACAAATTGTGTGCTGTGTAACACTTTCTCCTTGAGAATTTAATTCTCTCTGAACAGCTTTTCGTCTTTTATGACAAACAGAGATAAATATCAAAAATAGGCATAATAGAAAATAGTGTGTGGCTAAAATAAGGAGTATTTGGTATTGTAAAGCCAAATACTCCTTTACTTTT
>PCUR01000007.1:26831-28898 GCA_002771035.1 Candidatus Gracilibacteria bacterium CG12_big_fil_rev_8_21_14_0_65_38_15 | reverse complement strand
TGGTATAGTCTTGTAAAGAATTATATCTTAATCATAAGACTCGTATGTTGTCAGGAATTTTAGAACCCTCTCCTTTTATTGATTGTAAGAGAGTACCGAATCTCGAATCCATAACCACTTTCAAAGAAAGTGTAAATCATCTCGTGCAGATATCACCGACTTTTCAGGGGATCCCGCCTGAATTCCTCAGATCTGCCATACTGAAAGACGAGATTCTCCGACGTCAGTTCAACAAATGAGAAGTTATCATAAACGAAGGAAATTTGAAATGCGATCATTTTTTCGCGCTTCTTTCTGGAGAATTGGTTGTCTCGAAAAAAGGCGAAGCCCTTGCAAAAATAGATGAAACTTGCTCATTTGGAACGATAGGGTATTTTACTGGAAAACGGAGTGCTGATGTTATCTCTGCAGTAGAATCCGCCGTAGTACTCATTCTTAGTCGTCACAATATCCGAAAATGGCCGGACATGATTCAGTCGTTGCTTCATGAGAATATCGCCAGAGAACTGAGTCGTATCGTAGAGAGTACCAATAATATTCTAACAGGCAATACTCATTACATAGAGAAATTAGAGAATGCAAAAAAATGATTATTGGAACTGCAAATCTAGAGATTTTGCATATAAAAACCCGCCGCGGCGGGTTTTTATATGGTTTCTCGTGAGATTATCCGAAATTTTGTAAATCATCTCAAACAATCTCTGATGAAACAATATCACTTCCTTTGAGTTTATTTTGAAAAAAAGAAACGATTATATCAGTATTTACATGTGGATACTTAATGAGATTATAATCTCCAATTCGGGAATCTATCTGGAGTTTTCTGAATGATGTATCAAGCGTTTGAATAGAATTTGCATTTGAGAGAACTTCAGAAATAAAACTCGTTTCTTTATGAGAAATAGGAGTCCCGTCCATAATGTCCAAAAGGATTGCTGCTGGTATTCGCACTTCCGGGCGAGCATTGAAATCCCTTAGTTCATCGGTTCTGAAAGTACTTCGAAGCATTCGTTCGAAAGATCTTTTCTTGGCAAGCTCCTGCATATAGCTCCCGACTTTCACTTTCCTGAGAGAATAAGATTGTGGACCATTTTTCTTGGTGATTTGAGGGAAAGTGCTATCTATCGGTCGAAGAGCATGAAACTCTTGGGCATTATTGAAAACAAATCCTTGTTTTGTTTCTCCTACGAGTAGTTCATTCCAAAGGAAACTATTCTGCTTCATTCGTACAGCAGTAGGATTGATGGAAGAGAACTGTACAACGTTTTTATAATTTGAATCTCATTTTGAAAAATCATCATCTAAGAAAATATCCATATTTTCTGGGAAAAATTGAGTGAAATGAAGAAAGAGATTATCAAGTGTGGAATGGAATATCTTCGGATCGGACTTCATAAGGGATTGGATAATATCCGACTGACGAGCAAGGAGATTCGGAGCTCTAAGAGCCTGAATATGAGCATGTGGATGTTTTTCATTGAAAGCTTTAAATAAAGCCTCTCTTACTTTCTCGTTTCCAAGGATGGAACGTATGCTTTTTATCTCTTCTTTGTTTGGAATAGCGCTTCCGATAATGGTCTGTCTTAATGTAAAGATAAGATGATTGACGGTTCCAAAACTTGATTTTTTCAATCGAACACTTTCTTTATCGAACTCTTTATCCTTGCTCAGGATAAGTCCGTTCATAACTTGAGTCAACAGCTCGAAAATAAATCCTTCTCGCAGAGCAAAATTCGTAATCTCGGATCTTTTCTGGTTTTTTACCAAATCTTCACGATATTTTCGGTATTGCTTCTTTTCCTCAGTACTTACAGCTCCGCTAAGTTTCTCTGTTCGTTGAAATCTTACTGTTGGTTGCACGATTGACGATTGTTCATAGGATGTCGGTTGCGAAACGTTTGAAGTATCTAGTATTGTATTTACTCTCTTTCAAAAGAGATATTGGATTCGGCATATTATCCGTCTTTCTATTTCGAGAATAGAATCAATGATTTTTGATATAGCAAAAATCAATTGTTCAATATTTGTCTTTCCTTCGTTCATTTTTGTCTTGGAAACCCCAGAAAC
>PCUR01000007.1:0-26790 GCA_002771035.1 Candidatus Gracilibacteria bacterium CG12_big_fil_rev_8_21_14_0_65_38_15 | reverse complement strand
GAATTTATTACAAAATAAAATCCCGCCTGAATAAGGCGAGACTTTGTGTCTTAATTGGCAGCCCCAGTTGGAATCGAACCGACCTCGCAGGATTTGGAGTCCTGAATTCTAACCGATGAACTATGGGGCTATAAAATCATCCCGAATGTTCGGGATGATTTTTGTGTTATTAAATTGAGAACTTGTAGAAACTTACGATAGCGTCTCCGATGAAATCCTTCACTTTTTGATCTGGATTTACTACGAATTGCTGAGTAAGAAGCGCGTTTTCCTCACGGAACTTTGTCATTTTCCCGTCGATAATCTTAAGGAGAATATCAGCAGGTTTTGTTGCGTTCTTTGGATCCTCTTGCATGATAGCGAGTTGAATCTCTTTTTCTTTTGCAACTACCTCGTCAGAGATATCAGCAGGGGAGAGAACTTGAGGTTGAGTAGCAACTACGTGCATAGCAACTTGTTTAAGAGCTTCTGTATCAGAACCAGCTTTCGCAACAATAAGAGCACCATTCTTGAAGTTTGAGTGAACATAACTTGCGAGAACCGGACCAGAAATCTTTGTAAGAGTCTTGATAACGATATTTTCCCCAACCTTGAGCGTATACTCAGAAGCTTTGAGTTCCTCAGCGATAACAAGAGCTGCTTCATCGGAAGCAGAAGTCTTTCGAATTTCGATGAACTTAGAAATCATCTCTTCGAAAGTTTCATTTCGTGAAACGAAATCCGTTTCACATCCGATTACTGCAACATACGCATCAGATCCGTCGATAACGATTTTGATTTTACCTTCTCCTGTCTCGTTTCCAGCACGTTTTGCAGCTTTTGCAAGACCTTTTTTTCGAAGAACATCGATAGCTGCATCCATATCGCCATTGGTTTCAACGAGTGCATTTTTACAGTCAGACATTCCTACTCCGGTTCTTTCACGGAGCTCTTTAATAAGTTGAGCAGTTACCATAATAGTGTTAAATTAAAAATTAAATGCAGAGATGTAGCAGTGCTACATCTGTACGATTTGTTTGTCCCCCTGACAAGGGGGATTAAGGGGGTTAACCTTCCGCCCTACGGGCACCTCCCTTGTCAGGGGGGTATTTATTATTTCTTAAATTTTTCAATGAGTGCATTGATGAATTCGTATGAATACATTTCTCCATTAAATGCTTTCCATCCGGCAAATCCTGCGAGTCCAAGATAGACGAGGAAGAGAATCCCGAAAATACCAGGAAGCGGAATGATATTGAGAATGAAAAATACTCCGAAAATTATTCCCCCTTGTTTCGTATGAAATGAGAGAAACTCTGATTGTTTCTGCATCAAAAGTGGTGCAAAACATCCGAAAGGAGCATAACAGATAGCTCCAAGAACCCGTTCTTCTTTGTTTGGACCTTTTTCCTCTTCACCGAGAAGAGTATCGAGATTTTCCTGCATAAGCAAAATATAAGATTCTAAAGATAGAGATTTATAGAATCTCTGCAAAATGCGAATTTCGTATTCAAATCTTGTGTTCCTCGCTCTCCGTACAAGTCGTACGGTTCACTTTGGTACTCGATTTTCATACGAACTTCATCATTTTTCATGAGATTCGGAATCTGATAAAAAATGAAATTCTTATATCTTTTATTCTTCCTCTGTAACTGGGCTCTTAGGAGCGAGTTTTTCAGTTCGTCCCATAAGACCACCTTCTGTCTTTTTCACTCGTTTAATAGTAGACTTGAAGTAGTCGAGAACGAATTTGATAGATTTGATAGAGTTTACGTTACATGGAACGAAATCAGTACAGTGGTCAATATCACCAGTAGAACCGAGAAGTGCGTAAGTTGGGATTTTGAGAGTCTGTGCTTCCTCAAGAGCAAGAGATTCATAATGACCATCGACAACGATGAGAACATCTGGAGTTTTCTTGATATCTTTAATACCTTCATACGCTTTCCGAAGCTTATCAAGTTCTTTGAGTTTAGATGCTTTTTCTTTCTTCGTAAGCATTTCAAGAGCACCTGCTTCGAGATCTTTTTCGATCTGATTGTAAGCAGCGATTCGTTTCTTGATCGTAGGGAAGTTTGTAAGGAGTCCTGGAACCCATTTTGTATTGATGTAGTAGTTTCCAGTTTCTTCCGCAATAGCCTTAACAGCATCACGAGCCTGAAGTTTCGTACCAACGATAAGAACTACTTTTCCTTTGGAAGCAGCTTCCTCAAGAGCTTTCTTTACTTCAGTGATTCGAACTTCTGTTTTGTAGAGGTCGAATACATGGATATTATTCTGAATTCCATAAATATAGTCGCGCATTTTAGCAGACCAAAATTGTCTCTTGTGTCCAATATGCACAGCATTATCGAGCATATCCTTAATAAGGGCAGTATTTGCCATAGAATAAAAAAGTGAAAAAATAGCGGTAGCGAACCTAAAAATGTTATTGACGACCACAGTTCATCAATAGCGGTAGCGATCCTTACATTAATTTTCTTAAAAGCATTACATGAGATTCTGATTCGAATCCAGGAAGTAGCGCTATTGTTCATAAGAAAATCTTGGTTTTTTCATTTTCCGAAAAAACTCGGGTGTATTATATGGAAAAAATCCAAAAAGCAATTTTTTATTTCTGCAAAAGATACATAATCGGAGTTGCGATAAACGAAGCAATGATGCCGATAACAATAACGAGCGCGATTATCTTAACGGAAGTATTTTTTTTCATAAGAGATTGGTAAGAAAATGATAAAATTATGGTGTGGTAAAATCAGGAACAAAAACAATGTCATCGAGCAATACTCTTTTTCCGGTAAGGTCGATGATAATCGATTGTTGATTTGTATAGAATTGTTTGATTGTTCTCAGATAATATCCCAAATCTTTCAGATTATCCGGAAGGGAGAGGAGCGACATCCGTGCTGGAAGTATTTCTATGGAAATACCATTGAATTCATATGATCAAGCCTCACCACCTTCTTTTTTTACCTTTGAAAGAAGTCTTGAAAAAGCATGTCTATTGAAAGTATATTTACTGTTGAATTCTGTAGAAAAAACTGTTCCATTTATTGAAAATGTTTTTGCGATATCATGGAGATCAATGACATAATTTCCATCACTACTAATGGATGCATCGATATTTTTGAAACCTATTGAGAGAAAACTTTCAATATTCTTGAAGTCTTTATCGAGAAGTTCTTTTTGTATGAAGAGTTGAATTTCTGGAGAAGCTGACGAAGTATTAATAGGAGAAGGTGTCGTTTCTGGAGGATTTGTTGTATTTGTTGAATCTCCCTTTAGGAATGTTGTTTCAAAAAAGTTTCTGAAATCGTATTTATATTTAAGAGATGGATTATCCACGCCATCAAAGAGATCTTTCAGTTGTTCTTCTTTTTGGTCAAGTGGGATACTGATGTTTGGAAAGGAATGTTTTTGTCCAGAACCGTCAGTAAAGGAAATATCAGTAAGAATATGGTCCTGTTCATAGAGATTGAAATGAAAGACATTTCAAAGAATAGTTACCTGAGTTTCATAGAAGCCATCTTCTCGAAAGTTATTTGTTACCGTAATACTTGAAATATCGAGATTATTGAACTTTTGCAAATAAGTTGTAAGTATTTCTTTGCTCATTTTAATTTCTTCTTCTACAAGAATACCTTTTGCCGATCTATTGCTTTCATTGAGATGAAAATCATTGAGATATTTTGAATAGTTATTAAACATGGATACGAATATCTCGAATGATTTGATCGTATTCTTGAGAAGAGTATAACTATCAATAAGTTGAGAAGATGGACGAAAAGATTCATTGGAGTTGAGAAGATTTTTTTTCTCTTCAGCATCGGTGTTTATCCTATTGATAACTTGTAAAAAAGCATCCTTGAAGCCTTGTTCAAAAACAGTGCTTTTTCCATCGATATACTCTTTTTTAAAGAGAAGTCATGTCGGAGTCTTATCAACAAAAGTGTTGAGAAATATATTATGTAATTTTGCAAAGATTTTTGTATAATTGTAAAATGTCGTGGAAGTAATAGTAGTAATCTTTGCTCCATTGGATTTATTATAGGTATAATAGTCATTAGTTATCTGAAATAAATGCAATACTATGTTCATAGTATCCTCATTTGGAATGACTGGACCGTTGGAGAGATACTGTGTAACAAAGAAAACAAAAGGAAGAAATTCATTTTCTTTGAGAACTTTATTGTCAAGAATCTTTTGGAGTATATCTTCAAAATATTTATTGAGATTTTCAGTATCGAAATCAAGAAAATAATAAACGGAAAACAGATCTGAAAAATGTGTATAATATTCTCCTTGTTGTGACAAAGGGCGAGAAGTTATAATCTTTTCCGTCAGAGAAAGAATCGGTGATTCCTGTCAGGCGAAATCAAAAAGATCATTCTTGCTGACAAAATGAGCAAAAGAAACAACATAATAATATTGTTTTAAGATAGCAAGTCCATCGGTATAAACCTTCGGATTCAGATTCTTCATCTCCGCAATAGCATCATTTATATTATTTTGAGCTTGAATATTTTTAGAATTATAGAGAAGTTGTTTTATATTCTCTATAAGCATATTCTTGAGCAGAATCTCTTTTTTTGAACCGTTTATCAAAAGAGTATTTGAGGTATCGAAAAACGACGTACTCTGAATTGTTTTATTGTTTTCTTCAAAAAAGGAATTATACAAATCAACCAGAGCATGGATTCGAGCGGTGATATCTTTTTGTACTCTGGAAACAAATACGCTATTCTTTAAAGTATTGTCTCATGGAAATGAAAGAGAATTCGTCGATGTTTTTATATCTACATATCGAATGGAATCAATTATCGAAATTCGAAGAAGATCCGCATCTTTAAGTCAAAGTGTATTTCTTGGATCATGTTTAAATAACAAAGAAGGAAAGAGTATAAAGCTGGCAATAGGGGTTCGTTTCGTTCCAGAAACAAGCTCAGTACTGAGAAAAGTATCAAATGAGAAAATTTCTGATTGAGTGCGTGTTGTATCAACGAAAAAGCTTCCTTTTCCTCACGGTATGAGAGTTATGTCTTTCAAATGAAATTCATACGCATCCAGACCTGTTTGTATAGTACAGACAAATATTCCTGATCCGAAAGTAACGATATTCTTATCTCCTTTTTTCTCGACAATAAAAGGCTTTGCATCTGCCGATATATAGTAAATACTATCAATAGGAGAAAAATTATGCCGATAAAGAGTGTCTGTATTTTTTAGAACATTTCCTTCTGTATTTATTTTTTCAAAACTTTTTTTATCAGGATTCCAACCATAAAGTTTTTCTCATTCGCTGAAATCAATGTTTACGACATTTTCTTCTTGATCGGGAGTTTCTTTCGAAAAAGAAAGAAGGATGAGAATCCCTGATCCTGCGAGGATCATAAAGATAAAGAGAAATTTTTTCATAAAAAGAATGATGAACTTTTAATGGATGGAATGATTATCTCGCTATAATTTCGAATGGAAACGATTTTCTTGTTTTTTGCATTTTTGTATCGATTGTTTCTATTTCTGCTGTATGAACTCCTATGAGTATATCTTTTTCTTCATTGATTGCAACGCTCTGTTCGAGTGTAGTTGGAAGTATGCGGGAAAGATTTCCATCGATATAGAGATTAACGCTACTGATTTCATTTTGTCCGGGAGTAAGGGTAAATCGGAGATTGAAATACTGATCGCCATAGATTCTAGTAATAGCACTTTCTTTCAAGGGACTTACTATAGTGATAGTGGTCGCAGGATTTCTATCCTCGAAAGTCACATTGACCGTATAAGCTCCAGAATATCCATATTTATCAATAGCACGGAAAACAAGTGTATGTTGTCATCGGAAATCATCGCCGAAAGTCATAGCAGGAACTTTATATGTATCTCAGGAAAGAGTTTCGGGGAAAGGAAAACTTTGAACGAGAATTCCATCTCGGAGAAGTTCGAAATGGGAAATAGCATTGTCCGAACTGTATTTTATTTCGAAAGGATATCTCGCAAGCGGATAGGTTCAACCATTTTTGAATGATACTGAAACAGTGATATTGGACAGTGTGGAATTTGGTCGAATACAGATTTCATCACTTACTCAACCAATGATATTTTTCATTCCAGAAAAGAACACCTTTCAATCTTCTGATTTTATCCATTCAGAAATAGAAGAAACCCAATCTTTCTCATATCCATCGATAACAGGATTAATATTGACGATATATCCGGTTTTTATGGCTTCGGAAGGAGTATTGTCTGTTATTTTCCCATTACAGAGACTATCTACTTTTACAGTTTTAAAAGATTCCTCGGATTCCGTCGGTTTCACAGCAAAAATAGAAGATATTTTTAATTCTTCAGGAGTATTTTCGTTGACGAGTTTTCCTGAGAATTGACTAATAGTGGCAGTAAAAATACTCTCCGGTTTTACAAAAACTTCTTTCGGAAGATCCTTATGTGCTGCTTCCATGAAATCATGCCAGATAGGAGCTGCACAATTGAGTCCGTCACAGGTGCCTTTTGTTTCGGTACCATCAACATTTCCTGCCCAGACAACAGTAGTAATCTGAGGTGTATATCCTGCAGTCCAGAGATCACGGGGGAGAATCTGCTTTTTTCCTCCTTTGCTTACGTCTTTATTGGATGTACCTGTTTTGGCAGCAATAACACGATCTTTTAAAGTTAAAACATTGTTCCAGAAATCTCAGGGACGGCTCGCTGCATCCGAGAGAATAGTACTCATTATATAGGCAGTTGCATCGGACAGAACGGATCTCCCTGGATTATTTATGAATTGTTCGATAAGATTCCCTTTCTGATCGGTAATCTTTAAAATTGGATTTATTTCTTTTTTGTATCCTTCATTGGCAAATACACTATAAGCCTGCATAAGTTCGATAGGCTTAAGTTCCCCGGTTCCGATAGCAAGCGGTGCTCCGTATTCCCCGTCTTTATTGAGAGAGTTGATTCCAAGAGCTTCCGCGAAGTCCACTACAGCCGATTCTCCTCATGCAAGATAGAGCATCTTGATAGCTGGTATATTTCGGGAATAATCGAGCGCTTTTTTTACGGTCATTTTTCCGAGAAATTTTTCATCATAATTATTCGGTTCCCATTCTCCAAATTTGGTTTTGAGATCAAAGATTGGAGTATCGGGACCAATGGGATTTTTGGAAATAGCAAGGGAATAGACGATAGGTTTGAATGATGAACCCGGTTGACGCATAGATGTAATAACATTCACGTTCCCGCCATTCTCGTTATCGAAATAATCAGCACCTCCCACCATAGCGAGAATCTGTCCGGTTTTGTTGTCCATACTGACAAGAGCAGCAGAACTCGCTCCGTATTTTGTTGTATTGATAGCCACCTGTTTCTTGATGAGTTCTTCCGCTTTGTTCTGAAGAATGGGATCTATAGTCGTATGGATTTTCAATCCGCCCTGCGCTTCAAAATCTTTTCCATATTTGTTCTCGAGATAGTCTTTTACGTAAAAAACGAAATGAGGATACTTGATATTTTCTTTATATGCCTGAAATTGAAAATCGAGACCTTGAACAAAAGCACTTTGATATTCCGTTGGCTTTATTTTTGCATCTTCCAGCATACGCCCGAGAGCGAAATCCTTGCGTCAGGTATTGTATTCGAGAATCATAGTTTTCTTATCTTCGTCCGAAACAGTATCGGTCGAAGGATTCGGTGTTACTGTGCTTGTAGCGATTCTTGATCCGGTTGAACTTTTTTCTGAAACGGGTAGAACTTCGGAAACAATTCCCTCTACTTTTAGATTATTGAGAAATGTAAGAAGATCACCATAATCGACAGCAATACAACCATAGCTGTCAATAGAGTAGCTCTTTTTGAGATTCTCCTGTTGTACATTACAGATGCTTACTTTACTTTGAGTCAGAGGTTTAAATTCTAATCCAACGAAGAATTCTTTGAATTTTTCTGTCAGGTTTTTGTATTGCGAATCCTTTTCATTTATCTGAGTGATATCTTTTGGGTTTTCGGCTTCATATACAGAAAAATATCCCATTAAGCGATCTTTATGAGAATAGGGGGAATAATATGAAGAACCTTTTGGAAGCGATGCAAGAATGGAGCTTTCCAAAACTCAGACATTTTTGGAGGATTTGTTGAAATAAGTTTTTGCCGCTTCTTCTATTCCATAAGCATTATTCCCGAAACTAATCTTGTTTAGGTAGAGTTCGAGAATTTTTTCCTTGGAATATTTATTATTCAATTCATACGAGAGATATATTTCTTTTACTTTACGATTAGTACTTCTCTCAGAAGTAAAAAACATATTTTTTATAAGCTGTTGGCTTATAGTAGAGGTCCCTTGTACTTTATCTGTTTTTCCAATAAGATAATATAATCCTGCACGAACAAGTCCTTTGAGGTCTACTCCTGGATTTTCAAAAAAAGTCTTATCTTCCGTACTTATAATAGCATCCCGCATATATCAGGAAATCTGGTCATATGGCACATAGGTACGCTTCTCTTCATTGTAAAGATTGTAAAGTTCACCACCATTACGATCATATATAACACTACTTTCAGGAAGTACATCACTTTCAATTTTCGAAATAGCTGGAATATCGTGAAGATAGTAAAAAGCAAGTCCAAACACAGAGACTAAACCAAAGAAAAACATAAGTAGAGCTCCATAAAAAATCACGTACTTTCGCCCTGTTCTCTTCTTGTTTTTTGTTGATATGTACGCCTTTTTAAGGGCTCCAGTCTTAATTCTTTCTTTTTTAAATCCTGTCATGAGTGGTATTTATGGTGATAAAATACAGAATGAGTGTACTGGAAAATCAGATTTTTTCAAGGAATTTTACTCTCCTGTTACCATTCTATAATTTTTCCCGAGAACAACCTCGATTTTCGGACTCGGAGACTTGCTGTATTTATTTACAGGAACTGCTTGTTGCGGAGCAAATACAAAAAGAGAGAGGGCTTCGAGAGTTTTGGAATTTGGAGGAATTCCAATCTTGTTTTCTTCATCCCAAGTAGTAAAAACCTGAGTTTTATCATAAACGTCTTTTGTACTGCTGACACTATTTTTTTCTGGAACATTGAACCCGAATTTTTTCAGATAGAGAGCGATATCTCCGGCAATTCCCGGAGTTTTGGTAGAATTTATGACGTTGATTTCAAAATTCTCCAAAAACATTTCGGGATAATTGAAGATAATATTGGCGAATTTAGAAGTACTCGCATAAGAATCGATATGATCAGGAGTTGCTCCGTCAGGGAGAAGTACGGAAGCTCCACCGAAAAATTCACGTATTGGAGTATAGAGAAAACCGCCACGTTGACAGTAGGCAAGTCCCTGAAAACAAGAATCATTGAGATTAAAAGCAAGGATATTTTCTGTTGGAATATCTTTTCCGAAGAGAGCAAGTGATGCGAGTTGCCCCATAGAAAGATCGGTTTTTACATGGGAAACCACCGCATAATACAGGGATTTTATCTTTGTTGGATTCGTGAGTATATCGAGTGAGAAAAGTTTATCTTTTATGGCTTTTATAACAAGTTGTTGACGATGAGATCGATCGAAATCGCTGGTCGAATGCCGACTTCGTGCATATTTCAATGCGGTTGCACCATCGAGAGTTTGGAGTCATTTTTTGATACTAAAAGTAACAAATCCCCAATTATTATCCGGATATTGTGTATCTACGAGATCTTCTTTGACATTTACCTCGATTCCACCGAGAAGATCCACGAATTTGGAAAATCCATCAAAATCTATATTGAGATAATGATCGATTTTCTCCCCAGTAATCTCATAGAGTTTATCCCCGAGACGGTTCATAGCTTGCGTAGAAGATTCTTTTGCATATAGTCATCGCATATAGATTTCGTTGATTTTTCCACGTCCTCCGAGCGGATATTCCACATAGAGATCACGAGGAATAGAAAGAAGAGAGATAGTCTTACTTTCTCCTTGAAGAGAAGCAAGAAGTATCGTATCGGTTAGATCAGCTCCGTCATGTTCTCCTCCACCGATACCGGTTATAAGGATATTGATTTTATTCTGCTCTGTTCCACTTACTGTTTTAAACAGATCGCTTCCATTCGGAAAAGGAAGCGAGAAGTTAAAATGAAATGCAGGAAGGTACGCAAAGGTTGCGAAAGAAACAATAAGAACTCCAGAAACTCCAAGAAATCCGAGAAATATCGCGGAAATGAAATTTCGTTTTTTCATCAGAGAATAACGATTCTTGAAAGAATCGAATCGAGAAATTCCACCACTTGATTCGATTGGAGGAAGTTTGGTTTTTTGAAAAGACACGAGGGTTTGATATGTTATGAATTATAAATTTTCGGAAAGGATTTTTATGGGGCGAAGTATATGTTTTTTCTCATAAAAATCAAACGGGATTTTCGACCGAAAATATAAATATCCTCCGAATTCGGAGGATATTTATATTCATATTTTTATGTTTGAACTAATGGATCGTAATGCTTTGACAATGACCAGAGAGGATATTCTGAGCGTTTTTCGTAAGTTCGTTATAGTCTTTCGGCGGAAGAAATGCCGAAACATAGCGACCGTCGCGAAACGCGAGAATACTATCGAAACGTATGATACGAACCGTCGTACTGGAAAATTCTTCCTGATCGAACGAACGGATATACTCTTTTTTATAGAGTCCTTTAAGAGAATAACTTCTTCCCATATAGGAAATTTTCAGAGCGAAATTATTTTCACCGATTTCGCTTTGTTCCGGATGAAAAGTAATATTGCTCGAAGTAATAGCATAAACACTATCAGCAATTCTTGTTTTTGCTGAAGATGGTGAGTGAGTGAAATTCAAAGACAATTGATTATTTCACGAAGAGGATACATCTCTTATTCTGGATGTAAGCATAGGATAAAAGATAGATAATAAGACTTATTTCAGTTATTTTGGAATACTTTTATGTGAAAGTCAAGAAAATGTTTTATTTGCTTCTTTTTCTTTTTTCTGCTATAATAAACTTATTATATCAATACTTATCTTTTGTTATGTTTCTTCTTTCGACATCTTCCCTTCGTGGATATGGACTTCATAGGATATTCTCGTTTGCACGGGACGCTCAGTATGATGGAATTTGTCTTGATCTCAATCCTCTTGATTTCGATACGGAAAATACCGAATATATTGCCATTCTCTCAAAAGAATTCAATATGCCTGTCGTGAGCATTACTGCTTATGAACGTCGTATAACCCCGAAGATAGCAGATCGGATTATCGAGATGGCGAAAACTCTCGAAAGCAAAGTAGTGAGTTTCTATCCTCCTCACAGGCTTGATAAAGATGGGGAATGGTTTTCTGAGTATCTTCCGAAAGTACAACAACACAATAAGGATATCGACATCGCCATTATCAATGTAGAACCGAAAACTTTTCTGTTTCTCATTCCAGAATACAAAGATGCGACGCTTCCTCTCATCAAGAAAATAACAGGAAAAACCTCACTCAATATTTCCAATATCGATCCGGAAAGCGGAACCGATCTCATCAGAACTTTCTCGCTTCTCGGAAACAGTATCTATAATGTATATTTGTCTGATAAGACTGCCAATAAAGAAGAACTTCTTCCATGAAAATGAGATATGCCGCTTGAAAGTCTCCTTATTAAGCTCTCCGATGGAGGATACAAAGGGAATTTTACACTTAAAGTAGCTCCCAAAGAACTTTTGGTTGGAGATGACGCGAATGTCTTGAAGAAACTTGAAGAAGCAAAAGATTTCTTTCAAAAACATTTCATAAAGAAATAGAGATAAAAAAATACTCCAGATTAATCTGGAGTATTTTTTTTGTTGAAGATGACGAGTTATTATTTTCTGATTTTTTTACTGATAATCTCTTGTATATTGAGGCTATCTTTCAGGAAAGATATGTTTTTCTGCGAGAGAATAGAGAGAACAAGCTTGTCATCATATTCGAGTCGGTTGATGAAATCTTCCTCGGACATCACAGCATATTTTACTTTTCTGCGAAAAAACGCCTTTTCGAGAAAATTATTGAACTCGATTTTATCGAGCTCGCCAATAATGAATATATCGACGATATTATTCGATTTTATATTTGTGAGCTGTTTGAGACTATCCGCGATAGTGATAAGGCTTAGATTCCTTTTTCCTTTGAAAAAGTTTTTCAGTGGTTCGATAGGATTATAGGTTTTTATGAAAATCTCGGAAAGTTCATCGCAGATAGGAGAACTCCTATTGATATTGTAAAATTTCTTCTTGTTTTCTTCACGGGATTTGAGAATCCCGAGGTCTTCCAGATTCATAAGTTCTCGGCGTACACTGTTTATTTGTTCATCGATATCTCGGCAAAGTTCCCGTATGAAAATACCCGTTGTATCTCAGGATACCGAGTGTTCTATGAAGAATTTTTCCAGGATTTTCGCACGACAGTTTGACCCGAAAAGTTTAGAGAGAATCATAAGGAGGTATTTAAAAACATTAAGTTCTAAAACCTCTAAAGAACGAGTTTTTTTAGAGGTTTTTAATGACACCCACCACCACAACTTCCACACCCACCCGATCCGCATGAAGCATCTTCAGATATTTCTTCTCATCAAACAATGGATATGAGCAGGGATTTTATTTCTGATTTCTCGGGAATGATTCCTTGAAAAATCACATCTTTGAAATCAATACTTTCTTCTTCTATACAGAGAGCCGGATTTTCTGTAATACCAAGTTCTAACTTATAGGCTTCGTCATCCGATTCACGAATATTGACGATATCAGTAAGTCCGAGTTCTTCGAGAACTTCAGAGGTTCGAGCAAAAAGATCGCTCCGAAGAGGAGTAGATCCAATGATAACAATTTTCATAGAAAAATAAAGATATGAAGTATAATTATGGGGCAGTATATGGAAAATTTTCTAAAAACGAAGAAAATTATGGATTTTTCTATTTTTAGAGAGATTTAAACAAACTAAAAGGAGAGTAGAGCTCTCCTTTATAGGATTTTGTAGTAGAGGAAAAATTATTCAGCTTGTGCTTCTTTCTCAGCTTTCTTTTCATCCTGAACACTTGGAACTTCTGCAGCAGCAACTTCTGCTACAACTTCGTCTTCAGCTACACCCTTTGGAAGATGAACGGAAACGATAGAACTTTCAATATCAGAAAGGATATCAAACTTCGCAGTATCGATACTGAGATCCTTAACATGGAGAGAATCACCAAGATTTTCAAGTTTTGAAAGATCTGCTTCGAAAGCATCAACGAGATTTTTTGGAAGACATTTTACCTCGACTATATGCATATTCTGTTCGATAAGACCACCTTGTAGTGCAGCAGGAGAAAGACCAACAAGATGAACAGGAATCTGAACATGAATTTTTTCAGTTGCAGAAACAGCAAAGAAATCAATATGAATGAAATCACCGCTTACTGGAGCTCGCTGAGTGTCGTGAATAAGAACGTCTTGTTTCTTTCCGTCGAGATTAAGCTCGATGATATGAGTTTTTCCAGATTTTCTGAAAATCTTAAGAAGATCGGAAGCTCCAACAGTGATAGCTTGAGCAGTAATTTTGTGTCCGTAAACGACAGCAGGAACTTTCTTGTCCGCACGTATTGTAGAGAGCTTTGTTTCAGTGTCACGAGAAGTCGCAACGAGTGTAAGTTTTTCCATAGCAAAAGACGGGTAATTTCTATAAAACTGGGAGATTATATAAAAAAGAAAGAGAAAATCAAATTGTTTTGCAAATATTATAAGAAAATCTTTTATTTTCCCTTCCTTTTCTTGAAATTATATAAAAAACCTCTATACTTCAATTCATTGGACTTTAGTTTCTATCGAATAAAAATAATGAAAGCAACAAAGTATCATTGAAAGTCCGCTTTCACTCTCATCGAACTTCTTATTGTAGTTACGATAATTACTATTGTTGGAGTATCTTCTTTCTCATGATTTTCTCGGATGCTTGGAGTTCAAGATACAGAAACGATAATCAAGGTTATGTCCAATACTCTCGATGGATTCGATCGGGCGATAACAAGACATGAAATAACTTCCTATGAGACAGTGTTCGAGAGCGGATCTCTCGGGTTTGTGACGAATCTCGATTGGTACAAGAAGCCTACTCCCATGAATTGTTTGTTCGATTTTGTAGCAGGAACTGGAAAAGTATTAAGTACCGATATGAACACAGGGACATGGGAACTCGGATTTTTCACCTATGATACCCCTATAAAAACGTATGTACTTCCAGCAAATGGGGGAGTTCAAATATTCTCTTTCCCCGAAAATCTGCAAAAGAGATGGTATAAGATACTCGGATCTCTCGGGGATTCCGATCTCAATTCTTTTGAGATTCAGTACTACAATCTCACAAACGCTTCTCCGGAGAGTGAAGTTCGTCTCATGAGTATCAGCGGAAGTATTTCCGAATGAAATGAAAAAATGTATTCTTCCCTCGTAATCCGCAATGTTCTCGGGAAAAAAACACTCCAATGATGATCCGGAACAACTATGGATACTCTTCAGAAAGCGACACTTTTTTTCGATAAAAACGGGAAAGAATTACGTCTAGATATCTCACCTTAGACGATAATAAGCAAGTATTCCGACCATCGCAGCATTGTCCTGAGAATATACTTTGGAGATAGGAGCTGTAAAGCGATAATTTCTCTCTTTTGCTTGTTGTTCTATTGTTTCTCGGAGCCGGTCATTGGCACTGACTCATCCGGCAAGAACCACAGAAGAGATGTTATATGTTTTTGCCGCGTGAAAAAGTTTATACGAGAGGATATTCACGACTGTTTGTTCGAACTCAAAAGCAATTTCCCGGATATCATCTTTACTCAAAGAACCATTTTTTTCAATTCTTTTATCTACCTCTCGTTTCACCGCACTTTTGAGTCCAGAAAAAGAAAAATCGTGAGTCTCTCTATCCAAAAGCACTTTTGGGAATATGGAACGGAATTCACCGGTATATTCGCTTGCGAGTTTCCCAATAATCGGTCCGCCAGGATATCCGAGTCCCATCATTTTCGCGACCTTGTCGAAAGCTTCTCCAGCAGAATCATCAAGCGTCTCACCAATTTTCTCCCGTTCGAACATACTCTTCCAGAGATAGAGTTCGTTGTGTCCTCATGACACCGTTAAGCACACAGAAGGAAATAATATATCATCCGAGTCTCTTCAGATGAAGTTGGCAAACATATGCGCCTCGATATGATCGATGGCGATATATGGTTTCTCCAGAGTTTTCGCGAGCGTTTTCGCCACGCTCATTCCAACCAAGAGCGAAGGCATAAGTCCGGGAAATTCCGTACAGGCGATGATGTCTATTTCTTTTAGTATTACCTTTGCTTCATTTAAAACTTCTTCCAAAACCCCGAAGATATTATTCGCATGAAGTCTCGCTGCCACTTCTGGTACGACTCATTTTGTTTCATTATGTTCCCGGATCTGGGATCGGGTTTTCATCGCAACAAGCTCCCGGTCGCGAAATATCGCGATAGAAGTATCGTCACAGGAGGTTTCGAAAGCGAGAAGATACATATTATTTTTGTATTATGAACTCGATATTGTCCGGATTATTGGAAACGTTCGTCAGCCAAAACGGAGAGAAAGTGATTTTTACACTCGCGATATTATTATCATTGAGCAAAATGGAAGTTGCTTCTTTCGGGGAAGTTCCGACTATGAGATTTTTCAATTTTTTTGTGAGATTATTGGAAGAATCTTCGAAATTATAGGAAATAGTTGCATCAAGTTCCGTTGTTCCTTTGAGAGAAAATTGAGGAACGGTGGTTTTTGAGATAGCATTGGTAATACGAAGACTCTCATCATTGATTCCTATGAGTTTCTCGGTACCGAACAGAAGACTCTCATTAAGGATAGTTTTGAGATAGAAAAGTGTAGCCGTTCTATCGTATGTATACGTGCTGATTTTTATTTTCCCCGCGATAGTTACTTCATCACCTTTGTCTCCGATTTTTGCATCTTTTGCTAGAAGAAGATCACCCACAGTATAAATAATATTGTCATTAATAGGAAGAATGGCGTAATCTTCACCATTTTCTGTATTTGCTTTTTTGATTGTGTCCTTTAATTTCTCCAAAGCTTTGCTTTTAAGTTTTTCTGTGAGGATTTCTTTAAAACTTGTTACTTCTTTCTCGGTAAGAACATGTATTTTCGGATCAATTCCGCCGACGAAAGCTGTTGTAGTTTTGGCATAGATTTTATCACGATTGAACTTGAGCCCTGGAACTGTAAGAGTGAGTCATTCTTCGATATTTCCGCGAACTCCGATAATATTCCCCTCCATATCATATGTATCAGCTATGAGAGAGGTAGTGGTTTTCCCGATAACAGTCACTCCCGAGAGTGTTTGTGTCGGGGGAACTTTTATCCATTCGGCAGTTTTAAAAACCACCCCATTATCCGTAATAAAACGGGTCATTGGACGGAAAACCTGTTCTTGTCGGAGTTCATTGTAGATTTCTACGGTTCCGTACGAATTTTTCGTGCTCATTTCATCGATAGATGTAACATTAAATGTATATTCCATCGGTATTTCTATATGTACCGGTCGTACATTGACTGTATTTTTACTATCGAGTACACTGGCTTCTTTCTGAGTAAATACGATATTTCTCGATACCGTTTTGATTCCGAGTTCCGGCGTTATTGTCACATAGGTTTTCGATACCGCGAAATAGAATATGAAAGAGAGGAGTGAGAGGGAAGCGACAAGTCCTATAATAAGGAAAAATACATTGGAATCCTGTCAGATTTTCTTGTTTTTGTAGAAAAGGGTTTTTTTCTTGGAAAAAAATACGAACTTCGAAAAAAGTTTTATTATTTCGTAACGGGTGTATTCCAAAAAGGTGAAATTATGCCGGAGAATATGGTTTTTCGTGTATTCCTTCTCGAATTCTATATCGTCGTTCTTCTGAAAAAATCGAATCCCGAGGGATTCCCCCAGTTTTTTTAATTCGCTATTATTCGTGATGAAAGAAAATCGTTTCATTGGAAAACGATAAAGAAGAAGTTTGAGATTGAGATAGTTATTGAGAGCATTATTTTCCTCGACCTCGATCTGAATCTCAGAAGAATCCATCTCAGAAATTTTTTCAAATATCTCGATGATGGATTCGTATTTATGGATGATAAGTCATTTTTTAATCATATCGGTAGATTATGTAGCGGAGTATACGGGCAATAGGGTCTTTTTTCAGAAGGAGCATTTCTTCTGTGGCTTTTGCTAGGGAGAAAACCTGAGTGAACGACCCTATATCGTGTGGAGAAATATTCTCTAGCGATGTCTGAAAAACCGGTTCTTCGGATTCTTTCGCTCATTCTGTATCGCTCTCTATGAGTTGTTCTATATGTATGTCATTTCCGATATTTTTCGTCTGGAGATATTCCCTGAGTTTCTGCTCGATAAATATAGAAGATCCTCATCCAGAAAGGAAAACATTCTTGAGAAAAAGTTGTTTGGTAATATCGGTCATGGCGACGAAAATCGCATCGAAGAGAATATTGAAAAAGGCATCGAAAACTTCCCTGTATTCTTCGTACGTCTGCTCAATATGAGCAATATGATGTTCGATGTCGAGATACCCAAGTTTCGGTTCTTTTTGTTTGAATGTCTCTTCGAGAAGTCCGAATCCGAAATTGATCGTGTTTCCACCGAGGATTTCTCCTCTATTGAGTACTACGACCGTTGTTTTCGAAGCACCGAAATCGATGCAACAATTGAAATCGAAATTCTCGTTCTTCTCTTCAAGAAGCTTCGGAAGTGTGATAATAGACGGGATGAGCGATATGATATTTTTCGAGAGTCCGCGTCCGATATTTTGAATCATATTGACGTATGAAAGCGGAACAAAAACATTAATAACCCCGAGTTTTATATTCTTCCCAGTAAAACCGATAGGATTTCCGAGTTTTTTCCCATCCACAGTAATGGAGATAATGGAGGTGGTAACGAGTTTCATTTCCGATTCTATGATACCAGTTCTTTCTCGGATTTTCCCTTTTACCCGGTCGAGCGAAGTGTGTTCTACTTTTTTAACAATGTTATCAATCTCTTCCATAGTTATGGGGCTTTCTGGATTTTCCCGGATGTAGTTCATATGGATGATATCTGAGAAAGTCAGAACCGATCCGAGGGAAATAACAATATCCCTTGGTATTTCATCGAGTTTCTCTCCCGCTTTGCTGATAGTCTTTTTGATGGTTTCGGAAATCCCGTAAAGATCGGCAATCTCTCCATCGATAATATTTTTCTTACTCTGCCGCATAATAGCAGAACCGAGAATCTTTAATTCTCATCCCTCAATCGAACAAATAAGAACCTTGATTTTCGAGGTTCCTATATCGAGTGCTATGAATTGATTGTAATCAACAATGTTGCTTATCTTGAAGGACACAAATAGAAAAGCTTATAAATTATAATGTATCATTACATTCCCATCATTAATTTGAGTTCGTCGAGACGGGATTCTTTTCCAGCTTTTTTGAGCATAGAAGCTCCTTCTTCGATATTTCCTTCTGAGATGAGAGTAACTCCGAGATCTTCCATAATAAGTTCGTCATCTGGTGAGAGATTGAGAGCTCGTTTCATAACAGCAACTCCTTTGCTTGGGTTTCCGAGCATAGCGTAACCCCATCCGAGATTTCGGAGAATCTCCGGATTGTTCGGGAAAAGTTCATTGGCTTTCTCGAGAAGTTCGACTCCGATGCGGAAATTGCTCTTGGAAATATGGATGAATCCCATAAGGTACATACCGGTTGCAGATTCCGGATGGAGGCGTTGAGCAGCATTGAGAGCAGTTTCTGCAGCTTCTATATCTCCTTCGTAGAGTCCGATGTCGGCGAGTTCTTCATAAAGTCGATAATCGTCAGCGTGTTGGAGGAGGTATTCTTGTACCTTGATTTTCGCATCAGCATAAAGCCCTGAATATTTGAGACGCTCGATTTCTTGGATATGTTTCATATTAGTTTCCCGCATATCTGTTTTTATTATGGATTACTGACTCATCATACGCAAAAAAACTGTTTTTTCAATAGATAATTTCACGATATTTCCCTAAAAAATCGGTTCTTTCCCTAATAAAAATTCCCTCCAAACTCTGGAGCGTTGCGAATAATGAAATGACTGTGAGTTATGGAAACTATTCTGATTATCAGTATAAAAAAGAACGAGGACTCCAGTACGATGCAGCTCTTTTTTATGAGAGTGCTTAACTAAATCTCGTTCTTGAAGAAAAACTTGGAAAGAATGAAGCGAAACGGATTGCTCAGAAATTTGGAAGGAAGCAGAAAAATTAACGAAGTTCAACCCATTTTTCTAGGGTAGCGGTAACAACTGTGTTTTGTGAAAGTTGATATGTTGCTCCTGATGGAACAATAAAAGATATAAAACCTATTCCACCTCCAATTCCTGCATTACTCCCAGCACCGATTGCGACTCCACCCACCGTTGCATGTAATGAACTCACTATTCACTCACCACACATGAAAAGATGCATATACCATAATTGGCTTATCTGTAGTATTTGTATAGATAGTACCTACTACTCGACTACTTGTCATATCTTGCCAAGTCTGATTCACTCCAACTCCCTCTAGAGGAGCATTTGTCGTACAATTTACTTTTGTTCCATCACTCGTACACCATTGTCCAGCAGTGAGGGTTCCAAATCTTCCATTCAGTTCATTTATATTATTCATGACTGCTTGCATAAGAGTGCTTGTCAGTGGTTTTCCTGTTTCTGCATCTGTGAGTGTAAAATTAGTCCAAGCATAAACAAAGGCATATCCTGTAACTATGGTGATACAAGTTATAAGAGAGAGTCGAGAGTAAAGATTATTTGTAAGTTTCATGAAGAATAAAAGATAAAAAATAATAACTCTGTTATTATGGTATATTTGTTATTGATTTCAAGTTTCATTTTAAAAATGCAATTAAAAATCCTAGAATATTAAAAGTTCTAGGATTTTTAGTTTTTTTTTAAAGATAATTATACTTCGGTATTTTCTGTCTTTTCTTCAATGGTTTCTTCCTCTTCTTCGCCTTTTTTCATAACAGTTGCTGTCGTGAAGGAATCTTTTTTATCCTTGAGTTTGGCAAGTATAACTCCTTGGGTAACACGAGAGGTTGTACGGACTCCATTGAGTGGAACTCGAACGGTTTGACCGGTCTTGGAGATGAGCATAACTTCACCGTCCTTGCGTGATTCTTCACTCAGAAGACTTACTCCGATAACGTCCCCGGTTTTCTCGGTCATAGCTCCGACTTTGACTCCAGAACCTCCTCGTCCCTGTTCTCGGTATTCTTCGATATTGGTAATCTTTCCCATTCCGTTCTCGGTCACGGTGAAGACGTATTTGTCGTTTTCACTGACAACATCCGCTTCGACTACGGAGTCGTTTTCGGCGATTCGCATTCCGCGAACTCCGGCAGCTCCACGTCCCATAACTCGAACATCGTCCTCGTTAAATTGGATAGCTTTTCCATGTTTAGAAACCATAAGGATGTTATCATCCCCGTTAGTTACACGTACCCAACCGAGTTCGTCGCCTTCGCGTGGCTTCATAACGATGAGTCCAGAAGTTCGGATGTTTTTCACGTCTTCCATATCGACTCGTTTAATCACCGCTTTCTTGGAAATGAGTGCGAAGTGTTTTCCTTGTACCGCTGCGAGATCGAGAATAGCGGTGATTTCCTCTTCTTTCTGGAGAGAAAGGAGATTGATAATCGGTTGACCCTTGGCAGTTCTCTGAGTTTCTGGAATCTCGTATGCTGGAAGCGAGAATACTCGACCAGTGTTCGTGAAGAACAGAAGATCCGAGTGATTGCTCGTCGAGAGAATGATTCTTACTTCGTCCTCGTCCTTGACTGCGACATTGACTCCTTTTCCTCCACGACGTTGCGTACGGAAAGCGGATGCCTTGATACGTTTCACGTAAGAATTCTTGGAAAGAGCGATAACCACTTCTTCGTTTGGGATAGTATCTTTCGGATTCCATTCTCCGATAGCTCCCGTCTGAACTTCGGTTCGTCGGGCATCTCCGTATTTGTCCTTGATTTCTATGAATTCTTCTCCCATAATCGTATTCACACGTTCTGGTTTCGCGAGAATATCTTTCAAATCTGCGATAAGCAGGAGTTTTTCTGCGAGTTCGTCCTCGATTTTCTTGCGTTCGAGTCCGGAAAGTCTCTGGAGTTGCATCTCGAGAATCGCTTGAGATTGTTTGTCAGAGAGTCCGAATCGGCTCATAAGATTATCATGAGCTTCTTCTTTACTTCCAGATTCCTTGATGGTTTTGATAACTGCATCGATATTGTCGAGAGCGATTTTCAATCCTTCGAGGATATGAGCTCGGGCTTCGGCAATCATGAGTTCGTAACGAGTTCGTCGTTCAATAACTTCTCGTCGATGTACGATGAATTCTTCGAGAATCTCGAGGAGATTGAAGAGTTTTGGTTGGATTCCACGATCATGAAGCGCGATCATATTGAAGGCAAATGATGTCTGGAGTTGTGTGAGTTTGTAGAGTTGATTGAGAATCTTTTTCGGGAAAGCATCTTTTTTCATCTCGATAACGATACGAACGTCTCCGAGACCCTTGGACTCATCACGGAGATCGGAGATTCCGACGATGATTTTCTCTTGGATAAGTTCGACGATTTTCTCGATAAATGATTTTTTATTGAGTTGGTACGGAATCTCGGTGATGATAATCGCCCGTTTTCCGTTCTTGAGTTCGTCGATAGTCGCAACTCCGCGCATAGTCACGGAACCTCGCCCCGTTGCATACGCATTGAGAATGTCTTTTTTATTGTAGATGATACCTCCGGTTGGAAAATCTGGTCCTTTGATGAAATCGAGAAGATTTTCGATAGTAATGGTTTCTGGAGCTGGATGATAGAGGATGAAATTGAGAGCATCCATAACCTCGCAGAGATTATGTGGTGGGATATTGGTTGCCATACCTACGGCGATACCAACGGAACCATTCAGAAGCAAGTTCGGAACGCGCGTCGGAAGAACACTCGGTTCTTTGGTTGAAGCATCGTAGTTATCTCTCCAATCAACCGTATCTTTATCGATATCGGCAAGCATAAGCTCTCCGAGCTTCGCCATCTTTACTTCGGTATAACGCATGGCAGCGGCACTATCTCCGTCCATGGAACCGAAGTTACCCTGACCGTCGACGAGCGTATAACGCATAGAGAAATCCTGAGTCATACGAACCATTGCTTCGTATACAGAACTATCTCCGTGTGGGTGATACTTTCCGAGAACATCTCCGACTACACGAGCAGATTTTCGGTGTTTACCAGTCGCACGAACTCCGCCATCGTACATAGCATAAAGGATACGTCGATGAACTGGTTTCATACCGTCGCGGATATCGGGAAGGGCACGCATACAGATAACCGACATCGCATAATCGAGGTAGCAGGTTTCCATTTCTTCAACGATGGAACGATTCGCATCTCCGTCATAACTGAGAGCAGTCCCAGAAAATGGTGGAGGAAGCTCGTCTGAGTCTTCTGAAGTTTCTTCTGAAACAACCGTCTCTTCTTCTGTCGCTACGATTTTTTCGAGTTCTTCTGGAGTAAGATTCTCGGACATACAAAAATATAGTTATCGGGTAATTTGTGCGGTAATATACCGATTTTTTCGGTATTTGCAAACGAAAAAATGCGTCATTCTAAGAACGAGTATTGACAAACTAATTTTAGTATATATATTACATTGCAACAAAGACAAATGAACCTTAGAAATTAATGGTTCTTCGTTTTGGGCAAACAAATATTTCTTAATCGGTTCAACGGAAGGAGAAACATAATGGGAATCGTCAGGGAGTGGATTCAAAATAATGGCTTCGGGAACCCTAGTCGCCTCAGTCACGTTGTAATTAATTCATTCATCGGTCTAGTCTTTATGTTTGGGTCATTGGGATTGGTACTTGGTGTCTCTCCCATGATACGAGCCAAAATCCAAGCCGACATGGAACCTCAACATAATGCAATCATTCAAAAAACTCAGCCATCTGAAACAGGTGGTCGAATTCTTCACGAAAAGATGGTTACCAAGGATGGTGTTTGTCTTGAAAAAAGAACAACATATACCTTGGGCGTGTATGATCGTTATTCGGAAGAAGATAAAATAGTGGAATATAAGGATTGCAAATAATTCCTCATTTCTGTTCAATATAAGCCTCTTCGGAGGCTTATTTTTAATAATAAGGATGACAGATATTTTACTTTTCACGGGAAATAGAGTAATATTGGTACGTATACCAACAAAAACAAATATACTATGTCCGAAACTCTCTCTGCATATGAGAATACACTCCTTCAGGTCGATGTCAAAAGCGATGGAGTTATTGATGGGAGAAATGAGAATCGGATTAAGGAATTTGCTCGTAATTATACGAAGGAACAACGAAATACACTTACGGATGTTGAATTCCAAGGACTAGTGAATCGGATAGATATACTTCTGAAACAGCACGATATCGAACTTGCTGGACTCGGAGAGAAATTAGAATGAGCAAAACAGGCAGTACGAAAATGAACACAGGAAAAGATGAGTGTATTCCAAAAAACCCAGAATATCGGCGGAGCGCTCTGGGATGGATGGGAAAAATGAGTAAATGGAGCGATAACTGGAACAGTAGATCTCTTTGAGTGAACAGGAACTTGGATAGGAGAAACCACTGCCGAAGCAATACACGGGGAAGAATGAGGACTCACAAACAAGCTCGTGCAAGATACCGAGTGAATACGAACTGGATTGGATATTACTGGAAAGATACTATGAGAAACTCTCGGAAAACTCTCAAACGGAGAAGAAAACGAAGTAATAGATACCACAACCACTTACTGGAAAGAACAAGTGAAAGGAATCCTAAATATGACCCCCGAAGAATGTGCGAGATTCACCTGAGAAGGACTGGCCTTCGTTGCCACAGCGGTAATCGGAGTGAAAGGATTGGACAAAGTATCAAAAATGAATACCATTTCAAGTGAAATTACAATGGGAAATCAAGGGGTTACAAAAATTATAGACAAAGTGATTCTGAAATGAAAAGAAATACATACGAAAGTAACGAACGGAAACGGAAATAATGAGTTGAATTTAGGAGATTATAGGGCATTTAGTGGACAACGGGGAGCAGTGGGAGAGAGAAGGAAATTAAGCCCTTCAAATGAAAATATAAAGTTGGTTAGTAAGACTGAGATTGTAGATCCACTCGCACTCACACAGATTCTCGAAAAGACCCCAAAAGAATATGGAGAGCTTATGAATTTTGAACTCGCGAAACTTCGAGATCCAAAACAAAACTTTGAACATATTTTCCGAGGTGTTAAACAGAATGAAACCCCTAATGTTATCAAAGCGGTGAATGAAAATGCAAATCAATGGATTAAAGATATGTTTGGAAATATAAATAATCTCGTAAAATATTTAGAACAGTATCCTGACAGAGGAAGATTAAGAGGATGGATAGACGGCTGATGAAAATTCGATAGACGAATCATTTCTGAAATAAAAACTACCATGATGGAAGTAAAAACTCTTCGACGAGAGAAAGGTTTACAAATTGATTGAGACAATACCGATACACTAAGAGATATCCTTTATCGAATAAACAATATTCCTAATCCATAAACAATATGCCAACCATAATATCACCCGCTCTTTCGGACGAAATTACGGAAATACTTGATATACTCAATGAAATCGATCCGAATCCACAAGCCTATCAAAGACACCTCGAAATCTTATTGGACAATATGGATGAAAATATATATTATTCCTGAGCAAAAAACGAACTTAATAAATATATTCAGTTACTGAAAAAAACATGATACAGAACAGCTGAAGAATCTGATACTAAACAAGGTTTATACAGAAAGCTCCGAAAATGAAACGTAATTCCAGATAGTGTAACTTACATCACGGGAATCCCTTGAAAATCAGGAGATGTGGTAATTCTCTCAAAATTACGAACAGCAAAAGTACTAGATGGGAAATAATTATGAATCCTGAGAAAAATCTTGAAGAATTAACAAAAAACTTCCCAAACGTTTTGGGAATTGAATTTAATTTTTAGGGAGGTTATCTTTTATAAAAAATCTGCCATTCATTTTTGTTCATAGAGACTTGCATATGATTCCGCTATCATTGCATAGAAAGGAACCATATCTTTCTCGGATCCGTGAGAATATTCCTGAATCATCTCGTAAAATCGTTGTTTATTAGCAAGTTTAAATGATGACATAAAAAACGGATATATATCATTTTTTATGAGGATCAAATCGGCGAGCATCATTCCTATCTTCCCATTATCATCAGGAAATGGATGAATTTCAGTAAAAGTCAGGAAAAGCTGAATAACTTTCTTATAAATATTCTCATTTCATTCATGAAGAGATGAGAGGAGTTTCTGTAACTCTTCGACTACTTTCTCTGGTGGTGTGCAAAAGAGATAAGTTCAAGGATTATCAAGTCTCGATATACCATTCGGTTTTGTCTTAAATTCTCCGGGGGTCATATATTCCTCTTCTCATCCGGTTGTTTTAACCTTTATCTTTGTAAGTCCGCCATAGATATTTTTATGTATTCCTCGAATACATTCGATGGTAAGTCCATCAGGATTATTTATATATTCATCCATCACATATTTCGTGAGGATTTCCATATGCTGTTCAAATTGTCCGCGACATTTCTCTTGAACCTCTTGAGATTTCGTCAGAAAATAGGGATGGAAAATATTCTGCATCACCTGCCTGACGAGGTATTGTTTTCATTCCTTTTCAAAATGGGGGTGGAGTTTTTTGCCAAATTCGAGAATATCCTTTTGATCAAAAACCAAAGGTATTTTCTTTCAAAAAAGCTCCGTGGTTGTTTTTATTATGATTTTGTCTTTTTCATCTATTACCTTTTGTGATAATTTTTTATTATGAAAATCATCAATAAGCTTGATAATCTCATCCAAGATTCCCATCTTATTTTTATTATTTTCATAATAATAAAGGAAATAAAGATAGAATTTACGATCTTCAAATCTAATTTGCAGAAGATCCATAGTTTCAAAACCATATTTTTTACACTCTAAATCATGAATTATAGATATAACTGTGAGATTACTGTCAGCAAAGGGGTGAACCCTGAGAAAATCAAAATAATATTGTAATACATCAGTTCTTTTTTTTGTTTCTATCAAGTTATAATCACACGTAAAGGCAATCATATCACTCTCAATATTTATTTGCTCCGAATGTGGATGATTATCTTCTTCGGTTTTATCGTTATATAGTCTCCATTCGCCCGGAGTATTATAGTGATATATTCCATCTCGATATATGACCACCTTGGTACCCTCTGGATACAATAATCTATGAAGTCATTGTATGAAACCAATAGTCAAAGTGTCACTTTTTGAATAATTCTTATAAATATAATCTGGAAGTAATTCCATTGCATTTTTGAAAGCCTTTCTGGCATTATCTTGTTCTCAGAAAGGAGTCAAAACTCCCGTTCCAAGTTTTGGAGCGAGAGTTTTATGAATAGTAGATTGTATAGCTTCTCTATCGAGTAAAATAGGCATAGTTTAGTTCATATAAATCTTTACCGAGTCGATAATATCATTCCATTGCCTTAACATACTTGATTGAGATCAAATAAACAAGTTAATTAAGGTTCACGAAGGTATATTACTGGAATTCAAATTATTACTTACTAATATTTGAATATTTCAATCATATGTAAAACTTAATCAGGTTGTGTAGAAAAGAATTACGAGTAAAATACGCAAGTCCAGTC
>PCUR01000068.1 GCA_002771035.1 Candidatus Gracilibacteria bacterium CG12_big_fil_rev_8_21_14_0_65_38_15 | reverse complement strand
ATCTGCGATGAGTTTCTCGTATCGAGCATTGTCTTTTTTCTTAAGATAATTGAGGAGTTTTCGTCGTTTTGCTACCATAAGCATGATACCACGTCGTGAGTGATTATCTTTTTTATGAATATCCAAATGAAGTTTAAGATCTTCAATACGTTCTGTAAGAATTGCTACTTGTACTTCTGGAGAACCAGTGTCTCCTTTGTGTGTTGCGAACTTCTCCATAAGAGATTTCTTGTCTTTTTTTTCTAATGCCATAGACCAAGGTATTATGATAAAATAAAATGTTTTCTAAATCCAGAAAATACGCCAGAAATAGAACTCGAGAACTATATGGAAAAGAGGAAAAAAAGCAAGTTTATTCGATGTTATTTGCACATATTCGTACCATCCCATCTCGCTCTTCGATAAGCGATATATATTTGTCCCCGTTTTTTACCAGATATTTCTTACCGGATTCCAGTCCTATAGTATTCGAGAAGACTAATCCATTATATAATTTCTCGAGTATTTCCGCTTCTGGAGAAATTATCTCAAATCCAGGGAAAATACAATCATAGGAAAGTGTATCTTCGAGCGTTATATCTTCTATTTTTCTCGCAAGAATCTCATCCAAATGTTCTATTTTATTTCTATGAAGCATTGTTACATGCCCAGCAAGTCCGAGTTTTTCTCCGATATCTCGTGCAATAGAACGAATATATGTACCGACCGAAACTTCCATCTCTATGGTAACTTCCGGGAAAGAGAATGAAACCAAGCGAGTAGAGAAAATCTCTATTTCTCGCTTTGAAATCTGAACTTCTTGTCCAGCTCGCACCATATGATAAGCACGTTGTCATTGAAGTCTGATAGCAGAATAAGAAGGAGGAATTTGTTCTATTTTTCCGAAGAAATACGTTTGTATCGTGTGTTCTATAATTTCCTTAGTAAGAGTCGTTCGAGCTTTTTCGACGATGTCCACATCCAAATATTCCACTGGTGTATCGAGATCGTACGATGGGGTAGAACCATCGAGACGAACCGTGAAAACATAGGATTTTCTCGCTTTATCGATATAGGAAATAAGTTTAGTAGAATTATCTGTCGCAACAAGCAAAAGACCCGTAGCGAGCGGATCAAGTGTTCCAGTATGTCCTATTTTTTTGATTCCGAACTTCTTTCGCAAATGTGCGATAGCTGAAAAACTGGAAAGTCCATAGGGTTTCTGTATGAGAAAAAACATATTTAAGGCTTAAATTATTCTTCTTTTATCATATCCAAAAGAAGTTTCGTTCTCTTGAGTTTAATACGATCGTGCTGAAATTGAAGAAAAAGAATGGAATAACTGATTTCAAAGAAAGCAGCACTAAAATCGGCGATTTTCACTACCCAGAAATTCCGACCTTTTGCACGTTGAATCTTACTTCGCCCGAGTGGATACATATGAGATCGTACTATTTCTATCACCTCTTCGCTTACTTGGAATCGTTCCGCATTTTTCGCGGCAATTACTGCATGACTATAAGATTTTAGGGTAGTAAAATGATAATCATGAAGAAGTCCAGCAAGAGCACAAACTTCCAAATCCGCACGAAAAAGACGTGCGAGTTGATACGCAAAAAATGAAGCATTGAGTAAATGTTCATAACGATTGAAAAACATATGGTGACGATGATTCTGAAGTTTTCGAAAATCTTCATCATCGATAATATGTCCGATGATACCACGGAGCTCTCTTATGTGAAAATGAGGGTGTTTTGGTGACATGTAATGATTTATTAATTAACTTTTAGTTCCGGATATATCCAATCCTTTGGAGTAGAAAGAAATCTCGGTGCATACGTCCATTTCCATTCGCCAGTAGCACGAATTCCTCCTTCACGGAAGATATTTACATACCCAAAATCAACAAAGAGTTTTCCAACTATATTCGCTCGGCTCACAAAATGTGTAGAACCGGAAATAGAGCAGGACATGAAACAGGACCGGGAATCCGAAGAATTATTACGATTGTCTCCCATAGTAAAATATTGTCCTTCTGGAACCAGAAATTCTGTTTCTTTTACATCCATTGGAAGAAAAGTTTTTCCGTTATTTGCGAGAGAAAGATATCCTTCATTCAATTTTACAAAATTTGTTTTTCCTGAAACTTTCAAGAAAACATTTCCTTCTTCAAATTTCACCGTATCACCAGGTAATCCTATAACCCTTTTAATATAGTATTCTTTTCCATTGGAAGCATGTGGTCGAAGAATAACAACATCTCCACGAATCGGATCTCCTACTTTAACTACTCAGAAATCTGTCCACGAAGGACTATCTATGCGAGCGTAAGAGAATTTATTTACGAGGATAAATTCTCCATCATGATAACTCTCCTCCATAGAAGAGCCACTGATTTGGAAAGGCGCAGCAATAAAAGTTCGAACAACTATAACCACTGCGAGAATGATAGCAAGATCCCGAAAAAATTCGAGAATTTCCTGAAGTTTTGTCTTTATATGCTCGGTATTATATTCTTCAAGATTCGTAGTATTTTTATTTTCTGGAACTGGAGAAATGATAATTTCTTCTTTTTTGGTTTCGTTTTCTGACATGAATAATGAGTAATGAGCTATTTTTACGGAGATTTTATAGAATTTTTCGGAAAAGTAAATGAAACTTTTCTCTACTCTTATTTTCCATGACACTGTTTGAATTTTTTTCCGCTCCCACAAGGACATGGATCATTTCGTCCGATATTTTTATATTCGGCTCCAAGTTTTGGTTTTGTATCTGCACGTAATACACGAACCCCTTCTTCTGTGTGTCCTGGAGGTCCGAATTTCTGAGCTATAGCATCAGAAAGAAGATTATTGATATTGAGATTCTTAATCTCACTCTCATCGGTTTGAAGAAGTGCTTGAAGAGTTTTTTCATCTAATTCGATTCGTTCTATCTGTTCGCGCGGAGAAGCAGTCAAAAGTCCTTTTGTCACTTTGAATCCAATCTCTCCGAGAAGTGCCACAAATTTATCAAAAGCTCGTTCCTTATACACAATAAGAGGATTTTTCTGAGCGTATCATTCAAAAGCTACTTCTTCTCTCAGGTGTGCCATCGCATCGATATGCTGCATCCAAAGTTCATCGATAGATTGAAGAGTAAGTTTTCTCTCGAAATCAGCAAAATCTTCCGTTTTTCCACTTGCGCGAATTGCCTCGATAGTGGCAACAAACTGATTTGCAATCATTTCTTTAATCGCTTCTTTATCTTCCGTATCGGTAATATCTTCCGTTCTGAGAATCTCTTTTCCGGCAAATGTATTCGTTTCAGCGATAAGATGATCAAGATCCCATTCGTATTTATCGTCAGAATAAAGAATTCCGTCTACGAAAGCTTCCGCCTGAGTACGAACCATAGAAATAATATCTTCATGAATTTCTCCTTGTTCCAGAATCTTATTACGTCGTCCGTAGATAACGAGACGGTGCTGATTCAGGACATCGTCGTATTCAAGAATATGTTTTCGTACATCAAAATTCCGTCCTTCCACTTGTTTCTGGACTCCGTCGATACGCTTCGTAAGCATCCCCGATTCGATGAGTGGTTCATGATCCGGAATCGATGCAAACATCGGTGCATTGAAAATAGAAAAAAGTTTGTCTCCTCCAAATATACGCATAATGTCGTCCTGGGGACTCACCATAAACTGAGAAAGTCCAGGGTCTCCCTGACGTCCGGAACGCCCTCGGAGCTGATTGTCGATACGACGAGTTTCGTGTTTTTCAGTTCCGATAACCGCAAGTCCTCCGAGCTTATAGATCTGTCCTTCGACCACCACTTCTCCGGAGAGATTTCGTACTTCGTCCGATACTTTAATATCGGTTCCTCGACCTGCCATATTGGTCGCAATGGTCACCGATCCGAACTTACCGGCAGCTCCAATGATTTCTGCTTCGTTTGCATCTTGTTTAGCGTTCAATACTTTATGAGGAATTCCTTCTTTTGTAAGGAGATTGCTCAAGTATTCAGACTTCACAACAGAAACCGTTCCAACAAGAACCGGTTGTCCTGCTTCATGAAACGCTTTTATAACCTTCACGACATACGCGAATTTTCCTGTCTCATTCTTGAAGAGGAGATCAGATCGGTCATCTCGAATCATTGGTCGATTCGTCGGAATCGGGAGAACTTCGAGTCGATAGATTTTGTAGAATTCTTCTTCCTCGGTTTTCGCAGTACCAGTCATACCAGAAAGTTTTCGATAGAGACGGAAATAGTTCTGAAATGTTATAGATGCAAGTGTTCGTGATTCTTGTTGAATCGTCACATTTTCCTTCGCTTCGATCGCCTGATGGAGTCCATCAGAATATCGTCGCCCAGAAAGCACACGTCCGGTGTGTTCGTCGATTATGAGAATCTCGTCATTCCGATTGAGATAATCCACGTCTTTCTTGTACACTGTTTCTGCCTTGAGAGCGTTTTCTACGTGATGAAGGTCGTTGTAATGAGCGGAAACGTAGATATTCTCGATTCCGAGTATACGCTCGATTTCCATAATCCCCTCTTCGGTCAAACTCGCAGTTTTCATCTTCTCATCAACCTTGTAGTGTTTTGTATTTTCGAGTTTTTTCGCGATTGCGGCAAACTTCATGTATTTGCTTGTTGGTTCGCTATCTGGAGCAGAGATAATAAGCGGAGTACGAGCCTCATCCACGAGAATAGAATCCACCTCGTCAATAATCGCAAAAAAGAGTGGCCCCATGGCACGACGCTCCAGAATCGGAGCCATATTATCACGAAGGTAGTCGAACCCTAGTTCGTTATTGGTTGCATAAACCACATTACATCGATACTGTTCTTGCTTCTCGCTCGGTTGTTGATTATGAACAATCACACCAACAGTGAGCCCAAGAGCTCGATAAATAATTCCCATCTCGAGAGCATCACGCTTCGCGAGATAATCATTCACTGTAACCACATGTACTGGAAGTCCTGCAAGTGCATTGAGATACGCAGCAATCGTCGCAACAAGTGTCTTTCCTTCCCCCGTTCGCATCTCAGCAATAGCTCCATCATGAAGTGCAAGTGCACCAACAAGTTGCACATCATATGGAATCATTGACCATTTCATCACTTTGTTTTCTGGAAGAACAAAAGTTTGATTATTTATAAGTTTACAAGCAATTCGGTGCGTTGCAAACGCCTCAAATTTAATCTCATTGAGAATAGAACGAATCTTCCCGTAATCTTCATCGATTCGATAATCGAGTCCTTCAAATCTCGCCATGAAATCGCGAGTTTTCGCTTGAACAAGTTCGATAGAAGTGAGTTCTTTTTCAAGTTTCGCTTCAATGAGTTTAATATCTTCGAGGTCACGAGTATAGTTCTTAACTCGTTTTTCAGATGGATCTCCGAAGATTTTTGTGATGAGGGAGTTTATCATAGATTTTTTTAATTATACGAGCAAGAGATATTGTATCGTTTTTATGAAAAGACAGTGTAAAAAATAACTTTTTGAAATTTCCATAAAACTCTCAAAAGCGAAGTAATTTGAGAGTAAATCTTCTTCCCAGAAATCTGAAAGAACGATAATATTCGTATGAAAACTGCGTACTGTAGTGAACCGTACGATTGTGCGGAGAACGAAGCACGTAAAGTTTGAATGCGAAGATTGAAGTTATTTCATGGTTTTATACGGAGAAGAATGAGTCCACCACTTTTCTGTATGTCACTCTATTCTTAATATCCTCATAGTAATCATCTCCAGGAACGAGTTTTTCTCGGAGTCGATCTACTACTTTATCGCTTGAATAAGCAGCAATTACTTTCACTACTTCGTCTTTCACTTCTTGCTCTGTTGCTTCGATACCCAGAAGTTCTCGAACCGCTTTGAGGATAAGTTCCGCCTTCGCACGACGAACCGCTTCTGGTTTCACTACTTCGTCTTTGTACTGAGCTTCGTCTTTTTTCGCATGAGAAAGATAATCTTTCATAGTATATCCCTGAGATTCGATATTGTGTTTCTGCTCAGAGAAAACTCGATCAATCTCACTCTGAATGAGTGATGGACCTACTTCGAGTTCAGTAATTGCCATAAGCTCAGTAAGGAGATTGTGTTCGTCTTTTGCTCGAGCCTGGTATTCTTTTTCTCCTTGTATTTCTTTTCGAAGAACATCCTTAAATCCTTCAAAATCCGTCTTCACTCCTCGAAGTTTTTCGATGAACTCTGGAGTCCATTCTGGTGTATGTGCTTTTTCGATTTTGAAAATAGTTGTCATAAAGAATACTTTTCGATTCTTAAATTCAACTGAATGATAATCGGCTGGGAAAGTAATATCGAATTCAACTACTTCACCAACTTTCTTTCCGAGCATCTTCTCTTCAAATCCTGGGATAAATGAACCTGAACCGATAACAAGTGGAAATGTGGCAACTTTCGTTTCTGGAATAGCAGTTCCTCCCTGTTTATCGAACCCTTGCGTATCGATAGTTACTCGATCTCCTTTTTCAACTACTGCACTAGAAGCGTCGAATCCATCTTCACTATGCCCTCCAGCATCGTGATAATGCGTAAATCGTTTCTCGATTTCAGCAATGGTAGAAGTCACTTCGTCTTCTTCAGTCTTCACTTCTGTTTTTTTGATTTTAATTTTTTTCATTTTCTTCTCATCGACAATCGCTTCTGGGAGGACTTCCACATCAAGCACAACTTCGAGTGGACATTCCGATACTATTGACTTTACTACTCCAGCCGAAACAGGAACAATCCCTTCTTTCTGAAGAGCTTTGTGGTAAATCTTATCGAGAAGCGTATTAACAGTTCGTTCTCGAATCATATCTTCTCCGTACTCTTTTACGATTACTTCTTCTGGAATAACCGCACCCTTGCGGAATCCTTTAATACTCGCATTTTTTCGGATATTTTCGATGGTTTCCGCTCGAGCTTTGTCGAATTCTTTCGCATTTTCTTTGATGGTAAGTTCTACTGTGTAGGCATTGAGTTTTTTTGAACTACTTTGCATAAAACTTAGTGTATTATTGAGTAAAAGTGGCATCATTATATGGAAAATCAGGAAAAGACAAATTTTTGTTCCTCAAAATACAACGAGACAGTATCGCTCGGCTCGAAATAGAATCGTAAAGGAAACTTATACCAAATTAATTTAGTTTCTACTTCTTTTTTCTCCTCGAGAAGGAGAGAGGATTGTAGGTGAAATGAAAAACACGAGGAATGAGATGAGTCTAGTATTGCTTCATCGCACTATTGAGTCTTATCATACAGTTTTTGAACCTCGGTAGCAGAAAGTGCTCGGTTATAGATACGGACTTCGTCGATGAGACCGCTGAAGAGTGATTCTCAAACGTCCCAAATAACTCATGTCGTTTGGTTCTTGTTTAGTCATGTTCAATTCCCTCCTATCCTGATAGGGTCCTGTCCATACAAAGTTCCTGGAGCAAGAGTCTCAATAGTTTTGGTACTCAACAATACTCCATCTATATAGAGTGAGCCAGTATTATTAGTTGGGAGAGACCCTGGAACTACCGTCAGAGTTACGAACGTCCATTTGTCGGTCATCGAAGGAATTCCTGTGAAGTTGGTGAATTTAAGATTCTCGCTTCATGTGCGTTTCACAAAAGATATAGTTCCACTATCGCTTACCTGAAGGGCATAATTATATGTACTTGCTGGTCCACTGCTGAGAACCAGATTTTTGAGACCATAATATCCAACCGTATGGTATGATTTTGGACGTATCCATGCGGAGAGGGTAAAGTTACTCGTGAAGGAAAGTTTTGGATTGTAGGCTTTTGTTATTACAGAAGCTCCTGTTCCATCGAAACTCATAGCTTTTCCATTTTTGGTATTTCCATTCCCATCAACTATCTGTAGTCCAGGATTCCCAGCACAAGGATAGAAGGTTTTATTAAAGGAACATTCTCCGCGTTGCGCAGAGATAAAGTTCTCGAGTTGTCCTTTTGGTGTCACAGTTTCCATATCCCAGTATGCAACGAGACTCTGATCAAAAACAGAAGCGAGTGATTTGTTATAGGTGACCAGTGCTTCAGAAAGTCCTGCTCCAGTTCCACTCACTTTACTCTTTTCATCAAAAACAGCAGTGTATTCCACATCGTTTGTCATAAGTTCTACTCCAGTAAAACTTCCTGCATTATAGAGCTTTTGTATTGGTTGGTTCATGGTACTTCCCGTACTTCCGAGAAGTATCCCGAGAGTATCTCCTTTTACGGACGGAGTTCGTGTCTCATACCCCGCAAATGCCCGAGGTATCAAAACAGGAACGTTGGTGAGTTTTGTACTAGAATCTTCCATCAAAGAGAGTATCTGATACTTGGTACTGTCTGCATTGATGGTATAGGTATAATACGTCCCATCCAGAGGATCTTTTGTATCGGACATACGTATAATAGAGAGGACATTGGCTCCTACATATCATTGCGTCCCTATTAAAACTCATGAGACTGTGAGAGTGATATTTTTAGTATCAGGAGTAGGAAATACTCCATTTTTTATGGAAAAAATATCTAGTCCCTTTGTGATATTCGTTATATCAGATACTCTCCTACTATCCCGAGCATTCCCTTGAAAACCTCAGAGATTTAGAAATGTTATCGTTCAGAGAATCACGAGGATAGTAATAACGACGATCAACTCAACGAGAGTGAAGCCACTGTAGGCTTTAGTCTTTAGTTTATAGTTTAAAGAATTATTCCTCTTTGTGGACGAAGGGGTACTCGCAGAACAGGATAGCATATCTTGAGTAGACATAGAAAGAAAAGTGAAGAAGTAAAACTTGTATGGCATATATTATTCCATTTTTGTTTGGGAATTCAAGTTTTTCTGCAATTATTCTGCAATAATGAGGTAGGGCCTTGCCCAGTTAAGCGTTAAATTTTCTTAGAATTTTGAGTAAGAACTTATAGGTATCTTGATTCGTAACTCGACTATTATACCGAAATTCAGATTCTTTCAAATATAAAGGAAAGAATTCTTTTCTGATGCCATTGAATTTCGACAGTCTTCTCTTTGTAAAGCTCTAAAATAATTCTATTCAGTTGATGTGTTGTTTTCATCGAGCAAATTCATTCACTCCGTGATGAACTCTGTAATGTTTTTCATATCATATATCGACTAATCCATCGTACGATTTCCATCCATCAGTATTCACCTCGCTTCAAATTTCAATCTTTCATCGTATGATTAGTATAAGTGTCTTGGCTTTACAATCAGGAACTATTTCCGTATATACTTTTCCATTTCTTTTAAGGAGTCAAAATACTATTGTTTTCATTCCAGCTCATCTTCCTCTTTTTCATCGAACTCTCGTCGGTCAAAAATAACTTTCATCTAATTCTATTACTCATCATACTTTTTCTTGTTTCTCAGCAACAGAAAAGGAATAGATTACCTTTCTGAAGTAATTATACCAATCGTCTATCGTTTTTCTATTGAGTTTTAGAATTTCAGCTGTTTTGATCGCTGTTAAATCGAGTGAAAAACATCGGATAATCTCTCTTGTTTTATGTATTCCAAGTCGAGCCTGTTTTCTATATGGTTTTTTTGCTTTCATATTGCCAGTTTATACAGATTAAATGTTCTGTCAACTGGGCAAGACCCTGAGGTATTATATTTCCTTTTCTTTATATAATTTTCCATGGAAATTTTACGAACATTATAATAGTCATAGTTTGTTTTATTTAGTTTTTTTATTTCCATTTGAAAAATAGTACTTACGCCATATAATATGTCGTGTTAAGGAGTTATCCTTTCTATGGAAAGTGTCTTTGTATAAGGAACTTTCTTGAATACATTTTTTGTACATACGTTTATTTTCTACTAATCATTCACAAGTATGGTATCCGGAGAAATTTTCACCGCCATAGATATAGGAACTGCGAAAATCAAAACTGTTATAGCTACATTTACCGAAGAAAAGAAACTTCGTGTTCTTGGAATTGGTATCGCCAAATCCAATGGAATTCGAAAAGGAAACATTATTGATATGGACGAGTTCAAAAAGAATATCGACGATTCCCTTTCGGAAGCCGAACGAATGACTGGAGAACAAGTTTCTGCTATCTATCTTTCTCTTTCTGGAACCAATATCGAAGTAGTTACCAATAACGGTATTATTTCCGTTCCACACGGAGAAGTAAGCAACGAGGATGTAAACCGAGTTCTCGATATGAGCCAGAATGGAGTAGATCTTATGAATAAAGTAGTTCTCAAAGTTATTCCAGAGTCTTTCACTCTCGATCAAGAATCCGGAGTAAAAAATCCAGTTGGGATGTCAGCAAAGAAACTCGAAGTCCGAAGTCATATATTTTGTATATCGAGCAATATTCTCTCTAATATCAAAAAAGGTATTTATGATGTCGGGGTTGATATCCTTGATATCTATCCAAATGTTCTCTCAGCTCCAGAAGCAGTGCTTTCTAAGAGACAAAAAGAACTCGGGGTCGTATGTATCGATATCGGAGCAAGTACAACAGACGTAGCAGTATTCGAAGAAGGAGCTCTTATATTTGCAGCCGTCATACCTATCGGAGGAGAACATGTTACATCCGATATCGCTCTCGGAGCTCGTGTATCCATCGATACTGCCGAAAAACTCAAAATCGAATACGGTTCTGCCGGATTCTGCAAAGACGAGAAAGCGAAAGATGACGAAATCGACCTTGCAAAGATTTCCAAAAACGAAACAACTTCCATTTCACGAAAATACCTTTCCGAAATTATCCGGGCTCGTTACTCCGAGATATTCTACTACGTCAATAACGAACTCAAAAAAATCGGAAAAGACGGAATGCTCCCAGAAGGTGCGGTTATAAGCGGAGGCGGAGCGAAAGCTCGAGATGTGAACGAACTTGCAAAAGAAGTTCTCCGACTTCCTTCTATGATAGGAACTCCTGAAGATTCTGATTTCATTAGTGGAACTTCTATCGGAGATCCAATATTCGCAGGAATCATCGGAACCCTCCTTCTCTCTCAGAGATACGGAGTGTCTCGAAGCGGATTCAAGTTCAATCTTTCTTTTGGCGGATTCTTCGCATCTATCAAGAATGTCCTTAAGAAAATTATGCCTTAATAGACTCTCTGAAAAACTCGTTCTTTAAGTTTAAATCTCCACTTCCTCACTCTCCGTACAGTTGTACGGTTCATTCCGGGGTTTGATTTGCACTTAAATTACTTCGTTTTTGAGAAAGTCACGAAAAATCGTAAAACCTGGTTTCTAAATTCTCTTTTATTTTTATTAATTATTTTCACATTATGGCTATCCGCAAGACTGACGACAAACTTAAAAATCTCCTCGGTGGAGGAAGTAATTTTTCTCGAAACAGCGTTGAAGAAATTAATGTTTCTGAATATATTTCCCCTGTTGCCAACATCAAAGTAGTTGGAGTCGGAGGAGCTGGATCTAATGCGATCAATCGTATGATCCAATCTGGACTCGAAGGAGTAGAATTCATCGCAGTCAATACCGATGCTCAAGCATTGTTTACATCTAAAGCTCAGATCCGTATTAATATCGGACGAGCAACAACTCGTGGACTCGGAGCTGGAGCAAACCCAGAAATGGGAAAGAAAGCAGCAGAAGAATCTAGTGAAGAAATCAAACAAGCACTTGCTGGAGCCGATATGGTCTTCGTTACTTGCGGACTTGGTGGAGGAACTGGTACTGGAGCTGCACCAATCGTTGCTGAAATAGCAAAAGGTCTCGGAGCGCTCGTTATCGGAGTTGTTACAAAACCATTCGCTTTTGAAGGACAGCGTCGTTTCGTTCAGGCAATTGACGGATACGATCGTCTCAAAGAGAAAGTAGATACGCTCATCACTATTCCCAATGATAAAATCCTTTCTATCATCGACAAAAAAACTCCGCTCCTCGATGCGTTCAATATCGTAGATGAAGTTCTTAACCAGGGTGTACAAGGAGTTTCCGATCTTATTACTCTTCCAGGTCTCATCAACGTCGACTTCGCCGATGTTCGAAGTGTTATGGAAAATGCTGGTTCTGCTCTTATGGGAATCGGATACGGAAGCGGTGAAAACCGAGCGGTTGAAGCAGCGCGAGCGGCAGTGGATTCCCCTCTTCTCGAACTCTCTATCGCCGGAGCTCGTGGACTTCTCTTCAATATTACTGGAGGAAGCGATCTTTCTATGTTCGAAGTTGATGAAGCAGCTCGTATCATTACCGAAGCGTGCGATCCAGAAGCAAATATCATCTTCGGAGCGACGATTAACGAAAACTATACCGGAGAAATCAAGATTACCGTTGTTGCCACTGGTTTCAATGAAGAAACCAACCAACGATATCAGGAAGCGCCAAAAACTCTTTCCAACCAATTCGGTAAAAAGATGCTTGGACATCACGCTCCTATGCAAAATGCTCCATCAAACCAAGGTTCTATGGGAACTGCAAATACTGCCCCACAGTCTGATCTCGATGTTCCTGCATTTTTGAGAAACAAGATGAAATAGTCTAAAATATAAAACAATAAATATCCCACTCCAATCGGAGTGGGATATTTTATTTTCTTATTCAAACACTATTTTGTTTTTTGAAAAATACTTGGATCTACATAAATCACTTCTGGTGGTGGAGGAAGTTTATTGGAATTTTTGAGCAAACGAACCTGTATTATTGATTCCATATCATAATCACTAATAATCATTTCGTCAATATATGGCCTCATTTCCTCATCAACTGTACTTATATCGATACAGAATAATGCCTTCTGATTTCCTTTTTCAGTAACATCTCCTATCCAATAACAAGCATTTTCTCCTTCAAAAAGAAGTTTTTCCTTTGAGTCAATAAACCCTTCAAATTTACATCCTTCTGGTACATTGTTTGAAGTATTTTTCAAAAGCCATTGTGCTTGTTCTCCTGTCATTATATCCCCTTTTCTTCCAGCCATTTCCACTTCCCGAAACATAGCAACAGGAGTGAAGATTTGTACTCCACTCGGAAGTTCGCAAACATCTTTTCCTTGATTTGCTTTTACAGTAAGTGTGTTTCCTTTAGAATCCTGTACGGTCATATCTTGCCATCCAGTCGAGTCGATACGAAAAGCCTCATCTTCCAAAGAACATTCTGGAGATTCTGCAACAATATCAAGTACCCCCGCAACCGCATTTTCTGTTTTTGGAACAAGAACAGAAGTTTCTGAAGAAGTATCAAGTGCAATATCACATGCTAACCACCGGTAATTTTCAGGATGCTTCATTCTACCAACCTGAAGTTTTTGTTTTTCTTCTTCTAAACATTGGAATGTCACACGAGCACCATTGGATAAGTTATTAAATGTATCATTAGGGGTATTAACGTCCGTGCTTTTACAAAACTGAAAACGAATTTCATATTTTTTACCATTTTCACCATGAATAAACCCCTTGCCCTGCTGGGTATCTAAATCATATACTTCACCTGTCAATTTTTCCTTCATTTCCTCAACACTCTCCATATTTCTTACTCTATCTGCCATAAAATTTAAGATAAAAAATAAGGGTCTTGCCCAGTTAAGCGTTAAATTTTGCAAAATATCCCTATTCTTCTTCAAATTCTCCATTCAGATACTCTTCCGAGAGAAGCGGATAAACTATCTTATCGTAAAACATTTTGATGCGTTTATCAGGTGAATAATTATTGTAGATGGGATTTTTTCTCTCTATTGCAGAAAGAATGATTTCTTGCAAAAGTGAAATGGAAACAAATCTCGTGTGAGTATAGATTCATTCGTACGATGCAAGTTCTATTTTTATCTGTTCTTCATCTATGATACAACCACTTCCGAAGTATTCTTCATAAGCTTGACAGAGAAGATAAAGAAGTGGCATCTCCATAGGAGATTCGAAATTATCTACTGTGAAATATTCTCATTTACCGTCCTTATTATCTACAAGACACGAATAAAAACCATCTTCCCATACTGCTTTGATAGTTTCAGCATGAAAAATCTCGACATCTTCTTTGGTCATAACCGACTCGGTGAAAGTATCCTCATCTTCCGTTATCATACCTATTTGCATACCGATACTCCCGAGCATCGGTATAAGGTATGCTTCGATATTATTATCGGAAACTATTCATGATTTTGATTCCGTAAATCGAATAAAATCATCAACACCTATTTCATATATATCATTTGGTTCTTTTTCTACCCGAAGAAGAGATTTGAGATTGATTTCTTCTCCAAGATTAATAATAGTTACTGCTCATGATTCAAGAAGTACTTGAAAAAATTCCTGAATATGAATATCTCAAGCAATGAGTCTTTCTGAATAAAAATGAAATTTTGGTTCTGGTTTCGTAAGATTGTATATCTTAGCAGAATTCTGTTCCTGAACAAGAGAACTATTCAAGGTTTTTTGAGTCGTTCATACACGAGCTACGAAGTCTACTACGTTATTCATAGAATGAAGATAGATTATATAGTTCTGAGTATATGATAATGTACTAAAATGCAAATTATTTTTATATTTTACATCAATATATATATTTGTATAGTGTTTCTCATTTTCAAATACACGCTTGACTAAATAGACTCTATCGCTACACTCTGTCCTATTATATTCTACCAATCCCGAATGCTTTCAGAAATCATCTACCGAGTCATTGCCGTACACCCTGATTTCACCTATGAAGAAGTCGAGGAAGTGTGCGAACTCTTCCTGAGTTCCATTACCGAGAAAATCAAAGAAGAAACCAAAATCAAGCGACTCACAAAGTATCTCGAACGCGAGTTCGAGCTCAAAAGTCAGGAAGTAAAAAAAGTCTCAAATAAAGCCTATAGTTTGGAACTTATTCCCGAATACCTTTTCAATGGAAAAGCTGAGATTGCATCGAGTCTGGTAACTATAACTAATCTCACGAAAAACATCGAACAAACCGAACTTTTTCTGAACGCCGAGATGAAGATAAATCGTCGCGACAAAATTGCACTCATTGGTAAAAACGGGGCAGGAAAAACCACCCTTCTCAAGATGATTATCGGAAAAGAGGGCGATTTTGATGGACTGATCGAGAAAGCGAGCGGTCTCAAAATCGGATACCTTTCCCAGGATCTTTTCTGGCAGGATACACGGAATACCCTCCGAACCGAGATGCTGATGGTATTTCCAGAAATTACCGAAAAAATGAATCGACTTATGGAAATCGAGCACGACGAAGCTCATTGGGAAGAGGCAGACAAATTGAAAACATATATGCGGGAAAATGACGGATATGCCCGATACGACCTCCAGCTCGAGATTCTCAAATATTTCGGATTCTCGGATGAACAGATGGATTTTAATGTACTCCAACTCTCCGGAGGAGAACAGACTAAAGTACAGATTGCGAAGTTCCTCATAACCGAAGTAGACCTCCTTATCCTCGACGAACCGACGAACCACTTGGATATCGAAGGAATCATATTTCTCGAGCATTTCTGCAAAATCTGGAAAAAAGCTATTCTCTCCATCTCCCACGATGTCCGATTCATTAATAATACTTCCGATAAAATCGTGGAGATTTCAGATAAGAAACTCCATAATTATCCAGGGAATTATGAACAGTACCTGACTCTCAAACAAGCCAAGTACGACCAGCAGATGAAGGACTATGAAACACAGCAAAAAGAGCTCGAAAAACAGGAGGCTTATATCAATCGTTTCCGCTATCAGGCGAGTAAAGCGGCCGGAGTTCAGAGTCGTATAAAACAGGTCGATAAGATTGAACGGATCGAACGACCTGAGAACGAATCCACGGTTCGAAATATCATCGTCAAAACCGATAAACGCCTGCCGGAAAAAGTCATGGAGTTCTCTCTTCTCGCAGTCGGATACAAAGATCCTATCATCACTACTCCCGACGAGCTCATTGTCCGCAAAGACGACAAGATTGGAATCATCGGACGGAACGGAGCTGGAAAAACCACATTTTTGAAAACCATCCTCGGAGAACTCCCCGTTCTTTCTGGAAGTTTCAAAATCAATCCGGATTTGATCATCGGTTCCTATTCGCAGGTACTCGCGGATTTGGATGGAGATGAGAGTATTCTCGCCGAACTCAGTAAGGGTCACGACAAGGAAAATGAAATCCGCGCGATGCTTGGAGGACTGCTTATTTCTGGAGATAAAGTGGAACAAAAGATCAAAACATTATCAGGAGGAGAACGAGCCAAAGTCGCCCTCACCAAGATGCTCCTCACAAAGCCCCACGTCATCATAATGGACGAACCGACGAACCATCTAGATCTCCATTCCAAGAATGTTATAAAGAACATGCTCGAGCACTTCAATGGAACGAGCCTCATCGTCTCCCATGACCGAGACCTCCTCGAACATATCTCCAACAAGGTATGGCTCATCCAAGAATGAGTTCTCCGAACCTTCGACGAACCCGAGAAAGGATTCGCTGAAGTGTTTTAAAAAAATTGACAATATATATTTTGTAAGTATATATATTTAGATAAATATCTCTAATTTACTACTATGGCGTAGATATTTTTTCTGATGGAACAGTCCGACAACATCATGGTACTTCATAAAATAAATCCCCTTGATTACTCAGGGGGATTTTATTAAATATTCTTTTATCACTTTGGAAGCACCATAGTTTTATCAAATGCGTCTCTCATAGACTGGGTTAATATCATAGTTTTATCAAAATCTCTTGATTCTATAAATTTCATAGCAATGATATTACTAGAAAATGTCATTATTCCCAATTCTTTAAGAGATTCGGATGAATCTCTTAAATGTGTCATATTTGATCTATTATTAAGCCAATCTTTATAGATATCAATATTCTCATTATTGAGGATAAGTAGTCTTCCATCTGGAGAAATAGTTATATACTGTGGTAAAATAAGTCGATTACTCATTTCTTGCCAAAGAAGAGATTTTTCATTTCCTGCTTGTAAAACCCAAGTTTCTTTATCAAAACGATAAAGTTCCCATTCGGTTCCCTGAGTTGTAATACAAATTCATTGTCATACATTGGTATATTCTAATCTCTCAAGAAGAAGTTCTATTTTATTCTCAAATTCACATATAGCATCTGTTATGAATCTTGTTTTTTCTTGATCAAGTGATTCAAACGATCAGTCTTCTTGATTAAGGATTCGTAATATTTTAGTTCTTTCTTCATCCAATAAATATCTTAGTTCTTTGAGGCTTCGACCGACAGCAGAATCTTTTACTGAAAACGGAGAAAGATGACGGCATTCCGGTTTCGGAAAATATGCTGAGTAACTATGTTTTTCTGTAAGTTCCGTCTTATCACCAAAAAGAGAAGAAGGATTCACTATCCTTCCAGAAGGCATTCATTCATCTGATTGATCGCTTTTGCGTCAAAAAGTCATGCTTCCCATTAATCTTTTTAACATAGATATATACTATAACAAAGTAAAAAAACTCCTTTACTATACTCTAAAATAGATTTTTTGCAATATTGAAACAAAAATAAATCCCCTTGATTGCTCATGGGGATTTATTAAATATTCTTTTACACTCCGATGAAATATTTTGTTTTCTTTCGCATCTTGTTTCCGACTACGAGGATGAGTATTCGAGAAACCCACATCGCGGTAAAGAGTGAGAGGAGAATACCAAGCCCGAGCATAAGTCCGAATCCTTTTATAAGACTGATACCGAAAATATAGAGAACTACCGCACTCGTGAACGAAGTGATGTGAGAATCCCAAATAGCTGACCAAGATTTTCCGAATCCGACGATAATCGCTTTTTCCACTTCCACACCTTTGCGAAGTTCTTCTTTCGTTCGTTCAAAAATAAGGATGTTCGCATCAATCGCAAGTCCTATAGAGAGAATAATACCTGCAATAGAAGCAAGAGTTAGAACAATTCCAAATGATTTAACAATCGCAAGAAGGAGAAGTCCATAAATAATAAGAGCAATACCCGCCATAAGACCGGAAACTCGATAAATGAGAACAAGAAAGATAATAATAAGAAGAAGTCCTATAAGTCCAGCATTAATGATAACTTTAAGAGAATCTGCTCCTATTTTTGCATCAATTGTTCGTTCACTCGTAAGGTAAATCGGTGCTGGAACGATACCGGTATTGATATCGGTTGCGAGTTGTTTCGCACTTTCAGCCGTATAATTTCCAGTAATAACCGCTCGTCCATCTGGGATAACCGATTGAACTGTTGGAGCTGTCAGAAGTTGTCCTCCGACGAATATAGCGATTTGTTGAGAAAGAAGACGTTTTGTGAGTTCTGCGAATATTTTTCCACCGTCCGCATTAAAGAGGAGATCTACCTGAGGAGCGAATCCTTGAGAGAAGCTTACAGAAGCTTTTGTCAGATATCGTTCATCGAGAACTTTTCCATCTGCTGTTTTTGCTGGAGTCCATTCGCTTGGTTTCTGGCTTACGAAAATCCCTTCATAATCGAATATTTTCGCTGTATATTTTTCTGTCTTGGTTACTTCGCTTGTTCCAGTTCCAGTCTTCACTTCACGTTCTTTTTCTACACTAGTCACACTATTGATTCGAATAACACTATATCCTTTTTCTCCTTCTGTTTTAACGAGATTATTATCGGTTCCAAGTGTGTATCCTTCTCCTTTCTGAGTCTCCATAATCTTTGGAGAGGTATAAGGAGTTACGACATTTTCTATTCCAGTAAATGAAAATTCAACAGGAACTTCTGATAATTCCCCACTTCCTAATCGGTATTCTATATTCTCGTACTGATCCTTGTATTTATTTGCAATAGTGGCAAATGAATATGTAACTGATTGAACTTCTGCGAGAAGTTTCGTCGCGATATCGGTACGTTCTTGTTTATCTGCATCAGTTACAGTTGTTTTCTGTTCTTTGAACTCGAGACGAACAACTTTTCCAATAGTCTCTTTCGCTTTCGCTATATATTCGTCATTTTTTGCTTTCTTTTCTTCTTCTGTCATAGTTTCTCCATCGAAATTCTGAGTCGGAATCTGAACAATGATATGTTCTTCATTTCCATACGTCGCCGTCTGGATAGTCGGCTCTGCGGTACCGAGGGAATTCACTCGTTTTTCTACGATAGATTTAAGTCCTTCTATAATATCATTGGATTGGAAATCCGCCTTTTTTTTCGCATCCTCGAGATCTATCTTATAATCGAGTTCGACTCCACCATGAAGATCGAGACCGAGTTTATATTCGGTAACGGGAAACGGAGTACTCATTCCGATAGTTTTCCAAGGAAGGATGTAAGCAGCAGAAAAAACAGCAAGAAGCACGATAATCGCGAGACGAAAACCAAGTCATTTCATAAGGAGAAAATAATGAGATAAATAAACTAGGCGGGATTATATGGAAAAGCCTCTTGTTTGCAAGTTTTCTTGGGCAAAAAGAAAACCCACGGAAATTATTCCATGGGCGAATAGATACTAATATTCGTGAAAAATATTTTTGGATATCAAAAATTACCCTTCTACAATAACTTTTTCATTCATAAATGTCTTAATTCCACGCTCTCCGAGTTCTTTTCCATATCCTGCGTCTTTGATTCCTCCATATGGAAGGAAAGCGTAACTTGTAACAATCTTATTAATAGCAACATTTCCCGCTTCGATTCGAGCGGAAACATAATCGATCTGCGCTCGATCATCTCCGAAGATAGAACATCCGAGTCCGTAACGTGAAGCATTAGCAAGGGAGATAAGTTCTTCGATATCGCGAGCCATAGCGACTGGTGCTACCGGTCCGAATACTTCCTCGTCGAATGCACGAACTCCTGGTTTCGCATCAGCGAGAACAGTCGGTGTATAGAAAAACCCTGGTCTATCGAGACGCTTTCCTCCGGTGAGGAGTTTCGCTCCGGCTTTAATACTGTCCGCAACCTGGGATTCGATTTCCTCAAGCATATCTTCCTTAGCAACCGGTCCAACTTTTGTCGTCAATTCTAAAGGATCTCCGATTACAAGTTCACTCATTCCTTTTGCGAATTTCTGACAGAATTCTTCGTAGTATTTTTCGAGAACGATAAATCGTTTAGAAGAATTACATTTCTGTCCACAGTTAGACATTCGTCCAGAAATTGCGGACTTCACAATCTCGTCCATACGAGCGTTATCGAGTACGAGAAACGGGTCACTTCCCCCAAGTTCGAGAACCGAAGGTTTCAAGTATTTTCCTGCAAGAGAACCAATCACTCGTCCTGCTTTATCTCCTCCAGTAAGTGTCACTCCAACGATAGCTTTATTTGCGATAATCGATTCTGAAAAAGACGATGGAATAAGGAGATTCGTATAAACTCCTTCTGGAAATCCTGCTTTAAGAAATGCCGCTTCAAGGGCGATAGCTGCCTGAGGAACATTGGATGCGTGTTTTACGAGAACAACATTTCCTGCAATAATATTTGGGATAGTCGATCGAATTACCTGATTGAATGGGAAATTCCATGGAGTCACGCAATAGAGAACTCCGAGCGGCTCGTAGACGATTCGCCCTTTTGCACCACCTTCGTCGAATGCCTTTGGCGAGAGAAGTTTCTCGGCATTATCTCGGAAATATTTGATGGTTCCGATGGATTTTGCAACATCTCCTCCAGCATCACCGATTGGCATACCCATTTCGAGAGTATCAATCTTCGCAAGCTCTCCTTTTTGTGATTCGAGTACTTCCGAAAGAGCGGTAAAAAGACGCTGTTTTTCGGCAAGCGGAGTATCTCGCCAAGCTTTGTACGCTTTGGCTGCCGTTTCGATTTTAACTGTAAGTTCCGCTTCACTAATATATGGTACTTCGAAAATAGTTTCTCCCGTAGCTGGGTTAATAGATTTTGATCACATAAGATAGAAAAAGTTAGGAGTTAGAAATTATAAGTTAGGAGTTTTTGTTTTGTCATTGCGAACGTATGTGAAGCAATCCAGGTTAATTTCCTTATTTTTTTATCATAAGCAAAAGGTTATTTTTATCTGGATTGCTTCGTTCCCGGGGTACTCCTTGAGGGTATCGCAATGACGAGTACTTTCGACTTTATAGACTTTATGAACTTTCGACTATCTCACTGTTTCCTCGATTATTTTCATAAGTCGTCTTGGGTCAAGTGCGGCAGAACCAATAAGAAAACCATTTATTTCGCGTTTACTTATGAGTTCATGAGCAGTCACTTCTGTTACGCTTCCTCCGTAGATAATCCGACTCTTTGTTTGTCCGAGAATCTCTCGGATAAACATATGAATTTCTTCGGCGTATTCGGGAGTTGCGGACTTTCCGGTTCCGATTGCCCAAACGGGTTCGTAAGCGATGTCGATTCCTGTCGTATCCTCGATTCCTGCGAGTCCTTTCTCGAGTTGGACACGGAGAATATCCTTCGTAAGTCCTTCTTCTTTTTGAGCGAGGTTTTCACCGATACAGAGAATCGGACGAATATTATGTGCGAGTGCTGTTTTTAGTTTCTTATTTACTAGTTCATCCGTTTCACCGAAAATAGTTCGACGTTCGGAGTGTCCAAGTATAACGTATTCACATCCGAATTCCTGAAGAGAAAGAGGTGAAGTTTCTCCGGTAAATGCACCAGATATTTCCGAAGACATATTCTGTGCTCCGAGATGAATGCACGAATCTTTTACAAGTTCTCCCGCAAGAGACAGTCCTGTCATAACAGGAGCAATCATAACATCAACCGTTTCGATATTCTTATATTCAGCTGTAAAAGTCCCGAGATATTCGCGGAGTTCCGCTCCCGTCTTATTCATCTTGAAATTCGCACCGATGAGGAGATTCATGGAAAATAATAGATAAAAAGCTAAAGTCCGGACAGTATATCGAAAAGCGAATGATTGTAAAATCAAAAATATACGAGTAATACATCTCTGTTTTTTTGCTTCTCATGAAGAGATATGATAGAATAAGAAAAATAATCGTTTACTAAAAAAAACCATGACAGAAATATTCAATCAAATTTCCGTACCAAAAATACCTGAAACACATGAAAAACTCAGTGAGAAAAATACTCTTGAAGAATTTAAAAATGCACTGACAGCTATAGAAAAAGAATACAGTAAGAATATTGAGTCCAATGAGGCAGCTCAAATTATGATGAAACAATCTCAAGAAATAAATACTATCCTCATTCGAAAATATCCAGATTTTTTTGGAAAAATACAAAAAGCAATCTGGTATGATCAATGAAATGCATATTCTGGACAAATATCAACTCTTCTTGATATCATCCAGCACGGGACATTTCATCAAAAGAAATATTTTATAGAAATGATGGAAAGTGCAGAAAATGGCGAATCAGAAAAAGCACTCAAATTGTACGAACAGCATTTCATCGGCACAAAGGTAGGAAACGAGATTATTACTCTTTTCGAAAATTCAAAATTGAAGCTATCTCTTGAACAAAGAGTTTTAAATCTATTTGATGCACATGCGAAATCATGAGAACTAAAGAAAAGTGTTATTTATAATATAATCGAAATGTATTCTGGGGGGAAAGGTGTAGCACAAAGTTTTTTGAGAAATATCCCAAAATCGAACCTTGATACCCTTTTTTCTCTCTTGCCAGAAATTGAGATATCATGCTCTCGATGAAATAAAGAAAGTCTTATACAAAGAATCGATACTCTTGATATAGATATTCTATATAAAGAATCTTTTTTTGATGCACTTAATAAAATCAGATCACTATGATCTGAAAAAGATAGAAAAAATGATATGGTATTCTATTATTGAATAGAGCAATATTATTTTGCTCAAATCAATGTCTGAAAGGAGAAAGAAGAATTAAAAGAAAATAAAACCGGATGATTACACTTTCTTGTTCTTGAAACAAGTTTCCCAAATTTAAAAAAAACCGCCCTTCAAGAAAAAAATAATAAACTCAATTATTTGATAGAGAAATGCGTCAAAGAAGATGGAAAAATTGCAATTAATTCGAAAGAATTTAAGAAACAACTCTTAGAAATTTTCAAAGGTTCTGAGATTGGAACAAGATTAGAAAATAATAATCTGAGTGGGAAAGAAGCATTAAAAATAGTAGTAGAAGCAGCAAAGGAGTGAGTAAAACAAACGAGAACAAGTCTCAAAAGTATTGACCCTACTTTCAATGAAGAAAAACTCACCCAACTAAAAAAAGAAGATAAAGAAAAACTTCAAATACTCCTCAATTCAGACGCAAAATCCGATGTAAAAATCGATGTATTACGAAAGTATGGGATAACGAGCAAGGAATTTAAAAATGAAGAAGAAAAGATGGCTTTCTTGCAAAGTTTACAAAAAGATATAAAACTTCAAACGGCGAGTAGTTTCACTGAATCTATACTCACTGACAAAACAAAACTTGCAGCTTTTGAAACGTACTGGAATGGAGGAAGTGTTGAAGTTTTCAATAAAGCGATTGAAAACCGAGAACAGGAAATACAACAGGAGAAAGCCTTGCAAGAATCATCTTCAAAACAATGAGAAAAATCAAATAACCGTACTTATGAATTCAACCAGATAGATTTTTCCAAAACTCCTTTTCATGAGATTATTTCAACAAAAGTTGGAGATATATCCTTCAGTGTCCGAAAAGATTCAGAAGATACTTCAACAGTTCTCTATAAATGAATGGAAATTTCAGGAATTAAAACAAGAAATCTCAGCGAAGTACCAGAGATGATTCAATTTATCAGAGATACAGGACTTGATATTTTTGGTTCTCATATTTCAGATATTTTTACGATTATAAATAACAGACAATCGAAAAAAGGTGGTGAGGAACAAATTAATCTCAAAGACGGACTATGAAGTAATGAAAAACACATTATACTCAAGTCTATGGCAGATATACTTATACCTGGAATAGATACTTCGAATAAAGAGAAATTAGAAGAGAACTTCAAAAATATCCAGAGAAACGGAGGAATGTTAGAATATCTTCTTCAAAACAAAAAAGAATACATTACAATGGATAATTCCATCAATATAAATGCTTTTAAAAACTCTCTGAAAAAAACCACATAAAAACTCACTTCTCTCTTGCATTTTCCTACTTTTCCATACAATACTCGGGTTATTATCTCACAAAGATATAGCCCGATTTTGAAAATGATTTTTGAACGCACCGAGGACTGTCCGAGTCATCAGATAAGAGACGAGTTCCTAGAGGCAAGTGAAAAATACATTTTTAAAATCCCAATATACTCTCAATTCTTGTAAAATTATGGAAAACCAATACGAAATCGTCATGGGACTCGAAACCCATGTCCGAATAAAGTCTGAAACCAAAATGTTCTGTGCCTGCCGTAATGCAGTAGAACTCGCCGACGAACCAAACCTTCATACTTGTCCATACTGTATGGCATTTCCTGGAGCACTTCCGGTGCTTAACGAACGTGTTATCGACCTCGCAGTTCGAGCCGGTCAGGCGATGCGATGTACCGTAAATGAGACTTCAATTTTCGACCGAAAGTCCTACTTCTATCCGGACAATCCATCTGGATTCCAGATTACCCAGCTCTACCACCCGATTGTTCAACACGGGATTGTTCGTGCGCTTGTCGGAGACGAAGTGAAATCTTTCAAAATCGAGCGAATGCACATCGAAGCTGATGCTGGAAAACTCATTCATAGTGGAAATAAAACTCTCTGTGATTACAATCGTGCTGGAAGTCCACTTATGGAAATCGTTACTGAACCGGATTTCCGTTCCAAAGAAGACGTTATCGGATACCTTGAAGAACTCCAGAAGCTTATGCGATGGTGCGGAGCGAGCGACGCTGATATGGAAAAAGGTCAACTTCGATGTGATGTAAATATCTCCATCCGAAAACCCGGGGAAACCATCCTCAATAACCGTGTCGAGCTCAAGAATATCAACTCCTTCTCCGCTATCGGACGTGCGATTGATAATGAATACAAGCGTCAGATAAAGATCGTGGAAACAGGAGGAAAAGTCCCTCAAGAAACCCGTGGTTGGGACGATGAAAAAGGAATGAGTTCATCTCAACGATCCAAGGAAGATGCGATGGATTACCGATACTTCCCAGAACCTGACCTTCCACCTCTCGTGATTTCAAAGGAATTCATAGAAGCACGAGCCATCGGAGACCTTCCGATTGACAGACGTTTGAAGTACGTAAACGAATACAAGCTCCAAGCCGACGACGCACGAATCCTCTCGGCTTCCCGAGAACTCTCCGATTTCTACGAAGAGCTCGTGAAACTCACGAACGATGCGAAGAAATCCTGCTCGTATATCACGACAATTCTCTTCACCCTCTTTGATGCACACGGAGAAACTATTTCTTTTGCAGGTCTTAAATTCGGAGTCGAGGAACTCGCTCGTGTTATAACTCTCGTAAATAAAGATGAGATTTCCAGTACCAATGCCAAGATAGTTGTGGAAGAACTCTTCCTGAACGGAGGGAAAACTGACGCTATCGTGGATACAAAGAAACTCCGTCAGGTATCCGATACCGGAGCTCTGAAAGTCATCGCCGAGAAAGTCCTCGCCGACAATCCAAACCAAGTTGCAGAATATAAATCTGGAAAAGAAAACCTCTTCGGATTCTTCGTCGGACAGTGTATGAAAGCCAGCGCCGGACAAGGAAACCCAAAGATGTTCACAGAGATTTTGAAGGGGATTTTGTAATAACTTCACCAAATGAAAACATTTTCAAAAGATTCAGAAACAGAAAAAATCGAATTACTCATGGATAGTGAAGGATTAGATGAAAACTTCATAAAATCTGTTGGACGACTAACATTAAACTTCGCTCATCTTGAGTTCTGTTTTGCACTTTTCACAGGCTCACAACTTGGAACTCGGCAACCTCTTAATCAAATTATAATCTCAGAATTATCCTTTAAACAGCTTTTAAATATTTCATCAGGAATCTATAAAGCTATTGAAACTGATAAAGAAAACCTGGCAAAATTTGATCAAATCCTAAAAGATGCTTTTTCTCTTGAAGAAAGACGAAATACTATTACTCATTCATTTTACGGACATAATAAAGAAGCTAAGATTATTGTAAGACACAAAAATACAAGTAAAGGAAAAAATGGTTATCGCGAACAAGCGGAAATAATAAATGCCGAGAGTGTGAATGAGATTGCTGATCAAATGAGTAAAACAAGTATTGAACTTGGAAAGATGATATTTAATTTAAGTAAATAATTTATTTTGTTATTGCGAGGCACGAAGCAATCCAGATTATTTATTCCACTTATTTTTCAACTCCTCACTTATAATTTATAACTCCTCACTCACTTCATGTCCTTTCGTTTCTCCTCTATAAACCTCGGTTGTTCCAAAAATCTCGTCGATCTTGAATTCGCTATCGCTTCGATTTTGAAGTACTCGGATAGAACTCCTATCGAGTACATAGAAAACCCGGAAGATCCGGAGGCGGATTATGTTATAGTTAATACCTGCGGATTCCTCTCCTCTGCGCGCGAAGAGTCCGAAAACACACTCCGATATTATGACAGTCTCGGGAAGAAACTCATCCTTATGGGGTGCTATGTTTCCGTGAAAGACGATAATTTCCTTTCGAGCCTCCAGAATCTTCATTCGGTGGTTCCATTCATCAGTTATACGACTATCGAAGGGCTTTTGTTCGGGAAAACTGTCGGAATCGATATGAGTGCTATCGTACGAGCGAAAGTCGCTATGAAACAGTCAAAGGAGAAGAAACTTACGGAATATCTCGAAACGGTCGGAGGGAAAAGCATGAAAAATAATGAAAGTGCCTTTATATGGAAATGAGATGAAGTACGAGCTTATATTCATGCTCCGTTCGGGTACGAGTATTTAAAAATCGCAGAAGGATGCGACAATAGCTGTACATTCTGCATCATCCCTCAGATTCGTGGGAAGCAGACGAGCCGAAAAATAGAAGACGTCGTAAAAGAAGTACAAGTTATGCTCGCAAATGGAATCCGAGAGATTCAGATTATCGCGCAAGATACGACTCGATATGGAACCGATCTCTATGGAGAACCGCGACTTTTCGAGCTCCTCGAACAGATTGAGAATATCAATACAAACCCACTTTCTTCAAACAAAGAATCTCCTGAAAAATGATGAAATTTGAGTGAAAATCGAGCACCGGAGTGAGCTGTACTGAGAAGTAGTACAGTGAACGAGGAAGCGGAGATTTGAACACAAAGTTCGCATTTTACAGAGACTTCTTCTGGAGACTTTAAGTATCGACTGTACTACATGTATCCAGACATATTGACTCTGGAACATATCCAGAAACTAAAAACTTTCAAGAAACTCCTCCCCTACTTCGATATCCCGTTCCAGCACTCAAGCGAACATATATTGAAACGAATGGGACGACATTATAACGAAGCGCACGTGGAAGCATTTCTCACGTCCATCCGAGAGAATTTCCCGAATGCATTTATCCGAACGAGTTTCATTGTCGGATTTCCGGGCGAAACCGATGAGGATTTCAACCACTTGATAGAATTTATAAAACGGCATAATTTTGAATCGGTCGGAGTATTCCAGTACCATGATGAACCACTTGCCACAAGCTCCAAGCTGGATGAAAAAATAAATGAGGTGGTAGCAAAACAACGACTCAAAAAACTTTCCAAAGTTCTCGATGAAGTTTATAATAAACATACAAAAAATGCTCGAGGAAAGACATTCTCTGGATATATCATGGACTTCGACGAGAAAAAGGCGATTATCCGTCGAGAAATACAGGCTCCAGAAGTGGATGAATATGATGAAGTGAAAATATCGGCAATCGAAGGAAATGTGAAAAATCTCGAAATTGGACAGTTTGTACAGTATAAATTGTAATAGAAAACTCCTGAAATTTCAGGAGTTTTTAATTTAGGCTTAATAGACATTTTCTGGTAGGTTTTTAATCCAATTTGGAGCATAATAGAGCGGTTTATCCGCTCTATTTTAAATCATATGATTAAAATCT
>PCUR01000017.1 GCA_002771035.1 Candidatus Gracilibacteria bacterium CG12_big_fil_rev_8_21_14_0_65_38_15 | reverse complement strand
TAAGTAATACCAGACTTCGTTCATTTTTAGCTCTTTGGATATACAAAAGAAACAATTTGTAGCCTACATTTTTTTCTATTTACCCGAAGTTGGTGGTAAACAACCATCAACAGTTGTAGAGGCAAGGAAATTGAAGAGCATTATCTTCGAACCTGAAATTCAGCATAGTGATGTACATGAGTCAAATTACTCATGTAAGTGTATTTTTGAAGATAGAAGTCAGAAAGACATACAGATTCCTGTTCGGAACTTCAAAAAAGCACTATCGCGTGTTGGAGAAACTATTTGGTTCGTTACGAATTGTGGCGAAACCAATATAGCCCTCAGCAAAGCGGAAATGTTTCATTTATCTCGACAGAATTACTTCCGTAATTCTATTCGATTTATCTTCGAGGAATATTTTTGCACTTGGGTTTAGAGCATAAATTCTTTCCTCAAAACAAAAGCACCCAAATCGGGTGCTTATTTTTTAATATTTTTTCTCCACTTTTACTCCATCGAGAAAGTATGTGATGATTTGATCATATTTGAATCCCATATCTTTTGCAAGATAGGTGGCACCTATTCCACTTATACCCACTCCGTGCCCTTTCTGAGAATGTCCGACACCTCCTGGATCAGTAACGCTCTGAAGATACGGAATATCCTGACAAACCGTATTTTTTCCGAGAATTCCGTTTTTGACCCGGTTTTCACAGTATTGTTTAGCAGAAAGAGTTTGTCCGTTAGACTCGCTAAAATACCATGGTTTTATGGAAACCCCATTATATGTGATAATCTGTCCATTGGTTGCATCGACGAACTCGGAAGTAGCAGGACTTCGTTTCTCATATCCATATCCGAGGTATTTCTGAAATTCATCAGGATTATCAGATCCGTCATAAGCTTTTCATGGGAATTTACGATTCTCTGGTTTGCTGTAAAAATAAGCATATGACCTTGCTGCCACAAGTATTGTTTTTATTTTTTCTTCATGATCTCCATTGGAGATTTCAGCAAGTCCTCTGAGATAGTCTTCGAGCGGAAGTTCATTGACGACGACAAGTTTCCCTCCTTCATTAAGGAGAATAATCTTTCCGCGGAAAATATTATCGTTCATTGTACCGGTCGTATCCCATGCTGGTTTTCGGTTCCAATTTGTAATACTGACCAGATTTGCACTGAGTTCCACTTTGGAAAACGGATATTTTTTCTTTCCGAGAACGAGAGCAATTTTATCGGTTCAGGATGCCTCAAAAGGAAGTTCTACATTTTTTCTAAGTGTTCCAGAATTCTTCCCAATCGTGAGGTGGGGGAGGGTGGAATCCCCAGATTTGAGTCGAATAGTCGAACCGATATAAGAAAGACGAATACGAATAATCGGTCATTTATTCGGTAATGGAATCGAACCGAGAGAAGCGATTTTCGTGGAATCGTAGTTCGGATTTATAACGAGATTTCGTCCTAGAGAAACAGTTTCTGTTTCTCGGATGTTTTCTACAAGACTGAAAAGATTATCTCATGGACAACTTGTAAATCCTATTTCCCGATGTCCGACGAGATTCGGCGAAGAAAAATCATTAATAAAACAACCGTTTTTACTACATTCTTTGTGCCCGATAGAAGTCTTGTGGATATCAATCCCATATTTTTTCGAAAGATATTCTATTACTTCTTTTACAGCATTTTCCTGTTCTGTTATGACGGAATCGAGCATAAAATTCCCCATGATACTGACCCCGACAGTACTCTTATTATTCCAAAGAACATGTGCTGCAACAACATAATCTCCACCAGCACGACCTTCATAAATCTGTCCGCGCTGTCCGATAAGGTAATTGTATCCTATATCGCCCCATCCACGAACGACGGTATGATAGTAATATATTCCGCGAATAAGCGACAAATCATCTCTGTTTCCGAGATTATTTTCTGTAGTATGATGGATTGCAATTCTTTCTACTTGCTTTGTTTTTGTTATCGGCCATACAAGCTCGTGACCATCTTCAACATTTATTTTTTCTATTATTCTATCTTGTTCCGGGAAAAGAGTTGCAAGATGAGAGGCAATTGTCTGGTTTTTTGCTTCATACGCGAGAGTGGCATCCGATTTTGGTTTGTCTTTTTCGGCTTCAAGTTTGGCAAATATAGTCTTCCAACGAGGATTGTCCGCGTAGCGTAGTGTCTCGTCTGTTCCCCAGTCAGCTCGACTTATGATGTTCGGATTTTTTGAAGATGCTGCAATTGCGATATCTGAACCGAAAGCCATATGGAGACTATTGGCATCGGTATCGAGTCCTATAATAGAAATAGCTGAAATTTCAACATTTGTTTTCGTTTCGATAACATAAGAAATTTGATTGCTCTTATCTAAGAAAACAGGTTCTGTGTAATAATATGGTTCATATTTTGGACCCTCATCCAAATCTATAGAAAGTGGAATTTTTTTCCCGTCTACTGTAATATATATCCGAACAGGATTATCGCCTGGTTGTACAGAAAATGTTTTTGGAATCTGCACTGTGAACATATCTTGTGTAGATGAAAAATGAGCGACTCCAGTCGCTTGTTTCCAGAGAACTATAGATTTTAATTTCCCGTCGGTACTCGCTGAAGATTCGTTTATCTCTCTGAATTGTAGATTCTCTGTTTGATCTTCGGAAGAATAGGTATATTTTTTTATCACACGAAAACTCTCGCCAATAGGAAAAAATATCGGTACGATGAAGGCTATAAGAATAATGGATGTCAGTTTTCTCATAAATATGAGTATATGGAAAAATGGATTATTTCAAGTTACTTCCCCATTTTCTTTCTCTCACTTCGTACTCTCCACCAGTTGGAAACCGGTATTTCTATATAGGTGTAGCTGAGCCAAGAAAGTGAAAAAGCTCATACGAATGTTGTTCATGCAAGTATGAGCCATTCGGGCATAAGAAGATCGTGTTGTCCGTCGAAAGCAAATTCTATCATAAGTACGATAACGATAGCATGCCAAAGATAAACAGAATACGAAAGTCGGGCGATAGTATGGAAAAGATGGTTATCAAGCCATTTTCCTATATATTTTGTCTCTGGTGCGAGTCCTATTATAAGAGCGATTATGATTGTAGCAAAAGGGAATCGATGCGCACTATTAAGCCAACTGTAATCAAAATCTCTTGCGCCACGGATTTCCCAGAGAAAATAAACAAGCCCGATGCTTGCTAGGATAAAAAGTATATCGTACCGAAAAAAATGGGAACTGTGATTTTTTTCTCGCCATATAAGTATTCCAGCAACTATCATACCCAAGAGGAAATGAAGACCGAATATAAAAGGATTGTATGAAGGAAACCATTCCCCGATGATTCCGTCCAGAATAGGAAAAGAAAGACTTGTAAACCAAAGATGGAGTGCGATAAGTATTCCGCCAATACAGAGAAAAATGAGAGGAATAAATATTTTTCGTACCCGAACTGCAATACTCATAGTTATGAGTACGAGAAGTGCACCCATCATATCGTAAGATATATACCAGAGAGGACCATTGATATCTACTGGAAAAAAAGTGAACGGATGCGTCCAAGAGAGGAAAGTTGCACCAGCAATAAGTCGGAGAAATGCACCCTCACTATACCCGTTTAAAACAATGACAAGGAAAAAGGTAAAAAGAAGAGCGACATAATAAGCGGGAGCTATTCGGAAAAAACGGTTAACAAGAAGAGTCCTAGCTTTTGGTAGAGGAAATTCTCGAAGGATAGAACGCCAAAAAGGAAGAGAGCCCATAATTGCCGAAAGCATAAAAAACAGACTTATATTTACCGGCCACATCCCGACGAACTGATAGAGATCCCAGTTCCACTGAGCGAGATCGGTGACAGAGCGATGCTGATTGAGATGATATATAACAACACTCAGACAAGCGAGTGCGCGAAGTCCATTGAGTCCCGGTAACGGATGTGCTTGAGACATAAAAATTTGATAGATTTTTGAAATAAAGATGTCATTCTGAGCGAATCCGAAGAATCTTCCGATTATTTCCAGCTAATAAAAATAAAAGGAAGATACTTCGACTATGCTGTGTTTCGCTCAGGATGACAAATCCTTGTTTTCGAATATATGAAAATAAGAAGCAAATACAAGAGAAACTTGGAAAAAAGACGATTGTTTTTACGTTCCGTTAAAATTTGGAAAATGTAGCTCGGATTTCTTAGTGAAATAAAAGTTTTGACAAAAGACAGGAAAACTATATAAATACTTCATGATATCTTAAACAAGCCACTATGAACCTTATGCGCCAATATTCTTTTTTCTTTTTCTTTCGAGCGTAATCGAAGGATTTATATTTGGCGTGAAACAATTTCAATTCAAAAACAAGTCCTTCGGTCAATCGGAGGATTTTTATTTTTTTATCTTTTTGTATTATGTCTGCACAATCTGTTGGAAATATCATCGGAAGTGAAGAGTTAAAAAGTCTTTTTTCAATCAATACAATTTCCAAAAACGAAGTAATGCTTGCTCGGAAAAATATCGAAGATATCCTCGCGGGACGAAGTAATCGAAAGATTCTTATAATTGGTCCATGTTCTGCTGATTTCGAATCTTCTCTCACAGAATATGCGGAATTTCTTCGTGAGATACGAAGTCGTGTTCAGGATAGAATTGAGATTATTATGCGATTCTATACAGGAAAACCTCGGAGTATCGGAGGATGGAAGGGTATGCAACATGCACAGCCATGACAGGAGGCAAATATGAATGAAGGACTCAAAGAAAGTCGTCGATTAGCGATTCAACTTCTTAAGCTCGGTATACCACTCGCTGATGAGATGCTTCATCCGCAACTTTCCCAACACTTTGACGATATTTTTTCCTACTTAGCAGTCGGAGCACGAAGTACGGAAAATCAATATCACCGAGAAGTAACTTCTGGACTCGATATTCCAGTCGGGATGAAGAATCCTACTTCAGGAAATATCGCAATTATGACCGATTCCATCAAGGCGGCTCAAACTCCGAGTCATTATTCTATCGGAGGTTATCTTTTTAATAGTACGGGAAATTCCTATGCCCATGGAATCCTTCGTGGCGGTTCGGATGGTCCGAATTATTCTGCGAAAAACCTCCGAGAATACATAGAAAAGATGAAAGGAATAGAAAATCCTGCACTTATCGTCGATTGCAATCATGCAAATTCCTGAAAGAATCCATTTAAACAAATAGAAGTTATTAATGAACTCTATGGTAATATTCTTCCATCATTCGATGCTTGAGAGATAAATGTTCAAAACCTCGTCAAAGGATTTATGGTGGAGAGTTACCTCTTCGATGGACGGCAGGATTGGTCGGAGAATGTCCAGAAAGGACTTTCTCTTACCGATGCGTGTATAGGAAAAGAAAAAACAGAAGAACTTATTATGAAGTTGTACGAGAATATAAAATAGTTGTATTTATATCAATCATCTGATAGTTTTTTATTTCTTGTCCATATGAAGCCAGTGAGAATATAAGAGTCTCGACAAGGCCATATGAACATCGAAATGAAAATACTATCAGATTTTTATATGAGATTTTTTAAAACTTAGGAAGTGAATATTTCGAGATAAGCCTAAAATGTGTTGGTTTTTCGATTAAGCCTAAAATGTGTTGGTTTTGTTCCTAAGGTTTTACCTTC
>PCUR01000069.1 GCA_002771035.1 Candidatus Gracilibacteria bacterium CG12_big_fil_rev_8_21_14_0_65_38_15 | reverse complement strand
GAAGTTAAAATTCGCGACTGGACTTGCGTATTTTACTCGTAATTCTTTTCTACACAACCTGATTAAGTTTTACAATTTAGAAATTAAATGCAAATACTATTTATTTTTTATCTTGTCCCATAATTCCGTAGACCATAGCAATTCATGTAAAGAAAGTCGATATCCAGACATCTCAATCAGAGAAGTAATAGGCTATTGGGTATACAATAATTATGAGTATTATTATTGGTAAAAGATAAATTCAGATCGCTTCAGGCAAGCTCTTTCACGTGGAAGTTTTAATATTCAAAACCCCCACTGTTATTCCTATCAAAAGACTAATGGTAACCAATCCAAAAAAGCACAATAGAATAATTCCAAATGCATTATGTTCTGATCATTCCCTCAATAATCATCCATACCGAGCAAAGACAGTATTTGGTATTAATATTAATAAGCTTAGTAAACTATAGATTTTATACATAATTGTTCACCTGATAAGTTTTTTAAATCTTATAATCCAGTATCTTTCCGTATTTCTCAAATAAATTTATCTCTTATTTCATGATATTTTTTACCATTTAGTTTCACGGTATCTTCGCTTATAAAAGGATCGTTATCCGCAACAACATATGTAAGAGGAATTTTATCTTTACCAACAGTAAGATGTCCCGCTTTTTCAGGATTTTCACTTATATGCGGATCATGATCATTATAGTGAATGAGGTTTATATATTCTCGACAGACATCCTCAAGTTTTGGAAAATGCCACTTTATGAGTTCCTTTATCCTTTCTGCTTGTTTAAGATATTGTTTATTTCCTGTAATAATTCCCTGATCAAATCAGTGATTATATCTCATTAGTATTTCATTAAAAAAACCATCCATCTCTTTTATTAATTCCATAATCTCCATTCTATATCAGAGCTTATCTATGGCATTTTTATTCCTGATTTGATCTTTGTTTTGAATTTTATGTAAAATAATAGGTGCAATAATCGACACTAAAAGCGTGGGTACTGAGGCTATGAAAGCTCAAGCTACAATATCCATCTTAATATTCAGTATTGAGAAAATATCCATTGGGTTAAAAGTGAATGTTTAAAGCTAAATATTACTAATTCTTGGAAGCTACCGAAACAAATCGTCAAGAATCTTATTGCCTCCATTGGCGGATGTTGTATGCCGTACGCATGTATTATTTATCATCTCAAACCCACTTATACATCAGCATATATAGTTTCATGCCTTATCATACTGGGATGTCCATATTGTACACATAAATATTTTTTCATACAAAAAAGGTCATAAATATAAATTTACAACCAAAAGAGAAAGATTTTTTTATGGTAGTCTTGGCAAACAAAAAGGAGCAATCTATCGCATCCGATGTTCGCCAAAACAATTCTTTTCTCACATATAGAAAGAAAGGAGAGAAGCAGATAAATTGCTCCTTAACTGTTTTCTATATGTGAGAAATAAAAAAAAGAATCATTTTGGCTTCCTCACTATATATAAAATTCTCTCGTATTCAAATATTTTTCATAAACCTCATTTCCCGTACCTCATTTTTTCAAATAAAAACAGCTATCCGATGAAAGATAACTGTTTTTTTATAATAGTTGTTACTTGAGCTTCTTCATGGCTTTATTATCCATAAGACTTTTCACAAGTCTCTGAGCCTCATCATAAAGAATTTTAGCCCGTTCTTGTTTATCTTTTTTCTGATGAATAAGCATAGCATTGATAGTTTCGAGATTTGACATGATAACCAATTGTTCAACCGTTCCATTATCTCTCTGATTTCACTCGACATTTTTATTTTTCTTTGCCCATTCAGCATGAGGTTCCCCGTAGACGATTATATTGAGCATATCCGCCTCATCTGCATAGACGAATCGATCGATACTAAAGGTGGTAATGAGATTTGCCTTTATCGCATCGGTATGGATTTTATAGTTTACTTTTGCGAGAACCCTCTTTGTACTCCATCCACTCGAAAGTCTCTCGGCTTCCTCGGCTTTCAGTCTCTGAAATTCTCTCAGGATGAAGTACTTAAATTCTGGAGATACCCAAGAAGCAAATTCTAAAGCGATATCAATATGGGCATAGGTTCAGCCAAATACCCCTGCTTTCGCTCTCACCCCTATCCCGTTGACCTTTTGTTTCCATTCTTTTACCGAGAGTCGGAATCTGTTTAACCCTGCCCCACTCATAATTCTGTCGAATTCGACAGAATTAAAATCTGGATTATTTGCTCGCTCCCAAACACCGAGAAATTCTACAGTATTTTGATTTCGGAGCCACCGATCGATCAGTGCCAGATCGTCAAATTTCTTCGCAATATCCGTGAGAGATATGTACTCCGTATCTTTTACGAAAGAAATAGCATACCCTTGTACAACAAGCTTTGTATCTTTTGGAGTCATGAAGATAAGGATTAGAGTATAATCTCTCCTACTATATACAAAATTCCCTACATGCAAAACACATTTTCTAAGTTTCATTTTCCGCCCCTTACCTCTGAAAATATTTTCACCCATACCATCTATTGTTCCGGGGTTTTAAGGGGGCTACTATATGCCAAATATGTACTACCATACAATACGACTACAATGGTCATTAGTACGCCCAAAAACCACGAAAACCACTACTACAACTACGATAAATAGAAGAGAAAAAATATAAGAAAAAATAAAATAAATAAGAATAGAACTATAAGGAGGGGATATAACTAATGGCTAGATAATGATAGATGTATTTTATCAATAAAAGAAGGAGATATTATATTTACACGCACGAGATATTGTTATGGGTGTCATCTCTTCTTTATGTGATAAAGGTGTCACCGGTATTGTATGTTGAGGATAAAGAATAAGTGGTGTTATTATTATATTAGATATTCATAATAGATATGAATATTATATACTTCGTATATACAATACTTAGGAAGTATTGATGAACGAATAGTCTTTTAAAAAGACTATGAAGAAACTACAATGAACCCCTGCTTAAGGACCCTGTCCTTATGAACCTGCTAAGGCTTTGCCTATGTTACTACTCCCTTTACTAAAGGTAGCCAAGTTGCATTGCTCTGTACCGCAGGCAGTCGATAGATAGACTGCCTTAGTACGCTTTCGATTCCCAAACAGAATAACCTCAATCTCGAACTGAAGGTGGCTGGAAGATTTTCCCATAACTATGGCTCCCTTTTGTGGGGATGTAGAAGTATCCTCACAGTAAGGGGCGAAACTTACTATCCACTTATATCGCAGGGGACTTATTCTGATATGCTATCAGTATCATACTGGAAGGGTTCGGGTTTGGGTGGGTTAAAAAATAGATCCATACAAACAAGGAAATATTGAGCCATATGTAAAATGTCAAATATGCAATCGTAACTAACTCTTTTCGAGAATATGATTTTCTCCACCCCCATATTTTTGGTATACTATATCATATGGAAGCTATGATAAATGTATCAAAATCCCCTAGTAAGCCGTACACGTACCCCTCTACTGGGCTAAAAATATTGAATAAATGACATAGAGAAAATATATATTTTAGTAGTAGTAAGATGTGACCAGTACTAAATCTGTACTTGTTTTATACTTCCATAAAATTATGTCAAAGTATCGGAATATATTTTAACAGAAATCATTTCTTGAAAAGTGCCGTAAATAGTACTTCCAGAAATCAGAGATGATAGGAACAACCTGCCTATATTGTACAGATAACAAAATTCTCATACCTTCAAATTGGACTTTTGAATACTGGATACTATCACATTTTAAGAAATATAATCTTCCTAATTGAAAAGGGAAATACTTAACTGAAATCAAGAAAAACATTACTCCACAAAATGATAAATTTACATGAAGAAATGATTTTAGCTGGTTAACCAAAGAGAATATAGATTTTGCTATTAATAATACTAAAATCACTCTTTCATGACATCTCAAATATAAAGACCCATACACTGAAGTATCTACAATAATAGAAGAAATAAAAAAATAGAGGGTATAAAACCACTCTATTATACTCCAAATTGGATTTAAAACCTACCAGAAAATGTCTATTAAAGCCAAGTTTTTTTGTCTAAATTTTTCAGACCATTATACTTTAGTAAACTTGAAAGTTTGTTTACTTTGATTGATTTAATATAAACAAACTATAGGCGGATTACCCTCCTGTTCAACCCTCCAGTCTTTAAACATCAAAAAAATAAAATAGCCTCACTTTCGTGAGACTATTTTTTATTTTCTTTGGTGACGCTACGGAGAGTTGAACTCCGCTTTACGGGATGAAAACCCGCTGTCCTAACCGATAGACGATAGCGCCAGATGATTTAAAAATGGTCGGGAACGTGAGACTCGAACTCACAACCCCACGCTCCCAAAGCGTGTGCGCTAGCCAATTGCGCCAGTTCCCGAAAGACTAAAAAACTCATATCCCAATTACAAATTATTAACGAAAATCGTAATTTTTCATGAGTAATTGTAGTATACAAATGGTGGGTGCACGTGGAGTTGAACCACGGACCTCGTCCTTATCAGAGACGCGCTCTAACCAACTGAGCTATGCACCCGAGAAAAATATTAAGCCGAAACCAGAAGGAATGCTCCAGAATTTCGGCTTAATGCTTTTGAATTTAAATGGAGCGGGTGATGGGACTCGAACCCATAACAGTCTGCTTGGAAGGCAGGGACTCTAGCCATTGAGCTACACCCGCATAATGTATCTCGTACAAAAGCAGGGCTATTGTATAAAAACTGAGGTATTTGTCAAAACTTTTTTATACTTTCTTTAATTTCAAATCGAGAGGAAATTATAGGAATCTAAATATTTGGAGAAATCATTATTTACTATATGATACTCTATGATTTTATTTTTTAATATCTACATTTATGAACATCGCAAAAAACGAATGAGAACTGGATCGTTTCTGACGAATCATCCTATCAGAAATCCTCTTGATACTTGGTTTCTTTTGGTTTGGTGGTAGTGTTCAGATTATTCTCTATGTTTTCAGTTTCATTCTTTTTATGACGGGGATATTGGGATTTTGTGGAATATATACATTACTGGGAATAAATTCTTGCAGAAAAGATGCGAAAATATCCAGGATTTCTTGGATAGTATTTATTTTGGCATTTCTCCTTATCGGAGCTATCGGAAGTTATGCGAGTATATTTTTTACGAATAAGTTCTTTTTAGAGGATTATAATCGAATGAATAACTATTATAAACAAACACTCTTTAATACAGGGAAAGAACTTCGTCCAGAATCCATCAGTAATTATGATTCACTTATCTCTGAATACGAAATCTTTTTCGCGAAGTATACAAAATATCATCCTTATGCTCTAAAATGAGATGCAAATCTCAATACTGATTTAAATAATATTTCTTCGATGATTGTCCTCTTGAAAGATAAAATATATACAGGTGAGCTCAAACAAGCTCATCTCGATCTTGAAAAGGTACGACCTATTTTTCAGGATATTCTAAAAAGAAATAATTTCTCTCTTCTTGCTGTTTATCTGGTTGATTTCCATGATGTTATGGAAAAAGTTATCGAAGCGGCTGATGCTAAAAATGCAAAATGAGTAATAGAATCCTATGTCGAAGCAGATGAGAAACTCAAGGCAGTCGAAGAAGTGGTGAATGATTCTGAAATCCAAGCAATACGAAAAAATTTGGATACAGTAAAATCCCTTGCGGAACAAAATAACATGGAGACTATCGCGGAAACGGCAGCAAATCTGAAAAGCAGTTTCGTGAAAGTGTACCTAAAACGAGGATAAAAGAATCTAGCTCTCGATAAGTGTTCGTGAATCTTTCAGATGGATATATATTATGTGTACAATATAGGCAGGTTGTGTAGAAAAATTACTTCGTAAAATATCACAAGTTAGGGATATTATAGA
>PCUR01000015.1 GCA_002771035.1 Candidatus Gracilibacteria bacterium CG12_big_fil_rev_8_21_14_0_65_38_15 | reverse complement strand
GTAAAAGTAAAGGAGTATTTGGCTTTACAATACCAAATACTCCTTATTTTAGCCACACACTATTTTCTATTATGCCATAATTTATTAAAAAATAAAAGATTTTTATAAAATCCCCATCGGATATCCGATGGGGATTTTATTTGTTCAGATTATATTTTTAAGTATCGCATCAATCTTTCGTTACTCGTGAGTTCTCCTCATTTTTCTGATTCTGGAATATACTGCAAAAGGAAATTTCGAAGTTCATAGCTGTTTACATCCTGTGTAAGATCTATGTCGATCGAATTCAGTCCCCTTTTCTTGAGACGAAGTCGGAGAAATATTGGTTTCTTATTATCGTATACGATGGAAAAATCTTCGATGGAAGGATAATCATAGAATCCTCCGTTGATATTGATACCGTTTTCATCTATTGCTATTTGTGTTACTTCCGGAGCGTTGTTCTCCATCATCAGATAGACTCAAACAAAGATGAAAACAACGATAGAGAGAGCATAGAGCCCGACGAAGATTCCCCATATGATGAAAGCGAGCGAGAAAACTCCGGCAGTTGTGTACCAACCTGGACCTTTTGTATTTTGAGTGGCAATATTCCAAGAGAACATAGGAAGCAGGAATTATAAATTAGACATAATCATATTGATAATAAACCACGACGAAACCGATATAACGAAACCGATAATACCGTGCTGGATGGTTTCCGCTCCTTTTTTCTTTTCTTGGGATGTCAGACCGAAGAGAGCTATCTGGAAAGCTCCGTAGATTATCATAATAACCGAAATGGTTGCGGCAAATCCGAGGATAAATGTCGTAGCATAGTTGATGATATTTGGAATATCATTGAAGCTCACATCTCCGTTTCGGAGTTTGTTAGAATTCCCTATTCCTCCAAGGATTCCAGCATTATCATCTGCAAAAACATGTTGGGAAAGAAAAGAAGTTAGAACAGTAATAAAAATATAGGAAAATTGTTTCATAATAGATTCCTTATAAAATAAGAAGAGTGTCTATTTTTCTTGACCGATTGTATCTATTTTTTTATACAATCCAAATTTTTCGCTTCCAATAAAAATCCCTATCGGAGTTCCGACAGGGATTTTTATTATTAAATATCTTTCTTTTCTCGAGCTGGCCAAGTTTTCTTGAATCCTCCAGCATCATCTCGGCTCCGTGGAGCTTCATATGTTCTCTTTTCATACCCTGCACGATCCTTTCGTTCACCATCGAACTTTGGACGTTCAGAATGGGATTCAGAACTTCGGGAAGCTCCTCCACCGAATACTCCTCCAAATGTTTCAGCTCCGCTTCGGAGTCGTTCAGGACGATTCCCTTGGTATCCTCCAGAGCTTCGTTCACCACCTTGATAACCTCCGCTTGAGCGATTCCCTTGATATCCTCCAGAAGATCTTTCTCCTCCTTGGTAACCACCACTAGAACGTGGTTTGTAATCCGCTGAAGAAGAACGATCACTTCCGTATCGTGGACGTTCAGAACCTCCTTCACTTGAACGATTTCCTTGGTAACCACCAGAACTTCTTTCACCACCTTGATAACCATCAGTTCGTGGACGATCACTTCCATAAGAAGGACGACTGGAACTTCCTTCGCTTGAACGACTCCCTTGGTAACCACCAGAAGAACGGTTTCCTTGGTAACCACCACTTGAACGACCTCCACCACCGAAAGTTCGACGACTTCCAGAACGATGATGTCCTCCTTGTCCACCACTACTTCCTCGATTGATTCGAACCACTTCATCTCCATGAATATCGATTTGTTTTAATGTGATTTTATTTCTTCGTTCGATATTTCCAAGGAGATTTCGTTCTCCGCTTGTTACGAACATAATAGCTTTTCCTTCCGCACCAGCACGACCAGTACGACCGATTCGGTGAATATATGCTTCTGGATCTTCCGGAACGTTGTAGTTAACAACGAGCATAATATCCTTCATATTGAGTCCACGTGCCGCAACATCGGTTGTGATAAATACATTACAGAATCCATCTTGGAATCGTTTAAGAGATCGTGTTCGATCTCGTTGTTGCATATCTCCATGGAGACATCCTGTCGAGAATCCGTCACGTTCAAGCATATCGGCAATATCTTCTGTTTCGTGCTTCATTCGGCAGAATACGACGATTTTCACATCTTTGTGATCATGAATATATTTCTTAAGCATATCGTATTTCTCAAAGTGTGGAACTTCGATAAACGCATGGTCGATTTTCGATACCATAAGGTTTTCTGTCGCCTTGATAGATTCATATCCATCTCCAACATATTTTGTAAGAAGATTATTTACTTCCTGTGGAATAGTTGCAGAGAATGTCATAGATTGTTTTACATTTCCAAGACGAGACCAAATCATATCGATATCATCGATAAATCCCATATCGAGCATTCGATCTACTTCGTCGAGAACGAGATATTGAACATTTGAAAGATCAATAAAACGACGTTCGATAAGATCAATGAGACGACCAGTTGTTGCAACAACAATCTGTGGTCCACCTTCAAGCGCTTCACGTTGAGAACGAATATTTGATCCTCCGTAAACAGCGATAGAACGAAGATTCGTACCAAATGAAAGTTTGAAAAACTCTTCTCGAATCTGCATAGCAAGTTCACGAGTTGGAGCAAGAACGATAACCTGAGGTTTTCGAATATTTGCATCGAGTTTCTGAAGGAGTGGAATTACGAAAGCAGCAGTCTTACCAGTTCCAGTCTGAGACTGTCCGATAATACTCTTTCCTGCCATAGCAGCTTTGATAACTTCTTCCTGAATTTTTGTGGCTTCAGTATAACCATTTTTTGTAAGAGCCGCGAGTACTTTTTCATCGAGACCGAGTTCTGAAAATAACATAGTGTAAAAAAAGAAAAATAATAAAGCTCGAGGTTTTATGTGAGAGAGGATTTTCCTTTCTTAAAGCCACGTATCATTTTTCCGAAGATATATCGGAGGGATTTTAGAAACCTCTATAATGTTCTAGATTTCTCAAAAACAAGAAGTTCGAGGCATAAAAAATTTTTCGAAAGGAGCTTCCTAAATACGGAAGTGACTGAGAATAAAATTTTTATAACGAAGAGATTCGTAGTTTTTCAGAATTCTATTGTATAGTTTCAAAAGGAATGACACACGGAATTTTACCATCCGCGCGGTAAGTTTCTCATTAAGTGAGAAGAAAGCGAGGAGGGGGACTATGGTTTCGAGCAAGTACGAAACAGTCCAAGAGAGAAAGAATAGACAATAATTGTCCTCTTAATTCAAAATCGAGTGACAGGAGTATATAGAAAAAGCTCGATTTACCAAAAGATTTTTATTCAAAATATTTCGTATCGCCTTTTTCCATACATTCCTTGCAATTCATCTGGAGAATATGGACTCCTCCTGCGAGGCTTTTCCCGAGATACCCGGCATTATTCAGAGCATCGGTCACATACCCGCTTCGTCCGCCACTCCGGCAGATGAAAATAACTTCTTTGGACCAATCGATTTCACCAAGCCGTTTTTCGAGCTCTCCCATAGGAATAAGCTTCGATCCTTTGACACGAATCTCTGAAAATTCCGATTTTTCACGGACATCGATAAGCTCGAGAGATTGAGGATTTTTCAGGAATTTTTCTTTGAATTCTACGGTAGTTATTTCGAGAGACATAATACAACAGAGTTATGGAAGTAAGTGAAGATATGTCATTGCGAGTGAAACGAAGCAATACCCTCAAGGGGTACCCCGTCTAGGATAAAAATTCCTTATAAAAAAGTGGAAGAAATAATCTGGATTGCCGCGCTCCGCTCGCAATGACTTTTACTTTTTCTTTCGGAGAAACCATACTCCCCATATAACAAGTCCGATGACAACGATAATACTTACTTCCTTGGTATACAGAGAAACAATATCTGCTACTTCCTGACCAAAATAGTACCCAAGAAGCATAAGTATAAGACACCAGAGTCCTGCTCCGAGTCCCGTAAGTAGGAGAAATATAGGAAAGTTCATTCGAAACATCCCAGCAGGAATAGAGATAAGATGACGAACCACAGGGATAAATCGACCGAGAAATGTATAGAGTCGATCATTTCGGAGAAAAAGTTCTTCTGCTTGAAGATATTTTTTATGATTTATAAGTAAATATTTTCCATATTTTTCCAAAAATGGTTTCCCAATCCATTGACCGAGAATATAATAATTAAGGATAGCTCCAAACATACTTCCAAGTGTTCCTGCGGCAAGTAATAACCAGAAATCAAGTCCATTTATACGAGCCAAATACCCCGCTGGAATCATAACAAGCTCCGATGGTACCGGGAAGATACTGGATTCCAAAGTCATAAGGAAAAATACGGACGTATAGGAAAGTCCTCCGAAAAAAGCGAGAATAGTTTCGAAAATCTGATGGAACATAAAATGTGTATTATAACTTAAAAAACTTTGCGATTCTTACTGGAAATACGAGCAGATAATCCGTCATGAAGCGCTTGTCGCGAAAAATATATACAATATACGCTCCGACAAGTCCTATCATAAAACCAATGATAATATCTCCGGGGTAATGAATCCCTGCCAGAATTCTCGAAAGTCCCATAAAAATACCGGTTACGAGTAATGTCCATGCGATGGAACGGCGAGTATAGAGAAATGCCGCAAGTACAGAAGCTCCGGCGAAAATCCCATGTCCCGAAGGAAAAGAATTATCTGGCAAATGATCTATGATCGGACGAATCGAGGAAACAGTTTCTGGACGAGGACGGAATGGAAGTCCGAGATTCAGGACTACATAGATACAGAAAGCAAAACCGATAGAATAAAGCATCATAAGAGCCTCGATTTTGAATTGATTATTTTTTTGATACACTCCATAAAGCCAAAGACCTATGAGAAGGAGCATAACGAGCACCACCTCAATGTCTGATCCGATATGGACAAGCTTCAATTGAAAAGCTGAAGTTGGATCGACAAAAGAGCGAAGATAATTCAGGAGGGATATATCCTGTGAAACAAGAAAAGAAAACATAACAAATAGTGTAAAAAATATGAATGCAAGTATATAGAAAATGTAAAAATGACAAAAAATAAAATGGAATAGAGAAGCGAATCATTTGACATTTTATAGATTTCGGTAATCTCTATAAAGATTTTTTCAAATTGATACATCAGAAAACTGATTGGGTCAAATAAAAAAATTCGTTTGTTAACTTTTTTTGAGGAGAAGACCGTGCCAGCAATAACTGATACAAAAATATCTCATATTATTCCCGTAATGATAATCAGTTTCATTATGGGAATAATCCTACTCGCGGCTATGATTTTTCATATCAGAGGAATACCAGGATTGTTGGTATTTTTCCATCGCTAAAAGTACATTCCCCCCAACAAAAACCCCGCTTCAAGCGGGGTTTGTTTTTACTTTTTCTTTTCCACTGGATCGTATCCACCTCGACTCCACGGATTGCATCGAAATATTCGCCAAATTCCCTTCAGAACACCTCGTACTACTCCCCTTTTCTCGATGGATTCCACCATATATTCACTACAACTCGGAATATGTTTACAATATGGCGGTCGATTCATTGCCCGAGCCCAAATGGAATGATCGGGAGAGAGATATCGCTGATAAAGACGAACGAGAGTAATAAGGAATCGGGAAATCATTTGATTTTAATAATTAGGTTTTCTAAAACAAAAACCCCGCTTCGAGCGGGGTTTGTTTTTATTTTACGAAATCAACGATTTTTGCAAATACAGCTGGATGACTGATAGCAAGATTAGAAAGAGCCTTTCGGTCGATCTTTACATTCTTCTTGTAAAGAAGGTTGATGAATACAGAGTAAGTGAGTCCGAGTTCACGAACCGCATTATTGATACGAATAGTCCAAAGACCACGGAAATCTCGTTTCTTGAGACGTCGTCCGATATATGCATTGGTTCCTGCTTTCATAAGAGCGTTTTTTGCTCGAGTGAATACATTTCCATTCATCATTCTGAATCCTTTCGCACGAGCGAGAAGATTATTATGTCGTTTCTTGGTCATAAGACCACGTTTTACACGTACCATATATGAGTAATTAGTTAATTAATGAGTTATTTAGCTTCTGAAGTTTCTCAAAAACGAAGTAATTCAAGTGCAAATCGAGACCCGGAGTGAACCGTACCAAACTAGTACGGAGAACGAGGAAGCGGAGATTTAAGCTTGAAGGACGAGTTTTTCAGAGACTTTATTATTTTACTCCGTATGGGAGACATCTCTGTGATGCAAGTTTGTTCGTTGCGTGAGCTACGATACCGTACTTATTTCGTCCTTTTGCCTTCTTGCTCTTATCAGAGAGAAGATGACGTTTGCATGAATGAGCGAATATGAACTTTCCAGTTCCGGTAACTTTTACTCGTTTTTTTGCTCCTGAGTGAGTTTTCTGTTTCATAAAAAAGAAATGAGATTAAAATAAAATATTGGGGCTATTTTTTGATATGAAGGAGAATGGAAAAATTATTCCCCGCCTTCATAACTTTTCCATCTGCTTTGTAGACTTCTGCGAGAGAAGTTACAAACTCATTGACTTTATCCATTGCGAGAGCTTCGTAGTGATTTTCTCTTCCTCGAAGGGAGAGTATAATCTTGAGCGGATGTCCGGCAATTCCAAACTTGATCGCTTGATTCTTTCGAATCTCGAGGTCGTGATCACCGATTTTATACGTAAGCTTAATGGTTTTAACTTCGGTCTTCTTCGAATGGGACTTGTTTTGGGATTTCTGTTGTTTGAACAAAAACTTCCCATAATCCATCATTTTTGTAAGAACGATACCATCTTGCATTCCTATCTCGACGATATCCATGTCCAAAGCACTTGCTTTATTAATGGCATCAGAGAGAGGCATAATACCAAGTTGCTCTCAAGATTCAGCAATTACCTGAACCTTATCAGCTCGTATGTTTTCATTGGTGCGTTTTGCTTTTGGAGCCATCGATTATGACTTAGTGGATACAGCTTTGAGCATCTTTGCGAAACGAGATTTTTTTCTCGAACCGTTGTTGATGTGAAGAATGTTTTTCTTTACGAGAGTATCGATACGAGAATAGAGCTTTGCAAGAAGTTCGAGACCATCTGCAGATTTAGCAGCAACAGCTTTTTCGAAAGCTTTGAGAGTTTCTTTGTAAAGAGCGTTGAAACGACGATTTCTAGATGCTTTAGTCTGACTTTGTTTAAGAGCCTTTTTTGCCGATGAAGTATTTGGCATGGAGTGGAATAATAATATGAAAATAAAAGCAATCCAATGCTACTTTCCTTCGAAGTTATTCGCTAGGAATAAGTGGTACTGGATTAAAAAAGTACGGGTATTGTATAGAAAAGAGTCTAAGAGTCAAATTTAAAATCTCATTTTCATTTTGCTATTTTAGCACCTTTTCAAATTGCTTCTCCAATTCTTCAATAGTCCCATTATTTTCGAGAATGACGTCCGAAATTTCTTTCAATTCTCGAATCCTTGATTCTGCTTCTGCCTCGGTTTCTCGAATAAATTCCTCGATGGTTTTGGTCGTATCGGAACTATTTTCTCCACGGAAAGTGATACGGGTATATCGGGTTTTTATATCGGCATCGATATAAACAAGTTTAAATCCAGCAAGATTTCGGAGGAATTTTATATCGCTCTCACGACGGACTCCATCGATGATAATAAATGGCGATTCACTCTGCCCTACATCCGCGAGAATTATCTCAGAAAGAACATCGTCTCCGAAAACCTGTCGGAGTGCGGTCGAAAGCTGTTGCATATGATCGCGACTTTTCTCACGATGCATACGGTCAAGGATATCGCGAAGAGGATTCGAGAACCGGTATACTTCCGCATGATATTTGGTAACGAGATACTTTGTGAGAGTCCCTTTTCCACACCCCATTTCTCCAGAGAGTGCGAGAATTATTTTCTGCATGATTTTTGGTTTATTTGGAAACTAAGCTATCTCTTCTGGTGATATATATTTATTTCATTGAAAAGAAAATAAGATGAATGTACTATATGTAGTTTCAAGATTTTTAAAAATTTTTTTCGGAAGTTTTTTGTTTTTGTATTTTTTTCGTATACTGCAGGGAAATAGTATTTTCCATTTGCCGATTTCGCATGTCCTTTGTTCATCTCCATACTCATACCCATTATTCATTCCTTTCCGGACTCGGGAAACCGGGAGCTTTTGCGAAGCAAGCGAGAGAACTTGGTATGCCCGGGCTCGCCATCACCGATGCCGGAAATCTTTATGGTGCATTCGAATTCTATAAAAAAGCAAAAGAATCAGGGATTAATCCGATTATCGGGGTGGAAGTTATTATTTCCAAAAAAGGAAAAACAAATCGTGATAAAGATAATGAACTCTTTGAGATCGTTCTCCTTGCAAAAAACGTAGAAGGGTACAAAAACCTTATCGATTTGGTGACAGATTCGTGGCTCGACGGTATGTACAACGGACGACCACGTATCGACTTCGAAGTATTGGAAAAATACAAGAATCATCTCATCGGACTTTCAGGATCTATTATGGGGGAAATTCCACAGCATATCACGACCGGAAAAAGCGAAGAATATATCCGAGAGAGAATCGCTTATTATGAAGGACTTTTTGGGAAAGATGATTTCTATCTGGAACTCCAGGAACATCCGGACCGCGGAAATCAGCCGAAAATCAATGACTATCTCATAAAACTTTCCCGCACTTACGGATATAAAGTAGTCGCTACCAATAATGTTTATTATATCGAGGAGAGTGACGCGGAAGCCCGTGATCTATTCTATTGTATCGGGGACGGACGTTCTCTCGAAGACCCTGATCGTCCGACGCTTATCGAAGGGAATTACGCTCTCAGAAGCCCAGAGGAAATGGCGGAACTTTTCGCCCACGTTCCAGAAGCCATCAGAAACACTCTCGAAATCAACGATAAAATCCATATCGATATCGCTTATGGAAAAACCCTTATCCCAACCTTCGAGCTCGGAACAGAAGAAAAAGACCTCTATGCGAAATACAAAGAAAATTTGCCTGTAGGAGTAAAAACTCTCGGTGAAGAGGAATGGAATCTTCGTCGTATCTGTATAGAAGGACTTAATAATCGGTACGATTTCGAACTTGATGAAACGACTATTGTTGAATTCATCCATAAAAAAGATATTCCCGGATCGGACAAGAAACTCGTAGATATGTCTGCTCTCGAACTCCAAGAACTCGCGAAAACATATTATACCGACAAGAAACGAACACTCATCGAAGAATGGCCAAAAGAAAAGAAGATTGTCATAGACAGATTGGAATACGAACTCGTCGTAGTTGACCTGATGGGATTTAACGGGTATTTCAACATCGTCTCCGATTTTATTATCTGGGCGAAGAAAAATGGCGTTCCGGTTGGACCGGGCCGTGGATCTGCAGCAGGAGCAGTACTCGCTTATGTATCAGGAATCACTGATATAGATCCTCTTCCTTACGGATTACTCTTCGAACGATTCTTGAATCCTTCACGTATTTCCATGCCAGATATCGACGTGGATTTTTCTGATTCCGGACGTGACCGGGTTATCGAATATGTACGAAACAAATATGGAGACGATCACGTTGCCCAGATTTGTACTTTCGGTACTATGGCGGCACGTGCGGCAGTAAAAGATGTCGGGAAAGCTCTCGGAATCCCCTTTGCCGAGATGAATAAACTCGCGGCAGCCATTCCAAGCAAACCGGGAACCAAGCTCAAAGATGCACTCGTGGAATCGATAGAATTCAAAAAAGCCTACGATACAGATAGTCGATATCATATGATTATCGATAATGCTCTAAAACTCGAGGGTTCTATACGACAACTCGGAGTTCATGCCTGTGCGGTTATTATCGCACCACGTCCTATGACTGATTATTGTCCGCTCCAGCATCCGCCAAAGGATGCGGTTACTACCGTTACACAATTCAGCGCGAAACCACTCGAAGATCTCGGGCTACTAAAAATGGATTTCCTCGGACTCCGGAATCTGACCATTATCGAGCGTTGTCTCCGAATCATCAAAGAAACGCATGGAAAAGATATTGATATGCTCAAGATTAGTTTCCACGACAAGAAAGTGTTCAAGATATTCGCCGAAGGAGATACGACCGGAGTATTCCAGTTTGAATCCGCAGGGATGCGGAAGTATCTAAAAGATCTGAAACCCAATACATTCGAGGATATTATTGCGATGGTTGCTCTCTATCGTCCGGGGCCGATGGCGTTCATCCCCATCTATATCGCCCGCAAGCACGGTCTCGAAAAGGTTTCGTATATGATGGACGAACTCCGTGATATTCTCGGGAAAAAGTACGGAAAAGACACCGTTGCAGAAGAAACTACTAAACTCGAGCGCGACCTCGGACCGTATCTGAACGTATCTTACGGTATCGCGATATATCAGGAACAGCTTATGCAACTTTCGCAATCGATGGGAGGATTTTCTCTCGGTGAAGCCGATATACTCCGACGATGAGTCGGAAAGAAAATCCGTGAAGTCGTGGAAAAAATCAAGTACGAATTCATCGAGAAGGCTGAGAAAACAAACGGATACAAACGGGAAACAAGTGAATTTATCTATGAGAAAATGGTTATGCCCGCAGCGGATTATTCCTTCAATAAATCGCATGCTACCTGCTACTCGATGATTTCCTATCAGACTGCGTATCTGAAAGCATATTATCCGACGGAATTCATGACTGCGCTCATGGTGTCGGATGAGGAAGATATGGAACGTATCACTATGGAAATTGGAGAATGTAAATCGAAAGGAATCAATATCCTTCCGCCCGATGTAAACGAATCGATGAAGCATTTTACCTACATAGATGCGCATCATATCCGTTTCGGACTCAAGGCCATCAAAGGACTCTGAGATGGACCAATCGACTCTATCCGTCGTAATCGTGAAAAAGGTCCATATACAACTATTTATGAATTCATAGAACGAAATAGTGGGGATGTTATTAATAAAAAAGCTTTGGAAGCGCTTATTAAGTCCGGGGCATTGGACAGTCTTGGAGATCGTGCGAATCTTATTGCATCTATTGGGAAGATGAGTGCTGTCCAGAAGGAAAACGAGAAAAAACTCTCCACGAGCCAGATCGGACTCTTCGATCTCGGACATCATGGAACCGAACATCTCCGATTTTCTCTGGAACAAGCAAAACCTCTGACGTTCGAAGAACGTATCCGCGGAGAAAAAGAATCCATTGGTTACGGAGTTTCCGGTCACGGACTCGACGGTCTCAAACCGTATATCGACAAACGGACCGTCGGTATGGAACATATTTCCGAATGGCGAAAGAAGATGTCGGAACGAGTGGTTATGGAAATGGGACATGAGGAATGATCAAGTGGTGAGAACGAAGAATGAGATATAGAATCTTCTGAAAAACGATGAGGAAATAATACCCCTACAACAATAGGGAAAGATCAGAACGAAAGGGGGATATGAACTGAAAATGCAGATAAAAGAACCGGAACTCCTACAAAAACCAAGAAAGAGGCGATGAAACGGGTCCGACTCATCGGTCTCGTAACTTCCGTACGACACGTGCAAACCAAAACCGGGAAGATGATGGCTATTGCAACCTGCGACAGTTTCGATTTCCGCTTTACAGTACTCGTATTCTCGAAGGAATATGAAGCTCTCTCTCCTCTCCTCGAAGAAGATAAAATCCTCTTGGTTGAAGGTATTTTCCGGGGAAATGAAGAAAACGGAGAAATGGCAGTTACTGCTCAGACCATTCGAGCTTCTACCATCACTTCCATACGGCAACAGGCGAGCGATATGAATCTTTTCGATGCAAAAGCAATTGTAAATCTCTCCGGTTTTATCGAAGAAATAGCTGAAAATACAGCAACAATCGAGACAAAAAAAGAGAATGAAGGAAATGAGATTATCGAAATAAAAGAAGAAACCATTATGGAATCCGATTCTCAGGAAATGGAGGATGATGACGAAGAAAGCGTAGAGGTGAATACCTGTATTCACCTAGAAAAATCCGATGAAATGCAAGAATTCAGCATAAAAATCCCTTCTTTCGCTTGCAGACAGGATCTCGTCGATCTCAAAACCTATCTGGAATGAATCGAGAAAGGTTCCATTCAAGTATTTATCGACATACAATGACAGATAAAAGACACGAAAATTTCCGTGGAATCTACGGATTCTATCAAAAAATGGGTACAGTCAAAAGGGTGGTAGATAGGAAAATAAAAAATCTTTTGCTTTCTCCTTATTTTCTATATAATGTCTGTCGCCCGGCGGGGTAGCTCAGTGGTAGAGCAGCGGCCTGAAAAGCCGTGTGTCGGCAGTTCAATTCTGCCCCTCGCCACCATAGTCAAATTCAATCATCAAACGCATCAGTTTTCCGCAAGCTGGTGCGTTTTTTGTTCAGTTCTAACCTTCGGAAATCGGGAGAGTCTAAATCTATCATGTTTTTAAACGGCAAAAACCAATCATGCAGATTGGCTTGCAGTTTCCCATCCTTTAAAGTCCAGTTCGAACCTAGTGATCGGAAGATGAGCTTCTTTGTTTTCAAATCCCCATTTTGGAACTTCTCACTTGCCATTTTTGCAAAATCAAAAGTATCCTCTACGAGTTCCGTCCAGTTTGTAGATTCCCTTTCCAGTTCAGTTCTTCTAATCTGAAGTTTTTGAGATTCTTCTTCCATTTCTTTCTTGAGTCGCTCATACTCCGCATAATTATCATCGAACTCTCCATTGAGTCTCATATTGACGAGACGATTCTTTTTCTTCTCCTCATTCTCTATCGCCTTATTCACGCTCTCAAATATTGATTCTCTCCCCTGGGTCTCCTCACTATGTCTTCTTCACAAAACCTCTTTTACCCAGTCAAAGTACTCTGGATGAATTTCTATACTCTCAAGGATCTCTTTAATTTGAGATTCTATGACTCATTCAGGAATTCCTCATGTTTGTGAACATCGGAATGTGGGGGAATTTTTCTTATGAGTACAGTGATAGTATGTGTAACTTTTTTCTTGTTTAGTCGTTTGTAGTATCTTTGTTTTCTTTTCTGCCGTAACCATACATCCACATTCCCCACATACCACCACTCATGTATATGAGAATTCAAGCATAGACGGTCTCTCTGTTTTTATCAAACCAGTTTCTCACTTTGTATGCCCAAAGAGTTTTTGGGCTTTTTGAAACTCTTCCCAAGTAATCATCGGATGATGATCTCATTTTTTCAGTTGTCCATTATATCGCATATACCCGGCATAAAATGGATTACGAAATATATCATAAAGCGTACAGAGAGCCAATGGTTTTCCTCATGTCTTCTTACGCTTTAAGCTTCTATATCACCATTCGTGTGTCGCAGTTTCAAGAATTTTCTGAGGCGAATAACATCATGAGAGAAGCATTTCCCACATCTTCTTTACCATACTGAATCGTTCTGGATCTGGGATTATCGTTCTATTAATACGATCATTCAGATATCATTGAACCGCCATTCCAGGAAAGTGTCACTTATCGAGCTTGCTTTGGAGTCATCGTTTCGAGTTTTTGGAGAGATCCAATATATACTGATTTGCCATTCCTGTTTCTACACTGAATATAAGTCAGGAGTCTTCTGGGTAATATACACGATCACTCGTAATTATTCGTTTAATCTTGGTTCTTTGAAGCATATATTGAATTCTCCCCGTATCCACAGGATTACGAGATAGTCTATCAAGCTTCCAACACAGAACCCCGTCTATGTGTCATTTTTCAAGATCATCACACATAGTGTAAAACTCGGTTCTTCGTCCAGGAGTTTTGGCTGATTTTTCTTCTGTATAAATTTTGATAATCTCTATACCCTCTTCTTTAGCTCTTTTGTTCCAGTAGTTAATCTGATCATCGATCGACTGAATCTGTCTATCCTCTCTTTCCGAAGATTTACGTGCATAGAGCACAAAACGTGTATTGTTCATAGTAATAGTTTTAAGCATATAAAAATGGGTAATCGTCCGGTCGCCAAACCATATACCTAATACTGATCTTTTTTGAAGATTTATATCAAGTGGACAATTACCCATTTCTGATATTCAAAAAAATATTCAGGACTTATAGATATATGATTTGGCAGGGACACTATATGGATTTATCTAAAGATTTCCAATCTTTTCTTCAATCATTCCTTTAAACCTCTGTTTTTTGTACTTGAGTCCACTGCATTTTCGACAGCAAAGACTTTCTTTTTTAGGTATTTGGTACAAGTTACATACTTTTTGTTCGCATAATGGACACTTGAACCAGTATCGCACTCACCCATAGTGAGCTGATGTTTGAATAAGTTCTATTCAATCCAATTCCATACTCAATATTTCTTTTGTCAGTTTCCTCTTTACTAAAGCAAGTAGGTCTTTGATAGATACTTTCTGGCATGATTCCAGTGTGAATCTTCCTAAATAATTAGCCTTTAATATTTTCATCTGGAGTTGGATTATTATTAAACTGTTGATTTGTTCACACGAAAGCATTTTTTGTTTTTATACTTATGTTCATTTGAGGTCTTTTAAGCTCTATTAAATTATTCAAGGCATTGAGATAATTCCTGTTTGCTCGATCAAGTTCTTTTGACATTACTGCTATAAATCCATTTCTCTCGGCTCAGAAGTAATCAAATATTAAGCAGGAATCTAGAGATTTGGAAATACTCATAACTTTTCCGTAACTATTCGCTATTATTTCACATAAGGTTTTTTCAAGTGATGTTTTGCATTTATATTCATCTATAAGATTATTTGCTAGTTCTACAACTGCGGTTGCCATCTTTGTAGGTACTGTATTGGCTAAGTTGGTGTGATTATGGCTAAAATCATCAAGCTTTAATAAATTGGATTTTATATATTCCATACCATCTTCGTCTTTTTCTCAGGAACGGACTGTAGCAATTGTTTTTCAGAACTTTTTGTAAATCTCATCTGGATGTAAATCATAAGTGCTTAGTCAGGTTAATACTTCTTTGACTTCCTCCTTGACTAAAGGCTTTATCAATGCTTTGTTGCTTTTCTTAGTATCTTTAGGTTTCTTTTTCATAAAATGATATAGTTAATGATAATGAAATTTATACCCCGATTTCGCTCACTATATCTCCATCTCTTCCACGGGACTCAGACAGATTGTTTTTCCTATCGTTTCCTTGGTGATAAGCCCTGCGTTCTCGAGTGTTGGTTCTATCTCCTGTCTCCAAGTAGCATCAGAGAGAGGTCGGCCATATACTTCCGAATGCTTCTTGAGAATATATCTGCGGGGAACTCATTTTAATTCATCATTATCAAAAGGGTCTTTCTCTATCTTTCTCGATTGATTGAATTCTTTGTATGCCGGAATAAATACATCCTTGTAAATCTGCATAGCATAGGGCGAGATATTATACTCCTGACCTGGTGCAAGACTTTCCCATATTTTCCAGGCTTCCTCAAGATCTTCTTTCTCCGTATAAAGAGTACTACCAACCCGCTTTCGATGTGGGAGATTAAGAAGAGCAAATGTTTTTATAAATGACATAAATCTTCACACATCCCTTTGATGTCTGGGCTTGAGGTACTTTTTATCTTCCAGAAAGCGTCTTTCCACTTCGTCAGAGTTTGATATTCGTATATATTCAATTCGAGCATCTTTTATCATTTCTATCCGTTCCTTAAAAAGCAATCTTTCAGGATTATTTTCTATGGATTCGAGGTACTCGTTCTCTATGGATTCGGATTGTATTTTTGAATGAATCGTATCATGAATCTTCTCGCTATGGGTTTCTGGAGAAAGCAATAGGAAGCGAGTGGCCTCCTGCTCATCGAGTCCAGTAGATGCCGTACAAAATACAGCCACAGGATACCCATGAATCACGATATTCTTAGTCTTATTCCCTCATTGTCCTGTTTTGTCGGTAATCTTACAGATCATTACTTTTTCATCATGTGAGAGAAGAGGGCGAAACCTTGCAAGAAGCTCTGTTCTTGGCTGGTCGATAAATATAATAATTTTCCGATCCAGACGGATATGTTTTTCGTTCTTTTCTTTATCATACTCCCCATTCTCGTGAAAAAAGGCACTCTGGGAGACATAGAGAAGTTTCATTACACTTTCTTCTGGAAAGAGCTTTGCTATCTCAAGAGGAATATATGACTTTCCCGAGGAAGATGGAGCATTGAGGAGAATGTTTATCTGAGCATCCTCCGTATATGCCGAGAGCATCGCAAGAAATACGACAAGTTTGTTTATATCGTCATGTTTAATAGTGAGTCACAGGATTTTTATTATATCCTCTCATTTTAAAGGTGGGAATTTTGATACATCTATACCCTGAGTACTCTCACTATATACTCCCATAAGATCATCGACTGTTCCATTTTTCTGGAAATAATCAGTAATATCCTTTCCATGAGACTCGGGAATACGGGTCAGACATACCTCTATTTCTGGATAGCGAGCTTTTATCATACCAGAAAGTCTCTCGGATCACTTCTTTCCAGAATCATCATTATCGAAGGCAATATATACTTTCTGGAAGTTTCAGAATCCATCCAGCCATTCGGATTTAAATGTACCAGCTCATGCCGTGGATGTCACTGCTGTTACTCCATGTTGCAAAAGCATCATCTGATCGAATTCTCCTTCACAGATAACGATACTATCATCGCCATTCGATAGGTTTTCCGAACCATAAAGGACTGCACTGGCACCGCTTGGGAAAAACATATACTTGCTTCCTTCTTGTTTTGATGGATCTCTCCGAAGTTTGAAGAAAAGGAGGTTTCCATCACAATCTCGAATTGGAATAATAATCCAATTAGCCCCATAAAAACTTCCCCATCAAATCTTTCTTTCAGAGATTGTCTCGTTTGAGATACCTCGATCATTAAGGTAATTTCGGATATTGGTAGAAAGAGCCTTATGATACTTTTCTACGTCTTTTTCCGTTATAGTTACACTCTTTTTTATCGTGTCGGTTAATTCCTTTTTCTCGGGAGAATTATATCCTTCGATCTCATACTCTTTCGGATCATCTCAGAAGTGTTTCATAAGCGTGATGCCATTCCCCTGCTCCAAGCATTTTTTACATTGGTAGCATCCAGTTTCACTATCTATGTAGAGGTGTGCTTCTTTCCCATGACTATTTGCATCACAGTCATTAAAAACACAATGTGTCATAAGTTCTTTTCAAACGGTTGAGAATCGTATTCCTTTAGAGGAAAGGTATTCTGTAATAGTAATACGCATATTAATATTTAGTTAGTAATTATTTTAAAATAGCTTCAAGCAGAGTGATAAGTTTCAATCCTTGCTCGTATGCTTCGCTTTTGGGTATTTCTACCCCGTAAATCTTCTTATATATCATCTGATACGACTCCACCTCATTTTGCGTTAGCATAGTTCTACGGAGTGTTATAGAGATAATTCTTCAGTGTTTTTATAGAACCTGAATATTCCATCGGATCGAGTCGAATCCTTCAAAGAAAGTAATCTTCGGTAAATTTCGCAAGTTTATGCGATGGTTCAAAGAAGAATAATCCCTTGCCTTTGTCTTTCTGGATGTGGCTGAGTTGGTATCAAGAGACAATAATAGCAGAAGCGAGGTTGAGATCGCTTGTAGAATAGTAATTTGGCATAAGTAATTGTGAATTTAAAATGTAAGATTTTGCTTGCAAGCTAACATTCCATTATATAAAGAAAACACAAAAAAATAGTGGAAGGAGGTAAATCCAATCCACTACTTTTCGGGCTATTATCTTCCCGTTATAACAGGATGTTTTTTATAAAAATCTTTTATTTCCTGTTATAACAGGATTCTACAGTATTTCACCCCATCATCCTCGAAACTATGGAATAGTTCTTTACATTCTTTCTGAGAAATTCATTTTCCTCTGATTTTTTTCTTTATATCATCGGTGGTTATTTTAATATCGGATATTCCGATTCTTTTTACTTCTTCTCCAGAAACGCTCCTGTCCCTATTCTCTATAAGATACTCCAGCATAATTATCTGGAGCTTGGCTCATTTGAAAGGTATATATTTCTCTCATATTTTCATTTGATTCGTTGTAGGGTCATAGCTCACCGATCCACTAATTATACTCTTGATATTTCTCTCTTTTTTTGGTGTGACCTGGTTATCGAGCTTGGCGTCAAAATAATAGTATTTAAAATTGTCTGGGTAATTATAGTCTGTATTATCCAATACGACCTCTTTTTCAAGAGCCATCTCAAATTTAAAGAGTTCATCATCCTCTTGATTATCTATAAATCTTCAAACATAATAATACATCTTTGCTATATTCAGCCTTGAAGATGAAGCTACTGAATATATTAGTACTTCAATATCATTAAAATGATATATTTCATCAAACTCCATCCAATCAAGAAAGGATTCAATATCTATTTTTTGAGTAAAATTTATTAAGAACTTTATCATCCCAATTCTACATATATATTTTTTCTTCTTCCTGAAGACAATATCACGAAACAACATAATCTTTTCTTTATCACAAGATACATAATATGGTCAACCGTGCTTCATATATAGAATAGCCTCATCCCACGGAACTTCACCAATAAATCAGCCACTTCAGTTTTTCTCGCGTTCAAAACCCAAATCATCCAATACATCTACGTGATTATAATCGCCATTATCTACATAGGGAACTCTCTTGAAATCCTTGATTACTCAAAGCTTTTTAAGGAGTATAAATATTCAATGTAATCAGTCATAACAAAATGGTTCACTACCAGATCAGCATAAATCATCAATATAAAACTTCGCATCTATGCTTACTTTAAAATGGTTCTTGTATCTTTCTTCCGATGACAAGTTGGATGTAATTATTAGCTCCAAAACTTTTTCAAATCATGGAGGACATGCTTCAATTATTTCGCTAATCATAATTTTAATTTTCATAATAATATTCTCTGATTATAGGGAAAATCTCTTAAAATCAAAAGAACCTTGCAATCTAGCAGGAAATAGATATATTCCTCTTGCCAAGATGACATTTTTTTAAATTATTATTCCCTCATAATAAGCGTTAAAGGGCAGTTTTACGACTGCTCGCCCTTAATGTATTTATTATGGGAGAAAAATAGTTATCTTGGCTGACGACTAGAGCTTTTTGTTAAAACTGCCCTTTTTGTTAGCCAAGACCCCAATATGTTCTTTTGGCGTGTTTACTTGTTAAATACGCCTTTTATGTCCGAAAACTCACAATCTACCTATCAGATCCAGTGACAGACTGTGGAACATCTCAAGTCTTTTATAGAGTCTATGAAAGCTGAGAAACAATCAGTATTTATCCGAAAAATCAAAGACCTAGAAGAGGAACTGAAGAAACTCAAGAAATCAAAACGCTATGGACTTGTCTGGGAAGACAAACCCGAGGATGTTGTAGAACGATGTAAAACGGAACTTCCCGTACTCGTTGGAGATGAAACAAAAACTATTAATGAAAATCCCGATGGCCCCACTCATATTCTCATTGAATGAGATAACTATCATGCCTTGTCAGTACTGGCTTATACGCATAAAAATAGCATAGATTTTATCTATATCGACCCTCCATATAACACCTGATCCACTGACTGGAAATATAATAATGCCTACGTTGATGCAAATGATTCCTTTCGTCATAGTAAATGGCTAAATATGATAGAGAAGCGACTACGGGTAGCAAAAGAACTTCTTAAGAAAGACGGTACTATTTGTGTGACGATAGATGATTATGAACTCCCAAGATTATGGCTGTGTATTGAGGAGATTTTCTGAGAATCAAATCTCCTATGAGTTATCTCGATACGAAATAATCCTAAATGAAGAATGACTCAGAGAAAGTTTTCTTTAATTCATGAATATGCTATTTTTTTCTGAAAAAGTGAGGAGTCGAGTATCAAAAAACTGCCAGTTAATCCCGAAGATAAAACTCATAACTACAAACAAGATACTGACTGAAGTTGGTATTTAGATGTAAACCTTCGAAAACAAGGTGCCGATAGTACTGCAACAACAAAAAGTTGAAAGATTTCAGATAGGTATTACCCGATTTATATTGATTCAAAAACAGGAAAAGTTAGTACTGTTGAAAAATTAGATATTGAGATATATCCAATTGATAGTAAGGGGGAAAAACGAATTTGGAGAAGATCAAATGACGTGATAGATGAAATGTATAAAAGTTGAGATATTTGGGCGAAGAAACAGAAAAATGAATATCAATTATACTTTAAATTTAGAGGCTGATTAGACGGCGAGATGCCGAAGACTATGTGGTATGATTCTGAATTTTCCGCAAGTGAGCATTGAACACAACTCCTTGATAAAATTCTTTGAGAGCGAGAATTATTTCAATATCCAAAATCACCGTTTGCTGTAATAAAATCAATTAGATCCGCAACGGTTAATAAAAACGCTGTCATCCTCGACTTCTTCGCCTGATCCTGAACAACCTGACATGCCGTTCTTGAACTCAATAAGGAAGACGGAGGAAACAGACAGTTTATCCTCTGTACCAACAATGAAAACAAAATAGCCGAGGAAGTGACCTATCCTCGTATCCGTAATGTCATTCAGGGGTATGGAGATGTTCCAGGGATTCCTGCAAACCTCCGCTACTATCGGACGGACTTTATCGGTATGGAAAAATCGATTGATGACCTTCGCAAGAAATTTATGGGAAGATGTACCGAGATGCTTCAGATACGAGAGTCATGTTTTACCCCCATTCAAGTTGAAGATGAAAACGAATATTTTCAGGTCTTTGAAAGCAAAGAAACCATTCTTGCGGTTCTGTATCATCCCTATGAGATAGCTAAACTTCAAAAGCTTGCAGATACCACCGCAAAGTCCATCGTTGCATATATCTTTTCTATGGGGATGGAGATTTTTCAGGAAGAACTTTCATATCTCTCAAATAGGCTTCGTATCGAAACTATCCCCGATGAGATACTCGAAACTTACAAAAAGATTTTTGGCTTTTAATCTTTCTCTTTTATGATTCTCAAAAATTACCAAGAAAAACACGTACAGGAGCTTTTTAACACTACCCTCCGACTCATATCCGATGAAGGTGCGAAATCTATCGTGTTTAAAGCCCCAACAGGGAGTGGAAAGACGATTATGATGCAGGAGTACCTCCGAAGGCTTGCTGAGACCCCACAGGATCGAGAATTTGCCTTTGTTTGGATATCGGTCAATGACCTTTCCCGGCAATCAAAAAGAAGCTTCGAACGGAATCTTGCAGGTTCTCCGCTTCATTTCTCTGAGCTTTCAGATATAACCGACCGAGAACTGAAAAAAAATGAGATTCTTTTTATCAATTGGGAATCCATACGATCCATCGATCGTGCCACAGGAGAATGGAAGGTGCTGGCGATGAAAGATAATGAACGGGATGAGAATCTCCCCACCTATCTTGCTAATACGCACGAAGCAGGAAGAGAAGTTATCCTTATTGTCGATGAGAGCCATAGATCTCTCGCTACTTCGAAAGCTCAGGAACTCATCATGAACTATATCAAACCAAAACTTCAGATAGAAGTATCAGCCACTCCAGACAGTGTCGGTTATGATGCAAAAGTAGAGACGAAAATCGAGGAAGTTATCGAGGCGGGGATGATAAAAAAGGAAGTGCTTATCAATCCTGGGTTATGAGATACTAAAGATGTGAGCGAAACGGATAAATTCATTATCGATGAAGCTCTCAAGAAAGCTCGTGAACTTCGAGCAAAGTATGAAGAAATCGGATCGAGTGTTCGACCTTTGGTTCTCATACAACTTCCGAGCGAATCAAAGACTACGAGCGAGTTGGATAAAACCAAGCTGGAACGTACGAAACAGGTTCTGGATACGGATTTTAGCATTAGTCTTGCAAACAAGAAGCTCGCTATCTGGCTCTCGGATGAGAAAGAGAATCTTGATAGTATAGAATCGTACGAAAGCCCTGTGGAGGTTCTCATATTCAAACAAGCAATAGCAACAGGATGGGATTGTCCTCGGGCACAAATTCTCGTGATGTTTCGTGAAATTGGGTCTATCACTTTTGAGATACAAACCGTTGGACGAATACTTCGTATGCCAGAGCAAAAGCATTATAATGAGTATATTCTCGACGTAGCATATGCTTACACGGATCTCGAACGGGCGAAAATCGGTATCCATGAGATGGCGAAAAATCTCATCAAGGATAAATTCTCGAAAAGGAAAGAAGTGTACGAAAATATCTCTCTTCCAAGCACCTTCCTCCGCCGTACAGAGTACAACGATCTCGGATTCTCTTTTTATCGCATCCTTACAGAGTCATTTCTTTCTCATATTAGCTCGAGCAGTATGGCGATGCTCCCTGCAAATATGAAGAAACTCCAGGAAATGTGAGTGAAGACAGATAATGTAATGATTCGCAATAATCTCATCACTGACGGGAAAATCCTCGTGGATATAGACCACCACACGGGCGAAGCGATTTACTCAAATACCACCATAGAAACAAAGACTGAAGAAGAACTCGTGAAGCTGGCGTTCGATGTATTCTGTCGTGAACAGGTTCGTCCTCAGTTTACTAATATTGCTCGTTCCTATAAGGCGATCATAGAAGCTCTCTACATAACTCTCGAGGAGCACTTTTTCGGTCGGGAAACTTCGAGATACTATTTCCAATGCCTCATTCTCTCAAACAAGGAATTCTTCATGGATGTTCTCACAAAAGCGAAGGAGATATATCTTCCTGTTCGTCGAGCTGAAGTTGAGGATAAACGGAAAACCCAGATTATCTCTCGGAACTGGAATATCCCTTCTATTACGGCTTTTCCTGAAGATAGCGTGGAAGTAAAATATACGAAAAATATTCTCGAACCGTTCTACACTGGCAAGCTCTCGAAGTGAGAAAAACTCTTTATCGAAGAATATCTCGAGAAAAATCCAAATATTCTCTGGTGGTATAGAAACGGTGTGAAGTCCGAGTTATTCTTTTCACTCATCTATAAGGATTCCAATGGTGACAGTCAAAATTTCTTCCCTGATTTCATCGTGCAGTATGCGGATGGGACGATCGGTATTTTCGATCCGAAAGATGGCTTTACTCTGGAGAAAGATCGACCAAAGTATATTCCATTTGCTCAGTATACGGAAGAATTAAAAGCACAATGAAGAAAAGTTATTTGTGGCTTTATCCGAGTCGAGTGAGAAACAAATCCTACATTCTACCGATCCATTCAAGATGATTATGGAGTGGATAACATGAGCGGATGGGAGAGGATGTAATCTCGATTTATCTTGTTTGTATAATCTGTATCTAGTAATTTACCACTATTGAACAGTTTGGTGTTCTATTAGCACACTCGTATTCCAGGTATGCTGTAGTAATGACCGCATCTATCCTGTGGGAAGGGTCAGGATTATATAGAGATTTTCCATCAGAGAGTATATATAATGTCATTGGCATGCTATCCGTTCCTCGATTATTTATAAAATCCAGATAGTTTTTAGTTATACTTCCTATTCAGGAATCTAACGTTTTTCATTTTGCAAGCTTAATATCGCTCATATCAAATTTAAGAGTTTTCGGAGTATCGGCACTTCTAAAGACTCAAGGTTGTTTCAATGTGTCATTATCTATATTTCAGTTTGCAAGTCTTTCTGTTCAAAGGGCCCTCAAAACTTCTGTACCTCATGGAAAGCGAAACATTGGGAAATACACAGCCGATGTATCCGATTGTATTATTTTTCCATCATTTCTTCTGGTTTCCACTGTGAAAGTTAAAAATATCCGCGTATAACTTCAGGAAAATGCAAGATGAATATTGTCTATGTTATGCCTTCCGTACGCATCGAGTACGTCAGTCTTGAATCAATCTTTTTTAAAAAGAGAAACCTGTTTTTTAGCTCAAGGAATACATATTTCTGAAGTTTTTGGCAAAATACAAAGATCCGCTTGTGCTGTGGCGCTAATTTTTCGTATAACTCATGTGCGCTGTCATGAAACAGAACATTCCCCCCAATCTATCTCAATATCCTTGCCTTTTCCGACAATACATTGTTTGAGTTCAGGAGTAGAAATACCATTTGTCTCTCACGTATTCGTAACATACTGTATGATTGGTGGTGGGGATGGTTTATTGTCAAAGTAATATTTTACCCAAATAGAAAGAACAGCATATCAAAGCATAAATGTAAGTAAAATTAAAAATCATCCAAGTTTATTGGTATTTCGAGACATATACTTTAGGAGTAATAAATATTAGTTTTATTGAGTATACCAGTACGGGTACTATTGGAAAAAGAAATAACAGTGTCAAATATCATTTTTCTCCTATATGTTCTATGGTTTTATTATGAATTTCAGGAAAAGAATATCATATAAGCACAATCAATCAAGCCATAATGTTAAATCAAACCAACCAATAATCAGAGAAAAAAAGCTGAATCCATATTTCATAATTAATCATGGAAAAAGCTCACAGTTGATTTCCAGTAAATCAGAAGAAATCAAAATCGATTATCTTCTCATCCTCTGAATCTGTTTTCTTCATGGTTACTATCTCCTTTCTTTTCTGATCTGTTACTTTTGAAACACCGCTCTTTTTGATTTCTTTCCTTTTGTTCATATTTAAAAAGTTTGGAGTATTTTTGAGAGTTAATATACGAATATCTATGTATTTTGCAATAGAAAGCTAAGATTTGTAAAAATCCTAAATATCAAACGTATGATTTGATTAAACAAGGGAACAAAGTTGAGTTAGTTTATATGTATTTCCTAAAATTTTAAGCTACCTATTTTATCTCTACTCTTTCTTTTTCTGTTGTACTAGGATTTGCGAGCGCATACGCTTCAGTAACTAATTTTCCTGTAATGGAACTTCGATAAACATATTTATATTTTTTCTGTGGATTAATTTTTGACATTTTTTCTAAGGTTAAATAATAATATCCTCAACTTTGTTCTTATTTAAGGTTCGTTTTTTAAATAACAACTATAATATAGTCAAATATTAAAATAATATTAATTCTTAAAAGATTTTGAAAAATACAGAATATCGGACAGGTTAAGTCTCTAAAATGGACTTATTTTTGCTTTTCTTCTCAAAATCTGCTACCATAAAGGCATACCAATATAAAAACAAAAACATGACTGACCATATGTCCGAAAAGCCACCCAGCTTTGAAGAATCATTAGCTCAGGCTCGGATTGAAGATGCTCGTGAAAAACTAAAGGAAAAAGAAACACTTCGTCGTCAACCAGAGTCAGCCATAGACCTCCACTCCAAGGAGGTATTTTGAAATAGTCTTGGACATGTAAACGAGGGCTTGAGTGGACAAATCAAGGCAATGGAACCGCTCATTGCAAATCTTTCCGAGAAATCTATGAGTTATTTTGAGACACTCAAAGCTGATAACTATCTCCTCCTCATGACAGAAGGAGAAACTTTTACACACCTGGAACTTGAAGCATTCCGAGAGTATCAAAGCACTCTCAAGACTCGAATGAATACGGTGAAGTTTGTTTCACATATGCTCGCTTCTGGAGAAACATGGGAAAGTATCATGAAACGAGGAGAAATGAAGGTATTTCTCACAACTCCCGAAGGAAAGTTCATGAGCAAAATCGCTGAGTTCTCACCGAATATCGAGGAAGCGAAAAAAGAGTTTCATTTCAATAAGGCACAAGAACTTGCGGGAAACTCACAGCTTGGGAGAAATGGAAAGCTTTTTGCTGAAGTATACTGCGAAGCACTTAAAGGAACCGAATATGAACAGAGAGCGAAGCAATTTTGTCCTTCGGTTGTTGAAAAATTCACCGATGGAAGTCGGGAACTTGCCAGAGAACTTCTTTCTCTTGATCAGCTTTTTATCATGGCGGCTTCAGGACTCGTAGGGCGAGGAATTGCAACCGGGATATCTGGAAGTGAAAAGGCGGTCCGATATTCAGCGAAAGCACTTGATACCATCAATGCTTCAAGAATCGCTAAAGCCACACTTCCTGGAGCAGAAGTACTTGTTCAGAGAACAACGGATGGGAAACTTCTTCGAGGACTTAAAATTGCCGGAAATATCACGGCTGATATTTCTAAGTTTGTGGCTTATGAATCGCTTGCGAAACAAACAGGAAATGAAGAGGTAGCAAAAGCGGTTGCTATGGTTCTCGTTTTTATTCCTGGAGCCAAATCTGGATTCGAGTCTGAGCTCAGGAAAAATCCCATGGCCAATGCAGAATCTGCTCTAAAATTCGGGGATTGGATACTCGCAGAACGTGGAGAAGCAAATCTCCGAGAAGATCTCTATAAGGCACTTGTGGAGAAAATGAAACAAGAGAAGGGTGGAAAGTGAGTTGAATTAGGAAATATACCAAAAGAAATGAGCGAGGATCTTCGAATTATGGCAGATGATGCTGTGAGACTTCTCAAGACTGCCCGAGAGTGAGGTCAAGTAAATAGTGAGAGTCGGGTTATTGAACGTCTCCATGGAAAAATCGACAAAGGAAATCGAACGACCGAGGATATATATGAAAAACTCAACGATGTCGGGCCACTTCGTCTCAAAGAGTACAAACACCCGGTGACAGGAGAAAAAGTACCTTCAGTAACAAAAGAAACCTATCTCCCCGCATATAGGGAATGACTTTCCAAACTTGGCGGATTTCTGGATAACGTACAGGACTGGACACTTATGTCTTCCAATACACTCTTTCTTACAGTTGGAAAGTTCAAGACTCTTCCATGAGATTTGGATGTCATTGTACGATCCGAGGACTTCGGACGAATATACTCAAAGTTCCAGACGCTCGAAAAAAACGGAGAGATTGGTGGACTCACGCTCAAATCCATAGATGGATCGATTCCTCAAGTGACACCTGAGAACATGAAAACACTTCTTGAGGCAGGAAATCTAAAACTTCAGTTTTACATAGGAACTCAACAAAAGATTCCAGGAAATGGACAACCGCTTCTCATGGATACAGAACTCTTCTTTGATTCAAAAGGAAAAGGACTCATCCAACTCGGGCAAATCCCACGAGTACTTGAGACTTTCACGCTCGATGGAAAGAAGATAAAAACCCTCTCTCCATACGATTCCATAGAAACTTATACCTATAACCTTCTGGATGAGAATGGAAAGAATGCGATTGATAAGATTGGAAAAGCGAAAGATGCAACCCGAGTTAATAATCTCCTTACATATCTCCAGGAAGCCTGAATGACGAAACCTGAAGATATTCTAAAAAAGATCGATGATACAGTACTTAAATACCGAAAATATGCCTGACCGGAATTATCAAAGAACTTTGAGAAAGTGTTTGAGGGGAAAGATGGAGTGAAGGCCGAGATAAAAGGAATGATTTGAAAATTTAATGAACAAGTCTGATTAAATATAAGAAATAAAGAAGTTTGAAAATTTGATCCCGAAAAGTTTGAAGAAGTTATAGAGACGCTTGATAAGAAAAAAGAGAGAATGCGGGAATATTATCAAAAAGCCCTAGGTAAAGAAATCTCACCAAAAGAAAAGAAAGAAGCGAATTTATTGATCATCCAATTGAAAGCAGAGATAGAATCATGAAAACTAAAAATGAGAACCAGTGAAGATTTTGCGTATTTTTACGAATATGCTATAATGGACAAGAAATTTATAAAACGTTTACAAGATGTTCTTAAATAATATATCCTATGGAAACTATGAATTCATCAAACGCACATAATGATTCTCAGGATGATATAAAGAAGCCAAAAAGAGCGTGGACTCCAGAAAAGGATCTTGCTTGGGAATTAGAAAGTGGAGCTACTCGAGATAAGCTTGAGAGTGAGATTATTGAGGATGCTCACTATAAAGAACATATTCCTGCTCTGAAAACAAAATTCAAAGAACTTTTCGGATTCGATCCAAAAGTGACAAACTCCTTTGTGATAGATTTAGATGACTTTCTCAACTATCATATCTTACTAAAGGATGGAAAAAACATGGAAGGAGTTGATATGAAACTCCTAGCTCAATCATCCAGAACAGCAATCCGCGAATGGCTTATATGAGAAATAGTCCGTACAACATATAAATCAGAAACTACACCAGAATATGAGGCAGAAGTAAATAGACAAATAGAGGAAGCAACTGGAAAAATAGACGAACTTTACGCTTGGATTTTCCAGAGTATCCCAGCTAGACCAACTAAACAAGATGAGGTAAAATAATCTGTTTACTCATTTTACTTACTCGCTTTTCATATAGTGAGAATACCCCGGGTATAAAATCTACATAAGTTTCGGTATATAAGGAATCGTATCTGATGACTGTAATGCAGTTCTTACTTCCTCCACTAGTCGCCACCATGATTGTAAAACAGATGAACCCTCCTTCTTAACTGAAGGAGGGTTTTTTGATAAAAATATTCTTTTTGTATATTCTTGACTCTTTTATATATTTATATATTATCAAAACGATTTCATATCAAAAATCCTTATAAACTATGATAGATGATCATACTTCAAATTCCTCTAATAGTAGCAATAAGTCAAAATCCCATGTATTGGAGGATTTTATTAAAATAGAGCAATTCATTCAGAATTTTCCTCTGAAATCATCACAGACTGATATCGAGAAACTGAATGTTTACGAGCTCGTTCAAGAGAGACTTTCCACTATGGATATAAAAGACATAACGTCCGCGATTGTTATGGCGATTATTTCAAAAAAAGAAGTCCATGATCTGAGATCAAGGAATATCCAATTGCAATGAGAAATATCACGTATTATGAGTGGAACATTAACCATGGAAGAAGAGTTGGATATCCTGTATACATATAAATGTATACTAGATGTGGATACAAACGGAATAATTTTGGAAGTAAATGACTTTATGGTAGAATGTTCCTGATACTCCCGAGAGGAACTTATCGGAAAGAATATGCATTCTATGAGTTCTTGAATACATTCCAAGAATTTCTGGAATAATTTCTGGAATACTATCCGGTCCGGAAGAGGATGGGCTGGAGATATATGCAACAAGAAAAAAGATGGGTCCTTTATCTGGCTTTGGACGATTGTTGTACCAAAAATCGATAAAGATGGTAATATTATTAGTTTTAAAGTAATACGCCAGGATGTTTCCGAATCCTATGAATTATTCGATCAGAAAATCGATAATCTTACAAAACTTCCGAATTATACAAAATGTCTGGAAGATTTTTCAATAGAAAAAAATCGTTCACTCGCTCTTCTGCATATCAATAATATGATAGATATAAACGATGTTTTCGGAAGAGAAAGAGGAGATGAGATTATAAAAGAGATTGCGGAAAAACTTCGAAAGTTCTCTTCAGGAAAGAACCTAAATATATATAAATTCGAATGAACCGATTTCGCTATCGTTTTCAAGGAAGATGTAAGTGAACAATTTATTCAAGAACAATACAATCGACTAAGTGATATCAAAATTTTTGACAGTAATAATAAACGCATCCATCTTTCTTTCTCTCTCTGAGTTGTTTTGAACGAACCAAATATCGAAGCTCTTTTGAGACATGGACAATCAGCACTCAATAAATCAAAACAAAAGAAAAGATATGTGGTTTTTGATAATAAAAATGATACACTTGGAAAATCCAAGGATTTTTTTGAAATGCGAAGTCTTGTCAGAGAAGCCTTTAAGGAAGACTTATTTGAAGTATTTTTCCAAGAAATAAAAGAAAATTTCTGCGCTATAAAGAAAGGTAAAACAAAAAGGTTCGAATGTCTTGTTCGTATGTATGACTCAAAAGAAAAGACAAATCTTATTTCTCCTGGTAAATTTCTTCCTATCATTAAAGAAGATGGAGAAGATGAAGAACTTACTTCTTGTGTGATAGAAAAAGTATGTAAAAAAATGATTGAAAACGATGGTCATTTTTCTATCAATCTCACGGAAGACGATCTTACATCGGCTGATTTTACCGAATGAATTTTAAAAAAAATATCCAAATATTCTTCTCTCGAGCACAAGTATCCAGTAACTCCGAATCGTATTACTTTCGAAATCCTTGAAGAGATAGAAAGCATAGAATCGGGTAATATCCGAAAAAACATAAAAACACTGAAAGATTTATGATTTTCTATCGCTATAGATGATTTCTGATCCGGATATTCCAATTTTTCTCGGATGTTCAATTTGGAACCGGATTTTATCAAAATCGATATGCGTTATGTTCGATGAATCGATAAAAATCAAAGGCATCGAAGTCTTGTTCGGGCAATCGTCGGACTTGCTCATGATAATGATATATCGGTAATAGGCGAAGGGATTGAAACAGAACAAGAACAACTGGTTATGGAAAGTCTCTGAGTCGATTATTCTCAAGGTTTTCTTTTTAGTAAACCAACTCCTATTATTGAAGATAATAATCCTGATTTCATAGATTAATTTCCATATATTTTCTGAAAATATATTTTCAGAAACTTCAAAAAATTGCATTTAAAACAGAAATCTGATATACTCATATAGATATTATCTAATATGTAAAACTTAATCAGGTTGTGTAGAAAAGAATTACGAGTAAAATACGCAAGTCCAGTCGCGAATTTTAACTTCATAATCCTTTT
>PCUR01000038.1 GCA_002771035.1 Candidatus Gracilibacteria bacterium CG12_big_fil_rev_8_21_14_0_65_38_15 | reverse complement strand
TAAAATTCGCGACTGGACTTGCGTATTTTACTCGTAATTCTTTTCTACACAACCTGATTAAGTTTTACAAATAATCTTATACAAGCGCTTATCAGTCTCTCGAACCTAGATGATCTCAATAATTCTGAGTCTATCGATATCAAAGAAGTTTGCGAGAAACTCGAGAAAAGTTACGCAGAGAAACTGAAAGAGAAACAAATTTCCTTGCAGATAATTACGAAAAAACCTCTTACCATCCAGGCGAACCGGGAATATACGGAAATATTCCTCAGCAATCTCCTCAGCAATGCCATTAAATACAATCGCAAAAAAGGGAAAATCATTATCACTCTCGAAGAAAAAAGCATGACTCTACAAGATACAGGAATCGGTATCGCTCAGGAAAATATCGGGAAAATATTCGACAGATTTTATCAAGAAAGCGAGAGTCGAGATACGAATTCTTTCGGAATCGGACTTTCTCTCGTGGAACGTATCGCTTCCATTTACAAATGGGTTATCGCAGTAGAAAGCGAAAAATGAGTCGGAACCACTATAAAAATCGGATTTTAAAAACTTCTCTTTATTCCATCTATTTATGAAAAAATATATTTTGAAATCCTCCGGTTTCACTCTCATAGAAGTATTGGTTGCTTCGGTTATACTCTCGAGTGTCTTTTTCGCCATACTGACGCTCATCTCCAATAATTCCCGACAATCCATCAATCTGGAACATTCCAAAACAATGGATAATCTTTTCCTCTCATCCAGAGTCTGTATACTTTCTCTTTGATACGATTCCCTCTCCTGAATGACTGCAACACAGAGCCTTAATTTTGGTACCGATAATCTCGGTTGTTTTACCGGAATTTATGATTCCTATCTTTCATTTTCTGGAATATCGCTCGAAAGAAAAAGTGGTACAGAAACAGGTTCGACCACTTTTTGGAGTTATTTCCATGTAGAAAATAATACAGGAACTCTGAAAGTATACAATACTCTCAGCGACGGAACGGAGAAAAAAGATTATAGTTTCGTCGTGGGACAATAAATTATAATATATTTCTCATAGCCGCAATATTAAACGCGTAATCCATCTTGAGTGAACCAAGGATACCAAGGTATCCGGTCTTCCCTTCTATATCGATTTTCTTGACTACCATCGTACAACTTTCGAGATCCGGAAATATATTTTCTTCCCCGATAAAAACGGAAACTTTTTCCCCGATATCCAACCCTTCGAGAAGGTCGATAAAGTGGTGTTTATTCTCCAAAACTTTGATAATGTTATAAACATCACTTCCCATAGCGACGGTATTTTTCTCGAGAAAGTTGGAAATCCCGAGATAGTAATTGGCTCCGAGGGATGGAATACAGGCAAATGTAATCTCGTTCGTAATCTTCATAAGTCGTGACACGAGCATATAGAGTGTATCGTCGATTCGCGAATCCGCCACCCGTTCTACAACCATTTGTTCCGCTTCCAGAAACACCCCCGGCATCTGCTCCATAAGATAATCGACAAACACCCGAAGTCCTCGGGTTGTTGGTAAACGTCCAGCGGAATTGTACGGCTGAAATATAAGACCCATTTTTTCAAGAGCCGCCATATCGTTGCGAATCGTAGCGCTCGATACCTGAAGATCGTACTTTTTAAGAAGCGATTTTGAACCAGTAATCTCTCCAGTCTGGATATATTCCTCGACGATGAGCTTGAGAATCTGAACTTTTCGAGTATCGATTTTTTTCATAAATCCTGCGAGCAATAAATAGATAGAGGGATTATATGGAAAATATTAAATACGCAAAATACAAAAACTCGATAATTCCCGCCGTTACAAATAATTCATTATTCGTACCTGAGAGCATCGATCGGTTTCAGGTTTGCTGCTTTTGACGCAGGAAGAATCCCAAAAAATATTCAGATAAATACCACCGATCCGAAAGAAAGAAGGATGGAATTCGTACTGATAATAGCAGAAATATAGGAATTCACGAGACTTACTACTATATAACTTATACCTATTCCGATAAGTCCGGCGATTATACTGATAAAAAGAGCTTCTATCAGAAATTGCGTAAGGATATCGCTCCTCAGGGCTCCAAGCGCTTTTCGAATACCGATTTCCCGAGTCCGTTCCGTAACCGATACGAGCATAATATTCATAACTCCGATACCTCCGACTATGAGGGAAATAGCAGCAACTCCACCAAGAAAGAGCGTAAGAGTTGCGGTAACCGATGAAATGGACGAGAGTATCTCGGACATAGAACTCATGGTATAGGGTTTATCGTCATCGGAAGTAACTCCGGTATATCGTTTCAGTTCAGAATCGATAAAAGTTTTCATAAAAGTAATATTATTCACATCTTTGATAGAAATATCGATCGAACTATAGTAATGAGCTCAGGATATTTTGGACATAACGGTCGTTATCGGAGCGATGATTCTGGTATTCATCTGTGAGTTGTCGGCAAGCACACCGATAACGGTATAGATTCCATTTTCCAATTTTACTTGCTTACCGATAGGACTATCGGTTCCGAAAGCACTGGTCCAGAGAGTTTTTCCTATAACTATGACTCTGTTTCCTTCGATTACATCGTCATCCGATATGAAACTTCCATCCGCAACAGTAAGATTCTTAAGAGTCTGGTAAATAGGTTTTACTCCGATAATATTCGCGCTCGTATTGTATGTTCCATAGATAAATTGTTTACTCGATGTAACGGTCGGAGAAACTTTGTCTACACCGTTGATATTTTCTACAAATTCTATAAAAGCACTGTCCATAAGTTTGGAAGCATTTCCCCCAGAGCCTCCTCCTCCGATTCTCGATGCATTACTTTTTCCGGCAGAAATACTCACGAGATTCGCTCCCATACTATTGAACTGATCCACAACCGAAGACGTCGCTCCTTGTCCGAGCGCCATAAGAATGATGATAGCTGAAACCCCGATGATAATACCAAGCATACTCAGGGCTGATCGGAGTTTATTACTGATAATGGAGACAAGAGCTCCTCGGATATGTTCAGTGAGAATCATAAAGAAGTTATTAGTTAACGATATTTCCATCCTTTATCAAAATATGCCGAGCGGCATACGCGTCCACTTCGTGTTCGTGAGTAATGACAATGATAGTTTTTCCTTCTTTGTTCAGCTCTGTAAGAAGTTCCATAATTTCCACACCCGTCTTGCTGTCAAGTGCTCCAGTTGGTTCATCGGCGAGGATAATGGAAGGATTCATAACGAGCGCTCGGGCAATAGAAACACGTTGTTGTTGTCCTCCGGACATCTCATTGGGAAGATTATTCATCTTGTCGGCAAGTCCGACTTTCTCGAGAGCTTTGATGGAACGTTCTTCTCGTTCCTTTTTCCCTATATTCTGATACAAAAGTGGCATTATTACCTGATTCAATGCACTGGTTCTCGGAAGGAGATTATAACTCTGAAAAATAAATCCGATATTTTCGCGTCTGATAAGCGCCTGATCATCATCCGTCAGATCGGAAATATCAGCTCCGTCAAAAAAATATTTTCCCTTACTCGGATTATCGAGCATCCCAATAATATTCATAAGTGTGGATTTCCCACTTCCAGACTGCCCCATAATAGAGACAAATTCTCCTTTATTTATCTCGATATCGACTCACTTCAAAACATCTATCGACTCTTCTTTCCCGAGCTGATAGGTTTTGACAATCTGAGTCATTTGAATAAGAGGAGACATAGAAAAAGGAATATGATTAAGATTATTCTTTATACTTTTGTAGCCAAAAGTACCAAAAGCTTTTAAGGGTGAAAAACTCGCTACATATCGGCTTTTTTACTGTTTTTCGACTGCCTCAAGCAGTTTCACCCCTAAAAACCCTATTATAGTATTTCATCATTCTTTCTAAGAATTGATGATCTGAAAGTTATCCTCCTTTATTAAAATTCCCACCGCCTCATCCGCCAGTTGTACCTCTAGTAGCTCATCCTCCAGTCGGGATGAGGGAAGTTTTTGTACTCGCTCCGGTTCCTGTCGCAACCAGTCTCACGATAGTATCACCCTCAGATACTCCGCTCAATATTTCCGTATTGGTAGGATTACTAATGCCGGTAACAACATTAGTACGAACATTGGAAGTGCCGTTCTTTTTGAGTACTGCTGTTTTTCCATTTTTCTTTTCTACAAAAGATGTTCCGACGATAAGGGTATCGTTTTTCGCTTCGATAATAATATCGACTTTTGCACTCATTCCGCTGAATATAGGATTATTTCCTTTATCCATAGCAACTTTTATGGTATAAGTGGTAACTCAGGAAGTTTGGGTCGGAGTCGAATTTATATCGCTCACTTTCCCCGTAAAAGTAAGAGTAGAAAATGAATCGAATACGATTTTTGCGTCTTGTCCAAGTTTGAGTTTGACTACTTCCAGTTGATCGACCGTAGCAGTAATCTCCACGAGATTTGGATTTTCTATGTACAGATATGCTATTGTGGAACTGGAACTTGTGACGATATTGTCCCCGAGTTTGAAATCGATTTTACGGACAACTCCATCAAACGGCGCTTCCAGTTGGTATTTCGTAATCCCCTCTTTCACTTTCTGAAGAGAAATCTGTCCAGATGTGATAGAATTTTTAGCAAGTGCAATTTCTGTCTGAGTCGCTCCCGCTTTAAGGAGATCAAGACTTGCTTGAGCGTATTTCAGCGAGTTATTCGCATCTCGAATGGAATTATCTTGCGATACAATCTGAGAATCGTACGTATCGGAAGAATATATTTTATCGTTCTGAAGTTTAATAAGATCTCTCTGAGCTTGTTCCAAAGCATATTTCTGATCGGATACGGATTGTTTTTTAGTATTCAAAGTATCACTACTGCTCGCCTGTTGCAGTGTCGGATCGGTAAGCGTAGCGATATTCGCGATAGTATTATTTACCGCACTCAAACTCGACTGGGAAGAAGAGGTAATAGAGCTGAAAATATTTGCATAACTATCAATAGTACTTTGCGGAAAACTAGAAGAAACAATACTTGCATTCATTGCATCGGTACCATTTTTTCAGAGAGTTACAAGTGCACTTTCCATCTGAGCGAGAGTACTGAGAAGGTTTTTTACACCGGCAGTATCACTACTTCATGACGATACATTATTCAAAAGAGATTTCGCTTGCGAAAGCAGGGTTGTCGCTTTTGCCCAATCATTTTCCGTTTGGAATTTAAGCGTTGAATTTTTTGCAGAAAAATATACTTCATAAGTGTCATTTTTTGTACGATTCGCATCACTTATCCCGAGAATCTCATCGGCACTATAAAGATTCGCGTCCGCATCGATAATCTGTTTACGGGCATCGATAATAGCGGAATCAAGAGTTTTTGCTATATTGGTTCCAATATCGGTAAGTCCTTTGTTCTGGGTTTTTTCAAGCGTAACAAGTTCGTTTTGAGAATTTGTAAGCTGTGCCTGTTTACTCTGTATATCATTTTGTTTTGAAACGATCTGATTATCATAATCCGTTTGCTTATTCGCTTTCTCTCGGAAAATATTCACTCGGTCATTTTCGAGAGTGGTAATCTTGCTTATAGCACTTGCAACGGAATTTTCAGCATTGAGAATATCTTTATCGGTTGCTCCTTTCAAGAGTTCTGAGAGTTTTATTTGCGCATTACTCAGATTCACTTCCTGTTGTTTAATATCATTCAAAACATCAGTAGTATCAAGCTCTGCCATTATATCTCACTGCTTCACTCTATCTCCCTCTTTGAAAAAGATTTTCGCCACTTTTCCTCCTTGGCTGAATTGCATTTTTTGTTCATAAACCAGAGCGGAAGTTCCGATAACTTGAACAGAATTTTCGATATTTCCTTTTTTAACGGTCGTGGTTATAGTTGTGTAATTCGTACCGGTAGTACTTTTTTTGAAGAAAACAGTATATCCGCCATAACTTAGACTAACAATAACTGTTCCAATAATCGCTTTTTGAACAAAAGGGGAAAAGCTCGAAAGAAATTTCATAAAGAAGGAAGTTAAGATATGCCAAAAACAAAAGAAAATAATTTCATCTATTATAGGATAATAAGATACATATGTAAAATGTAGGCTTAATAGACATTTTCTGGTAGGTTTTTAATCCAATTTGGAGCATAA
>PCUR01000059.1 GCA_002771035.1 Candidatus Gracilibacteria bacterium CG12_big_fil_rev_8_21_14_0_65_38_15 | reverse complement strand
AAGGCTCTTCGACTCATCGACCGTTTCTTTTATTATAATTTTTCTATTCACCGTCTTGGTGTTTAATACGCGTGAGGTATACCTGTTCCCATCCCGAACACAGAAGTCAAGCCACGTCGTGCCTATGGTACTGCATTTCATAATGTGGGAGAGTCGGTAAACGCCAAGACAGTGAAGAGAAAGAGAAAAGATCTACTGAGCCCGAGTAGCTCAGTTGGATAGAGCAGCAGCCTTCTAAGCTGAAGGTCACAGGTTCGATTCCTGTCCCGGGCACCATTTTAAATATGTTTCCCTTGTTAAGGAACCTCTCTTACACTATATATTTATAGGAGATTCTACCCTAAAGGTATGGATTTTCGCCATTTTTGGAGATGACAGTCGGATTTTCTCGACTGTTAACGGCAAGGGCAAGCGTGGTCTCAGATAGAGATCAGTTCTTAATATCGGTGCGAAATCTTTTTGTGCGGTCGTAACTTCGGGATAAGACCGCCCATCAGGGAATTCCTAATGATGTTATACTGGTTATCAACCTGTTCCTGAGACTTGATCTACCTCCCGTGTCTGTTTACACAGACTCTCCAATCTCTTCACTTCCCTATTTATAGGGAAGTACCTCGGGTGATTAGCTCAGCTGGTTAGAGCATCTGCCTTACAAGCAGGGGGTCATAGGTTCGAATCCTATATTACCCACCATTTGGATTTCAAAATACCCTCGTCGCAAGACGGGGGTATTTTTAAGTCCAAATTTTGAATAGGATTCAAAGCTGTCTATTCTCCTTTTTCTATCTGTGCAATCGCGAGATGGATATCAAAGTACCGAATATCTTTTCGTCCTTCTCCTTCGAGAACATCCTTGATTTCACGAAGTTTCTCGACTTTCCCAGCAAATTTCTTCTCGATAACATCCCGAGCATATTCTATATTATCCAAACTCGTGAGCTTACTAACCTCTTCTAGAGTGATAATGCCTCGTCCGTAGAGCTTGGCGATATGAGCTTCGATTGTCTGAGTGGTCACTCCACGTTCATCAGCTATAGCAGAGAGGTTCTTCTGTTCTCGAAAGAGTCGAAGTGTTTCCTCGTATGTGTCGACTTTTTGACTTCTTCCGACTTGTTTCTCCTTGTGTATTTTCTTTTCTTTTTTCTCAGTACTATTAAAGACAGGCCTTTCTCGTACAATCCCTTTCTTTTGATCTATACAATAGTCGCACATTCCGCAATTTCTTGGGAGATTCTGGAGATCAGTGATATCGGAAAAATAATTAAGAATGAATCGTTTGCGACACTGCGGAGTAAAAAGAAGTTTTTTTATGGCGATGAGTTTCATACTGGATTCCTTTTTCAGCATATTCTGATGAGCCCAGTCTATGGGTATGTACTGGTGGGTTCTTTTTTCTTTTGAGAGTGTGATTCCTTTTCCGCGAAATCCTGCGGCAGTGTCCTTTTCTCCGTCTATTCCCCGACTGATGATCTTATATTTCTCGAGGATTTTTATAATGGATCATACCTTCATATCGTTTCCGATTCCGCTTTCGTGACCCATGGCAGCGTATGTTTTCTCTATAGTTTTCCCTTTTCATTCCCCATCTTTGAGGCCTTCATAGAGATAATCATAGAACTCGAGTATTTCCTCTTGGTCGGGATTACTGTTTTCTACGAAAAATTCCTGTATCTTGGTATCAGTAAAGCTCGCGAGAATGACCGCGATGCTCATTTTCCCGTCGCGTCCGGCACGTCCGATCTCCTGATAATAACTTTCCACGCTTCCGGGAAGATTATAATGAATGACGAATCGGATATCTTTCTTGTCGATTCCCATTCCGAAAGCATTGGTGGCGACAACCACACGGGTCGTAGAGTCCATAAAATCGTTTTGCCCGAGTTCTCGGGATAGAGTATCCATACTTCCGGTATACTTCCCGACGCTTACTCCACGAGTTTTCAGGTAATTGTATACTTCCTCCACATTCTTGATGGACGCAGCATATACGATTCCGCTTCCCGGAGTTTTCTCTATGATTTCGGCTACTTTCTCGAGTTTTTCTTCTTTTTTCGGAATCTCCCGCACGAGCATGACGATATTTTTTCGATCGAATCCGTAGATGAATTCAGCTACTTTATCGAGACCGAGACGCTCCATAATGTCGGCTCTGACTTTCTTGGTAGCTGTTGCAGTGAGGGCTATCACGGGAACCACCGTAGTGGTACCGGTACTCTCTCAGCTTTCTTCGAAATCAGAGGGTACCGGTACCTGATTCTGATTCCTCAGGCTCTTTATAAAATCCTTGATTTTCATATAGCTCGGTCGGAAATCATGTCCCCATTGGGACACACAATGTGCCTCATCGACGGCGATGAGACTGACCTTCACATTTCTAATAACATTCAAGAACTCTTCGTTATGAAGCCGTTCCGGAGCGATATAGACAAACTTTATGGGAACTTCTCATGGATATCGGATTTCCTCGAGTATATCGCGTTGTTCTTGGAGCGATATAGTTGAATTGATGCACACGGAAGCGATTCACTGCTCTCGGAGTTTATCGATCTGATCCTTCATAAGGGAAATAAGCGGGGAAATGACGATGGTTATTCCAGGCAGGGCTATTCCAGGAATCTGATAGGTGAGACTCTTTCCGCCACCGGTTGGCATAAATACGAGAGTATTATGTCCAGAGATAACACTTTTGATAATATCTTCTTGTCCCTCGCGAAAGCTCGTGAGACCAAAGGTTTCTCTGAGGATATTATCAATATTTGAAGTCATGGAAGAGAGTAAGATTATACTAGTTATATTTCAGTTTTCAGGTTTCTTGAATTCTCCAGTATCCTCCAGAGGACTGCCTCCGGGAGTCTGCGGAACGGGAGCCATCCGCCTAGGCGGATTGGGATTCGAACACGACCTCGATACTTCCGAAATACAAGAAACCCTTAAACCAATTTTCATTGTGGATGATATTGATTTAAGGAAATAATCAAAATTATATATTCCATTCTTTTGCTTTTAAAATCCTTTTCTGTTATATTTTCTCCGGCCGATTTTTCTTTCGCTTTTTTTTATGCTCAAAAATATCGTGAAGAAAGAGTGAAGAGACCGAGGAATCATTTGACTTTATGGACTTTTCTATATAATCACCCGTACTGATACCCGGATTTTCTTTTCTCTGGTACAGAAAGTTCTTTAACATCCTATATATACGTTATAAACAAACTGTTTTAGTGTGCATCCCTATTATGAACCATAATAAGAGGAAGTGATGATGAGGATTTTTCTTCATTATTCTTCCTCTTATCATGCAAATGATAGAGGTTAAAGCTTTAACTTCGTAGGCAAGTCCGCAAGACTCCTACACTAATCGGCAAAAGAGACTCGTCTCCAGAGCCATTCTTTGATATATCTCATATCATGAGACGATGGCCCGCAGAACCATCATTATGATGGAAGGAAATAAAAAAGAAAAGACACCCGACACTTTTTATTTTTTAACTCACAGTTTTCTATGAGTAATCTTTTTAAGAAAGTTACGTCTACTGTAAGTGTGGTTGCTATTGTTGCTTCTGCTATGAGTGCTTCACTCGTTGCTAATGCTGCTAGCTCATTCACTCCTTACGCTGACGCACTTGCTACTGCTGGTATTATTGCTAAGCAATCTACTGAAGCAGGATATAATCTAGGTAATAATGTAACTCGAGCTGAAATGGCTAAGGTTGCTGTAAATATTAAGGGAGCTACTGTTGCTGAATGTACTGGTAAAGTATTTTCAGACGTTACTTCTGCAATTGGTGATCTCTGCGGATACGTAGAGGCTGCTGCTGAAGCAAATCTTGTTAACAAGATCGCTTCAAAATTTCGTCCTATGGACCTCGTAACTCGTGCTGAAATGCTTAAGATGCTCCTTTCTGCAAAGGGTATTGCTGCTACAGACGAGGATCAGGGTTTTATGGATCTTGGTTCTGACGCTAGTTTGAATGGATATATTAATGCTGCTGCTAAGGCTGGTATTATTAATAAAGGAACTTCCTTTAATCCAAACAACAATGCATCTCGTGGTGAAGCATTTAAGGTAGCTGCTAATTCAGCAGGTCTTACTACTACTGCTACTGCAGAAACTAGTGATGATCTAGATCTTGGTGACCTCTTCGGAGACGTTACTGATACTACTACAACTACTACTACAACTACTACAGATACTACTACAACTACTACTACAACTGTTGTAGCTGCTGGTGATCTTGAAGTTGCTCTTAATCCTGCTTCTCATCCTAATGGAACTCTTATTCCACAGGCTGGTATTGTTCGATTCTCTATTGTAGATTTCACTGCTGGTGGTTCTGATATTTCAGTAAACACTGTAGAACTTCAGAAATCTGGACTTTCTACTATTCCTTCTGGAACAAAAGTATGGTTTGAAAAAGCTGGAACTCGTATTTCTGGTAAGGCTTCCTTTACTTCTGAGAACAATGCAGTAATTTCATTTGCTCCATCTCTCGTTGTTAAGGCTGGTTCTACTGAATCTCTTGATCTCTATGTTGAGCTTGCTACTCCTGGTTCTACTGGAAGTGACTTTGCATTTGTTTCTGCTGCTATTACTAGTTCTGCTGCGAACGTAGTTGGTTCATTTGCAACTCCTACTCTTCGAACAGCAACATATACTGTAGCTGCTTCTGAATTCACTGCTACTACTACTGGTCAGGATTACAATGCGTCTTCTGATTCTGTAGAACTTGCACGATTCACTGTTCGTAATGCAGATGCTGCTTCTGATACTCGTGATCTTAAGTTTCAATCTGTAGCACTTTACCAGTCTGGTTCTGCAGATCTTGCAAACCTTTCTGATATCGTTGTTGAACGAAACGGAGTAGTGGTTTCTTCTTCTGCAATGGTTTCTGGTAAGACTCTTACTCTTACTGTAAATGATACTATTAAGGACGGAGCTTCTGCTATCTACTATGTTAAGGCTAAGATCAACAATGTTGAACAAACTACTGATACTTACCAATTCTACCTTAAGAATACTTCTGATATCAATATTATTGAAACAGCTTCTGCATTCCGATCTACTACTACTGTAGTTACTAGCGCTGTTGCTGGACTCTACAATGTAACTGGTGGTGATGTTAAATTTGAACGAGATGTTACTTCTGCACTTTCTCAGACTGTTGCTCCAGGTACTTCTGATGTAGTTCTTATGCAGGGTACTATTACTGCAAAATCTGCAGTAACTCTTGAAGATGTTACTCTTAACTATACTACTTCTGCGAGTGGTTCTACTAGTATGAATACTGTATACCTTCAGATTGGTTCTGCTACATTTACTGCAACTCCTACTGATTCTAGTACTACTACCGGAAGTCTTACTTTCCTTGGTTCTGCTACTGTTTCTGGAACTGCTCCAGTTAAAATGTATGTAAAACTTAAGGATGCTGCTACTGGTACTATTAAGGTTGATTCTCTTGCCATTGGTAAGTTTACTCTTAAAGAGTACACTTCAAATCAAAATACTGTAGGTTCTGCCATCGGTTCTATCGAAGGTATTACTGTAACAGTTGGTGCGTCTACTCTCAATGTAACTCGAACTGATGGTCTTGGTACTACTCAACTCGCTTCTGGTTCTAAGGGTGTTACAGTTCTTGGAGCTCGATTCTCTTCTACACAAGGAAATCCTATTGCTCTTAGTAACCTTTCTGTTACAACTGCAGGTACTGCTAACTCTTACACTGGAGGAAATACTACTCTTACACTCTATGTAGATGGTGTTGCAAAGAGTACAAAATCTCTTACTACTACTTCTGTAAACTTTGACGGATTTAATGCTACGGTTTCTACAACTAAGACTGTAGATATCGTTGTTAAGGCTGACTTCTCAGATGTTACTACTACTGGTACATTTGAAATCGCGACCGTTTCATATAATGCTGTAGATAATCTTACTTCTGTAACGGTAGATGCAGTTTCAATTGCTGGTGCGACATTCAATATCGCAACTGCAGAAGGAGCTCTTGCTGCAACAACTGGAGATTCTCTTATTAATCGATCTCTCTTTACTGCTGGTGCTGCTGATCAGAAAGTTGCTTCATTCAAGGTTACTGCCTCTAATGATGTAATCAAGATTAAAGATATTATTCTTACTGGTATAGGATTGAGTGCTCTTTCTAATGTTCGACTTACAGATTCTGTAGGTACAGTTCTTGGAACTGCTTCAAGCCTTACTAATACAGGAGCTTCATTTGTAAACGTTGATACTGCTGCTGGTTCATCCATTGCTATGGATAAATCTGCAACATACTATGTAGTTGCAAATGTAAACTCTAGTACAAATGCAACTGGAGTTCAAGTAAATGTAATTGCTGATGGTTCTACTATTACTGGTTCTAACGGTGGTCTTGTTGATATGACTGGACTTTCTGGTACTGGTACTATTGTAACTGGAGCTCTTCACGATGTGAATGAGAATACCTTCAAGGTGACTCTCGGTACTCCAACAAGCAAAAACCTTTCTACTGATGCAATGCGATTTACTGTTAATGCATTCGGTAAGAATACTGTAACTCTTTCTGGAGCAACATTCAATAATGTTCTTTCTGGATACACTGGATCTATGGTTCTTACTGTAGTTCGAGCAAGTGATAATGCCCTTGTAGGAACTGGAACAACTGAAACAGGTCTTGTTACCTTCACTGGTAATAATATCGTTGACGTTAATTCTTCCGTTACTTACATCGTTAAGGTTGTAGGTGCATTGGTTGATCAAGCTTCAACTTCTCAAGACTGGTCAGTTTCTCTTACAAATCTTACTACTACAAGTAGTCTTGATGCTGCTAATTACCCTAAGAATACTGATACTTTCCCACTTATCTCTGTTAAATAATCGTTTGATTATCTATCAATTATAAGTAAAAGTTTCTCTATCCCGCAAGGTATAAAGTTCAAAAAATCCCCGTCCGAAAGGATGGGGATTTTTTGTGCCTTCGGTTCAACCCCGGGGTTAACAACTTTTGACTTACGGATGAAAATCTATATTCTAATCTGGAATAGACTTTAACCCCGGGGTTGTATGCCGAGAAGAACTTTTGAGCCAGGATGGTACCATGTATATAATCGGTGATTTGAAAAAATGACCATATTTAAAAATAAATCCGATTTTGAGCGTTTCTATAAGCTTGTTTTAAAGTATCTGAGTTCTGAAAAATATGCTGGGATTAAGATACTGGCGTATTCTTTTCTTCCGAATCATTTTCATTGCGTTGTTTCTACATCAGGAACTGAGATCTCTTCATTTTTCTGAGATATACAGAATGCGTACGGAAAATATTTTAATATAAAGTATGAAAGAAAGGGGCAATTATTCGAGTGACGTTTCCGGGCAAGACTTATTCAGGACGAAGAGTATCTAACCCAATGTTTATCGTATGTAAATTTCAATGCCGTAAAACATAAGCTCGTGGAGGATATAAAGGATTATCCATGGACAAGTTATCATCAGATTATGGATAAGAATTCTGTAAATATACACAAAGATCTTATTCTCGATGAATTGGAGATTTAGAATTTCAACCCCGGGGTTGAAATGATTCTTGCTTCTTCTTGGAGTTCTATTCCGGATATTTCCCGGACTTTCTGTTTCGCGATATCGCGAAGAGCGAGAATGTCTTTATAGCTTCCATTTTCATCGTTCACGAAAAAGTTTGCATGGAGTTCGGATATCTTGACTCCTCAGGTGCGGTATCCTTTGAGTCCGACTTGGTCGATGAGTCGACCAGCAGAATCGCCCACAGGATTTCGGAAGAATGAACCACAGGTGAATCCTCCGGGTTGTTTCCCGGAACGGAAAGTTCTGACATCGGTCGTATCGTCCGAAGCGAGATCAGTTCGAAATACCGCGTCGACGAGGAACCAGTCTGTATTATCTTTTAGAATCGAATGACGGTAGGAAAAGTCGAGTTCATTGCTGGAATCTCTGCAAAATGCGAATTCCGTATTCAAATCTTCCGTTTCCTCGCTCTCCGTACAAGTCGTACGGTTCGCTCCGGTACTCGATTTTCATACGAACTTCATCATTTTTCAGGAGATTCCTGATTTTTGAGAGGATGGAATATTACAGCAGAGATTCTTATTCCCTAATGTTCTATATTCCCCTGTTTCCATATCGAAGATGGTCGCTTCCAGAACCGCATCTTTCGCTTCGAATCCGAAACATCCGGCATTTCCTGCGACAGCACCGCCAACGGTACCAGGAAGTCCGACCCATTTTTCAAATAATGATTTTTCTTTTGCTTTCGAAATCCGTAGTGAAAGAGGGGAAATAAGTTCTCCCCCGGAAACTTTTACCGTATTTTCTCTCCATTCCGTTCATTTCAGATTATTACGTACGATAATTCCCTCGAATGTATCGAAAGCAAAAACCACATTGGTTCCGCTTCCGAGGAATACTATCGGGAGAGATTCTTCTTCCGCTGCTTTCCAGATATCGTGAAGTTTCTCGATATCTGAGTGTTCCCGAAGCTCGAAAAAATACCGCGCAACTGCTGGTGTATGAAATGACGAATATTTCAGAAGGTCTTTGTTTTGTTCGATGTAGGGGAGCATAGAGGGGTATTTTATGTTGCATTTTTTTTCTTATCCCAATACTTTTTCAGAGCATGTCCGGTGTAGGAACGTTTTTCTTTGAGGATATCTCGTGTAACTCCTGAGAAAATAAGTTCTCCACCTTGATCTCAACCCTCCAAACCGATATCGATACAATAATCGGAATTAGCAATAATGTCGAGATTATGTTCTATGACGAGAACCGTATTTCCCTTTTCGACGAGACGGTCGAGAATAAGGAGGAGTTTCTGGACATCGGAGAAATGAAGTCCGGTAGATGGTTCGTCGAGAATATAAATGGTTTTGGAAGTCGAACGCTTCGAAAGATCGAACGCGAGTTTGATACGCTGAGCCTCTCCTCCGGAGAGAGTCGGAGCTGATTGTCCGAGCTCGATATATCCGAGTCCGACATCATTGAGTACTTCGAGTACTCGCTTGATGCGAGGAAATGCCGTAAAAAATTCGAGTCCTTCCTCGACCGTCATTCGAAGGACTTCTGCAATGGTTTTCCCTTTGAATCGAACTTCGAGTGTTTCAGGATTATACCGGCTTCCACGACAGGTCTCACACTCTATATAAACATCTGGAAGGAAGTGCATTTCTATCTTCTTAACCCCACTTCCTTCGCAAGTTTCACATCGCCCACCTTTGGTATTGAAACTAAATCGCCCAATTCCATAGCCTCGTTTCTGTGCTTCAAGCGATGCAGCAAATACTTCACGGACATGTGTAAAGAGTCCCGTATAAGTGGCGATATTTGAGTGAGGGGTTCGACCGATGGGGGACTGATCAATGAGTATCACCTTGTCCAGTTGCTTCGCTCCTTCGATTTTTCGGACTTTTCCTACAGAAACCATATTTCCCGTACTAAGTTCATTGATGAGGTGTGGCGCGAGGATATCCATAACAAGTGAGGATTTTCCAGAACCGGAAACTCCGGTAACGACCGTCAGAACTCCGAGTGGAATATCGACACTTATGTTCTTGAGATTATTCTCGTTTGCTCCTTCTATCTGGATATACCCAATCGGTTTTCGTTTGTTTTTCTCGAGGAGAACTTGTTTTTTTCCCGATAAATAGAGTCCGGTATCGGAAGTTGGGTTGTTTATGATTTCTGCATAGGTTCATTCCGCCATTATCTCTCCTCCGTGTTTTCCGGCCCCGGGTCCGATATCGAGAATATAATCGGACGCTTCCATAATATCTTCATCGTGTTCTACGACGATGACACTATTCCCAACCGCAACGAGCTTCTTGATATTTTCTATGAGCATTCCGTTATCTCGCGGATGGAGTCCAATAGACGGTTCATCGAGAATATAGGTGATTCCTTCTAGCTTCGTTCCGATTTGTGTCGCGAGGCGTATACGTTGAGATTCTCCTCCAGAGATAGTTCCTGCTCGACGAGAAATAGTCATATAATTGAGTCCGACTCCGGAGAGAAACTCCAGACGCTCGACGATATTCTTCATGATACCCTTGGTGATGGTTTTTTCGGAAGCGGAGAGTTTCAGTTCTCGGAAGAATTCAAGTGAGTGGAGAACGGACATACTGGAAAGTTCTCCTATATTTTTCCCGCCGACAAATACATGAAGTGAGGATTGTTTTAATCGGTATCCATTACAAATCTCGCATTCCATCTCGGTTATATATTGGGAAATACGTTTCATAAAAGCATCATTCGCTTCGGTTTCATGATAACGTCGCAAAAGGTTCGTTACGACTCCTTCGTAATGGGTAGAGTACATTTTTCCTTCATTTGCTCCCTCGAAAGTATGATATACTTCGAACATATCGGGACATCCATGAAGGACTATTTCCCGTGCTTTCTTGCTGAGTGTATTATAGGGGACATTCATATTGATTTTGTATTTCTTTGCCGCCGCTCGGAGGATTTCCATATAGTATACATGATTGGTCCACGGAAGTATGGCTCCTTCTTCCAGAGTCAGGTTTCCATTGATGATTTTCTCTTCAAGAAACGCTACTTTTGTTCCGAGTCCATGACAACTTTCACAAGCTCCATAATGGGAATTGAACGAGAAATTGGAAATGGAAAGAGTTTCTTGCGCGGTTCCGCACTGAGGACAAGAAGCTTTTGCAGAGAAGCTTGTTCTTTCTTTGGAATCGATCTGATAAATCTCGAGCATATCTTCCCCGGTCTTGTACGCAAACTCCAGAGAATCCCGGAGACGTTTCTGGAATGATTCCTCATCTTTTACCACGAGCCGGTCGATCACAACCGATACTTGTGCCTTTTTTGGAATAGTTTCTTTTTCCAGATTGTCCGCAACGGAATACACCGTGTCATTGATCTGAAATCGAACAAAACCGCTATCGAGCACGTATCGTTTAATGGATTCGATAGTGGAATCTGTCCCAAAGAATGGAATCGGCGCCATGATATGGATTTTGGTTCCATCGTTCAAATGCTTTACAAAGGAGATAACCTCGGAAATACTGTGCTTTTTAAGTGTAACTTCCGGATGATTCGGACATTTCTGCATTCCGATAGTTGTATAGAGAAGACGATAAAAATCGTAAATCTCGGTAATAGTTCCCACCGTCGAACGTGGATTATTGGAAACTGTTTTCTGATCGATACTGATAGTCGGAGAAAGTCCGCGGATTTCATCCACTTTTGTATCCTCATTAATAGAAGAGATAATCATCCGAGCGTAGGTCGAGAGACTCTCGAGATAACGTCGCTGTCCTTCGGCATAGATAGTATCGAACGCAAGCGAGGATTTTCCAGACCCAGAAACTCCCGTCACGACCACGAGTTTATTCTTCGGGATCTTGACTGAGATATTCTTGAGATTGTGGGTTTTTGCTCCGATAACTTCAATAAAATGGGACATAGAAAAAATAACAAATGAGGAACTAGGAAACTACGAGGAGCGAGTATACACGAAAAGAGACAAAAACGAAAAAGATTTTTGGAGATTTCTCTTGGGTATAAAATTTGCTTTTAGGTTTTAATGGATTATAATCACCCAGTGTACTTTATTTTTAACATTTCTTATTTATGTTTAAAAATCATGTTTTTTCTTTAAAAAATTCGAAGAAGCTCAGAGGTTTTACTCTCGTTGAACTCATTGTTGTTATAAGTATACTTGTAATACTCTGAACAATAGCATTTCTCCAATTTGGAAGTTTTTCTAGTTCGGCACGCGATAGTTCTCGTATATCAAATGTGGCGAATCTTAAAAAATGACTTGATATGTTTCAAATTAAAACAGGAGTTTATCCGATGCCAGAAAATAGCACTACTCTTACAATGTCATGAGGAAATATTGCCTTTCAGTGATTTGCAAAAGATCAGATAGGAGATATAGCAAAAATATCTGCAGGAGGAACATTTGATCCAAGTGATACAAATATGTATACAACTTATGCTGTTACAGCAGATAAAAAGAAGATGCAACTTATGGTATTTCTTGAGGATGGAAGTAGTATTCTTTCTATGCTTGTTGCCTCTGTTTATGCAGATGCTTTTATTGATTATTCCAAAAGATTTTCCTATACTGTAGGTGATAAAATCGGTATACTTCTTGATTCTTGAACATATTCTCCCATTCAAGAGACATTTACTGGTTCTATAGATATTGCGACCACTTCCACAGGATATATAGTACATTTTGATAATAAAACCACAGGAGCTGGTACAGGAACTGTTTTGAAAAATGCTTTTCTCGGAAGTAGTATTATATATAATGAAACAACAAATAAAATTCCGCCACAAAAGTTGGGAGTTTATTATGGATGGCCAAGTTCGCTTAATAACACTACTAATAGTTGGGATCTTGGTAAAGTTGTAGAAGATTTCAATCAGTACGACTCTATCATACTCGGAGCATGACTTGAAAAAACAACTCATGAAGATCATTATAATACCGTTGATATTTTAAATGGGTCTTGAACAGCTGGTTTTAGTTGATATAGAGGAAAGCCCTATGGATATATTACTATGAATCAATCAAAGAGTATTATTACTACATCTATCGATGAATGGCAAAATATGTGAGTGTATGGAATATTCTTCGATGAAACCGGGTACGATTATCTGATAACACAACTATGACTATCTAATAAGATAGCAGCAAGACAATATCAAAATGATATTATTGCTTATGCTCACAGCAAATGATTGAAAGTAATTACGAACGCATGGAATATAGATGATGTTTTCTGAACTGCCTTCTGAGAAGCCTCGATTGTTTTGAATTCCAACGATTCTTATATGCTTGAAAGTTTTGTTTATAATTGGAACAAACCAGCACCTTATTATGATTATGATAATCAGTTGGACAAAAAAACGAAGGCTGTAAATTATAAAAACTCTTTCTGAGTGAAAATGTATTGTGTTTGATTATTACCGAATGCAAGTGATATAACTTCGGACAAGATAGATATGTTCTATAAATTAGCATATCCCGTTTGTGATAGTATACAGATTACGGAAAAGAATTTTTGAGCATCAGATGCTATTATGAATAACTATCTAAAAAACTTCTAATCGACCCAATCTAGAATAAGGATAGTAATAACCAAGTATTTTATTTTCTCGGACGAAAGATTTTTCACAGAAGTTTTATTCGTCCAGAAAACAATCTTCAAAAAATCTTTTGACACGAAGACTCTTTTCTATACAATACCACCACTTTCAATTCAAGAAGCATGACGTTGTCACTTAAAATACAACCTCTCGATGCGAATAGATGTAGAAGTCATATAAAAGTTTAATCTCCATTACTCTAAGGAATCATTCCTTATTTATGTAGATTCATTTCTTTTATCTGTAAGAATATTATAGTTTTAATAACTTTATATTAAGATGGCTGGACTTATCGGGAAAAAGCTTGAAATGACTCGTATCATCAAAGGTGATGCAATGGTCGCAGTAACGCTTATTAAAATCCCAGAAACTAAAGTAGTACAAATCAAAACCATTGATACTGATGGATACGAAGCAATCGTTCTCGAAGCGACTGATGGAAAACTTTCTCATATGAAAGAAGTTCCACTTACTGGAAGTATGGCCGAACTCAAAGTTGGTGACACAGTAAGTCTCGATGTTCTTGATGGTATCGGAATGGTTACCGTTTCTGGAATCTCTAAAGGTAAAGGTTTTGCCGGAGCTATGAAACGTCATAATTTTGCCGGAGGACCTGCAGGACACGGATCTAAATTCCATCGAGCGCTTGGTTCTATCGGATGTCGTAAGCCACGTCGAACAAAACCAGGACAGAAAATGCACGGACACATGGGACTTGATAAGGTTACTCTTAAAAAAATCCAAGTTGAGCTCGTAAATAAGAATATTAATGTTATCGCTCTTCACGGACCAGTTCCAGGAGCTCGTAATTCACTCGTAGTTTTAGATTTCTAATTGTATCTTATTCATGGAAGCAGTTCTCTATACACAAGAAGGAAAAGAAAATGGGAAAATCAGTCTTAAAGACGAACTTTTCGGACGAGAAGTTCAAATGGGACTTATTCAACGACTTCTTCGATTTCAACGCTCTAATGCACGTATCGCTATTGCTCACGCAAAAACTCGTGCAGAAGTAATCGGATCAACTCGAAAACTCTACAAACAAAAAGGAACAGGTAGTGCCCGTGTGGGTGATGCTCGTTCTCCAGTCAGGCGCGGTTGAGGTGCCGCATTCGGTCCTACAAAAGACAGAAATTTCACGCTTCGTATGAACAAGAAAGAACGTCGAGCTGCTCTTTTCTCTCTCCTTTCTGCTAAGGCAGTTGAAAACGGAGTAAAAGTTGTAGAATCGTTCGCAACTGATACACTCAAGACAAAACAAATGATTGACCTCGTTACAAAAATGAATGTAACATCTGGAGTATTCGCTGTTTGTCCTGAAGATATTGGAGCATTCGTTGCGGGTCGAAATATTCCAACCGTAAAATTCATCGGAGTCAATTACTTGAATCCTATGGATCTCCTCAAATACAATAACCTTGTTTTCACAAAAGCATCGATCGAAAAACTCTATTCAATGTACTTGTAATTACCCATAATCTCTTAGCGTATGTCACTTTATACAATCATAAAAAGACCCGTTGTAACAGAAAAGAGTCAACGACTCGAACTCGAAGGAGTTTATACTGTTGTGGTTTCTCCAGAATCTACGAAAGTAGATGTTCGCACTGCATTTGAACGTCTTTACGGAGTTCAAGTAGAGAAAGTGAACATGATTACTACTCGTGAAAAGTTCCGAAATAGTAAACATGGAGTTCAAGTTAAGAGAAAGAGTCGTCTCAAAGCACTCGTTACTCTTAAGAAGGGACAAAGAATCGCTGATCTTCAAAAGGTTACAATTAAAGATTAATTTTATTCACTGCTTTATCATATAGTATGGCAATCAAGAAATTCAAACCAACTACTCCAGGACGCCGACAGATGACTGGATATACATTCGATGAGCTTACAGCTACTGAGCCACACAAGGCTCTTACTTACTTCATCCGAAGTAAGGCAGGTCGTAATAGTGCAGGTCGTATTACTGTTCGTCACCAAGGTGGTGGACACAAGAAACTCTACCGAAAGATAGATTTCTTCTTCACTGACAAACTCAATGTTCCTGCGAAAGTAGAAACTATCGAGTACGATCCGTTCCGAACTGGATATATCGCTCTCGTATGTTATGCAGACGGAGAACGTCGATATGTTCTTGCTCACAAGGATATGAAAGTAGGTGATGCTATCATCACAGCTGATAATGCAAAACCAGTAGATGGAAATCGTCTCGCAATTGGAAATATTCCAACGGGACTCTCTGTTTACAATGTAGAGCTCATAGTTAATACTGGAGCATCCAGTGTTCGTTCTGCTGGAGCATCCGCTATTATCGTTTCTCAGGAAGGTGAATACACTCAAGTGAAACTTCCTTCTGGAGAAATCCGAAGAGTACACAAGAAATGTTACGCAACAATCGGAGTTGTTTCCAATGTTGATCACAATCAGATTGTTATCGGTAAAGCCGGACGTTCTCGTTGGATGGGTATCCGACCAACCGTTCTTGGTATGTCTATGAATGCTGTAGACCATCCACACGGATGAGGAGAAGGACATCAATCACTTGGACAACGAAATGGTCCAAAAACCCCTTGGGGAAAACCAGCTCGTGGAGTGAAGACTCGAAATCGAACGACAACTGATCGATGGGTAGTACGAACTCGTCGAGGAAAACTTCTCGGATAAGCCTACTATTTTTTACACAACACCATTTAACTTCATTTAATCCGTCAACACTATGACACGTAGTCTTAAAAAATGACCTTACATAGACGCTCGACTTGTTCAAAAAGTTGAACGGCTTAATGAGTCAGGAAAGAAAACTGTTATCAAGACATGGTCTCGGGCTTGTACAGTTACTCCAGAGTTCGTTGGGCACACCTTCGGTGTTCACAATGGAAAAGTTCATACTCCCGTTTTCGTTACAGAAGACATGGTAGGTCATAAACTTGGGGAATTCTCATTCACTCGAAAATTTATTGGACATTCTGGAAACAAATAATAGTTATTTTTCATTCAATTTTTCTCTATGAAAGCAATTGCAAATAATATCCGCATATCCGATAAAAAGCTCAATGTTATAGCTAAAATCGTTCGAGGTATGGAGGCAAAAAAAGCACTCGATATCTTGAAGTTTATGCCAAACAAAGGAGGAGCACTTATGTACAAAGTACTTGCATCCGCTGTTGCTAACGCAACACACAACGATATGCAAGAACTTGTAAACCTGTCCATTGGATCGGTAAGTGTTACAAAAGGTATCGTTTACAAACGAGGAAATCCTATTTCTCGTGGACGATCTCATCCGATTTTGAAAAGAACTTCAAATGTACTTCTCGAACTTCGAGTTAAATAATTCTTATTTTCATAATTTGCTTTCGCATTATGGGACACAAAGTTAGCCCTCTCGCATTCCGTATCGGATATATTAAGACTTGGAAAAGTACTGGATACTACAACAAGAAGGATTACGGTAAAAAAATCGCTTCCGATGTAGCACTTCGTATTTTTGTTCAGAAATTTCTTACAGGTATTCCTGTTGGAAATGTCTTCATCAATCACACGACTTCGGAAACAACCATTACCATCTATACTGCCAAAACAGCACTTGTTCTTGGAAAGAATGATGAAAATAAAGAAAAACTTGAACAAGAAATTGCTACTCGTTTTCCTGGTAAGTTCGTTATCGAGGTAAAAGAAGTAAAGAAACCGGAACTTTCCGCAGCACTTGTTGCTGATTCTATCGCTCGTCAGATCGAAAAGAAACTTCCTTACCGTCGTGTAATTAAGAACGCTATTTCCAAAACTATGGAAAAAGGAGGACTTGGAATCAAGGTTATTCTTGGTGGTCGTCTCAATGGTGCGGAAATCGCCCGTGTAGAAACCTATAAAGAAGGAGCTATTCCTCGACAGACTATCCGAGCTGATATCGACTACTCTCTCGAGAGAGCCAATACTATCTACGGAGTAATCGGACTCAAGGTTTGGATCTACAAAGGGGACATCTACAAAAAATAAAAAACAATTGACTTTTTGACAAATTCTCTATACTTATTTACCATATTAACGTATGTTACAGCCGAAGAAAATCAAATATCGGAAATCTCAACGTGGAGTCCTTAAAGGGATTGCAACAAGAGGATCTGAAATTGCTTTCGGAGACTATGCCGTGAAAACGGTAGAGGCAGGATTTCTTACTTCTCGACAAATCGAGGCAGCAAGACGTTCTATCATCCGCTCTCTCAAGAAATGAGGAAAACTTTGGATTCGAATCTTCCCAGATCGTCCGTTTACGAAGCATGCTTTGGAAGCTCCAATGGGATGAGGAAAAGGAAGTCCAGAAATGTACCGAGCTCCTGTAAGACCGGGACGAATACTCTTTGAAATGTCATGAGTATCTCCAGAGGTTGCAAGAGAGGCTTTTCAAGAGGCTTCGTATAAGCTTCCGGTAAAGACGAAGATTCTCGTTTAATTCTCTTTAAAACTCCTTATGAAAAAACAAGTACAAAAAGACATTAAGGCTCTCGAAGCACTTGATGCTGCAGAGCTTGCAAAAGAAATTGCAAAGGCAGAGAAAGAACTTTTCCTTCTCTCTATGAAACACCGGGCAAATGAACTTAAACAATCTCATACTCTCGGACTTCAGAAGAAATACCTTGCAAAACTTCAGATGATGAAAACTCGTATCTAATTACTACATTTTTAACACTCTTTACCAATGAGAACTAAAACAGGTATCGTTACCAGCACAAAAATGGATAAAACCATCGTTGTTACGGTTGACTCTTACAAAACTCATCCAAAATACAAGAAACGCTACAAAGACTCTTCAAAGTTTTATGCTCATGATGAGGCAAATAGCTGTATTCTTGGTCAGACTGTTACTATTGAGGAAACTATTCCTCTCAGTAAGATGAAACGCTGGAAAGTTACTACTGAAGCGTAATAAGATATTTTCTCGGAAATTAAAAACTACACTAATAACTAATAACTATTTAGTATGATACAAGCAGAAAGCAGACTCGTTGTCGTAGATAATACTGGAGCAAAAGAAGTTCTTTGCATCAAGGTTCTTGGTGGTTCAAAAAGACGTTATGCTTCCGTAGGAGACATCATCGTTTGTTCCGTTAAAAAGGCACTTCCACAAGGAGCTACCAAAAAGAAGAGCGTTGTAAAAGCGGTCGTTGTGCGTGTTGCTTTCTCTATTCGTAGAGATGATGGTACGTATGTTCGTTCCGACGATAACGCTTGCGTTATTATCAATGATAGTAACGAACCGAAAGGAACTCGTGTATTTGGTCCTGTATTTCGAGAACTTAAGGCAAAAGGATTTCAGAAAATCATGAGTCTTGCCCCAGAAGTTATTTAAAAATAATTTGAATCGTTACTTTATTTATAATTAGTTTGTATCCTATGAGAATCCGCAGTGGAGATATGGTTCAGGTGATGGCCGGAAAAGACAAGGGAAAGAAAGGTAAAGTCCTTGCAACTCACCAAGCAGACAACCGATTGGTTGTTGAAGGAGTAAATATTGCAACTTGCCATATTAAAAAACAAGGGACAACTCCTGGTCAAATCGTGAAAATCGAAAAACCAATTCAGGCTTCCAATGTTATGATTCTTGATCCTGAAACCGGAAAACCAACTCGTATTGGTATTAAGATGGAAGGTACGAAAAAGGTTCGTGTAGCAAAAAAATCTGGAAAAACTCTCTAGTTCTCATCTCTATTATTTTTCAAAACTATGTCTTTCAAAGAACAGTACAATAAAATTATACTTCCACAAGTACAAAAGACTCTCGGTATCGAGAATCCTATGGAAGTTCCAAAAATTGAGAAAATCGTTCTCAATATGGGTATCGGAAGTTATGTGGCAGCTGGTCACAAAGATTTCTCAAGTCTTAAAACAGATCTTTCTCTTATTGCTGGACAAATGCCTCAGGTTATCAATTCCAAAAAGGCTATTTCCAACTTTAAGCTCAAGATTGGTATGCCAGTTGGTATGACTGTTACTCTTCGAGGAGATCGAATGTTCTTCTTTTTAGAAAAACTTGTTCAGATTATCCTTCCTCGTGTTCGAGATTTCCGTGGTATTTCTGGAAAATCATTTGATGAAAAAGGAAACTTCAACTTCGGTATCAAAGAACATACTATTTTCCCAGAAGTTCCTCAACTCGATGTGGTGAAAACTCATGGTCTTCAGATTACAATTAAATTTAAAGCGAAGGATAAAAAAGATACTCGAGTTCTTCTCGATGCTCTTGGATTTCCATTCACAAAATAATCTCTATTTTTATTATCAATTACTCTCCTACTATGGCAAGAAAGGCTCTAGAAGTGAAATGCAGCAGAGCTCAAGCAAAGGCAATCCGTCTTTTTGAGTCTGGAAAAACTATCAAGTTTTCTACACGACTATATCATCGTTGTGCTATCTGTGGACGATCTCGTGGTTACATGGGAAAGTTCGACATGTGTCGTATTTGTGTACGTGAACGTGCTAATGCTGGTGAACTCATGGGAGTACGCAAATCAAGTTGGTAATCTTTTTTAGATTAACACCTCTACTAACTACAATACTTTTAACTTAATTGTTCCTATGATAAATGATCCAATTGCAGATTTGCTCACGAGAATCCGAAACGGATATCTTGCACGACTTGCCGTTGTAAACGTTCCATATTCTGTTCTCAAGGAAAAAATCATTTCAATCCTCCAGAAGAACGCTTATATAGTATCCTATACCGTAAGCGAAGATAAACGAGAAATCATTGTAAAACTCAATGATGTTCGTAAGACAAAATATCTTCCTTCTTTCCGTCGTATTTCCCGACCAGGACAGAGAATCTATATCAAGTCCGCAGATGTTCGTAAATCACGAAATGGGCTCGGTATTTATATTCTTTCTACTCCAAAAGGTATTATAACTGGGTATGAAGCTCACGTTCTTGGAACTGGAGGCGAACTTCTTTGTGAAGTATATTAATCAACTATTCATTAATCACTATTTTATATGTCTCGAATTTGAAAACTTCCTGTGACACTTCCAACTGGAGTGAGCGTGAAGGTAGATGGTAAAAATGTTACTGTCTCTGGACCAAAAGGAGAACTTAAGCATACTCTTCAGGAGTGTACTTCTCTCGAACAAACAGATAATACTCTTGTAGTATCTATCAAGAATGAAGAAAGTAGCAAAGAAAAAGCTATGTGGGGACTTACACGAGCACTTATTGCCAATATGGTAGTAGGAGTAACTGAAGGATATAAAAAATCTCTTGAAGTTCAGGGGGTTGGTTACAAATTCGAAGTTACTGGACCATCTAAGCTCGTTCTTGCTGTTGGATTCTCTCATAAAGTTGATCTCCCTGCACCAAAAGGAATTACTATCACTGTTGATGAAAAAGAAAAGAATGTTATCCATATTTCTGGAATCGATAAACAACAGGTAGGATACTTCACTGCTCTCGTTCGATCTATCAAGAAGCCTGAACCATATAAAGGGAAAGGTATCCGATATGTTGGAGAACATGTACGTCGAAAAGCTGGTAAAACTGGAGCCAAGAAATAATATAACAGATATAATTCAAAATATTTTCTTTAATTTTTTAGCTAATCACATTCTATGTTAGAAAAGGTTATGAAACGCAAACGACGACAGGTTCGCGTACGTGCTACGATAAGTGGTACTGCTACAAAGCCACGTCTTGCTGTGTTTCGAAGTAATACATCTATCTACGCACAGATGATAGACGATGTTGCCGCAAAAACTCTTTGTTCTGCAAGCGATATAAAAATATCAACCGGTACGAAACAAGAGTGTGCTACGAAAGTAGGTGAAGAACTTGCCAAAAAAGCACTCGCTCTTGGAATCACTACTTGTGTATTTGATCGTGGAGGTTTCCTCTATGCTGGTCGAGTTAAGAAACTCGCTGAAGGAGCACGAACCGGAGGACTTCAATTTTAATTATTCATTTTTTCCATTTATATGGTTGATACTACTAATACTACTGCACCCACTACTCCAGTAAAATCTCAGAGAGACGATCGTCGTCCTCAGGGTGATAAACGTGGAGGAGGATTCAAGGATGTTGAAAAAGAATTCCAAGAAGAACTTCTCGGAGTAGATCGAGTTACTCGTGTAACTGCCGGAGGTCGTCAACTTCGTTTCCGAGCCTCTGTGGTTATCGGTAATGGAAAAGGAACTGTCGGTTTCGGTATGGGAAAAGCCGGAGAAGTAGTAATCGCTATTGAAAAAGCTGTTCGTGATGCTAAGAAGAATCTTCTTACTTTCAATATCATTGACGGAACTATCGCTCATGATTTAACTGCTCATTTCAAAGCAGCGAACATTTTCATTCACCCTGCTTCAAAAGGGACTGGGCTTATCGCCGGAGGTTCTGCTCGTAAAGTTTTCGCGGTTGCTGGAATCAAGGATATTCTCGCAAAACAACGAGGAACAAACAATCCGATTACCAATGCTCGTGTTACAATAAAAGCACTCGCTTCTCTTAAAAAAGCACCAAAGGTAGTTGCAAAAGTTGCTCCAGTTGCGACTGTTGAACCAACAGTAGTGGTAGAAGCACCAAAGGTAGTTGCTGCAAAAGCTCCTGCTGCAAAAACTGCTCCAAAGACAGCAGCAAAAAAGCCAGCAGCAAAAAAAGCTCCTGCAACTCCTAAAGCTAAAAAAGCAGAATAATTTTCTTTGCTCATAACTTCAATCATTAACTCACATTTATTATGCTCTCTCACAATACTATAGAGTCCGCTCCAAATTCTCGTACACCACGCATGCGTGTAGGTCGAGGAGTTGGTTCTGGAAAAGGAGGAACTTCTGGTCGTGGAAACGGTGGACAGAACTCTCGAACTGGACGAGGAAAATTCAATGCAGCATTTGAAGGGGGACAAACTCCACTCTTTAGACGTCTTCCAAAGAAACGAGGATTCACCGCTTACGCTCCAAACGTATTCTCTGTTCTTAATGTTTCCTCTCTTGAGAAACTCGCTCAGGAAGGAGTTACGACTATCGATAGCGAGGTTCTTGCTCAAAAAGGACTTATCCCAAATATCGGAGCTCTCATCAAACTTCTTGGAAACGGAGAAATTACTGCAAAAGTAACGGTTCGTATTCATAAAGCTTCCGCTCAAGCTCAGGAAAAAGTAACGAAAGCTGGAGGAACTGTGGAACTTCTTTAATATCATTCATTTAAAATTTCCCCCGCTCTTTCCGAGAAGGGGATTTTTTATGTCCGCTTTTCTGGTAATAAACTTGACTAAACCATACTTTTTCATACAATCCGAGCGTTAAATACACCCTTTTATCTCTATCGTTTTTTCCTATGATTCTCAAGAATGTTTCCCGTATATGGAAGTCATCAGACGTAAAGAAGAAAATCCTCGTTACATTCGGTATCGTTATCCTCTATAAATTCCTTTCTGTTATACCAGTTCCTGGAGTAAATACCGCAGCTCTTCTTTCTATCAAGGATTTTCTCGCTGCGAATCAAGGACTCGCGTTTTTTAGTTCTCTTATGGGTGGAGGACTCGAGAATTTCTCTATCGTTCTTATGGGACTTGCTCCATATATCAATGCAGTTATTATTATGCAACTTCTTGCGGTTATTGTTCCACAATTGGAAGCTATGAAGAAAGAAGGAGAACAAGGACAGAAGAAAATCAATAACTACACTCGTTGGGCAACTGTTCCTCTTGCATTCGCACAAAGTTACGGAATGATTATCCTTCTCAATACCCTTATAGGTGGCGGTGGAAAGATTATGGATGTGAGCAATTTTTGGGGGGTAGTTCTTCCTGCTATGCTTTTCATTACCGCAGGAACACTTTTCCTTATGTGGCTCGGAGAAGTTATTAATGAATCGGGAATCGGAAACGGAGCTTCTATGATAATATTTGCCGGAGTTCTTGCCGGAGTTCCTTCTCATATCATGCAATACATTTCCGTAGGAAACTATCCGCTTCTTGCAATACTTACGGTTATGACTCTCGGAGTTATTTACATTATCATCAAGTTTACGGAAGGATTCAGAAAGATTCCACTTATCTATACTCGAACAGGACGAGATGAGAAATCATATTTCCCAATCCGTGTAAATCAAGCCGGGATGATACCTATCATCTTCGCAGTTTCCATTGTAACTTTCCCAGCACTTATTGGACAAGTTCTCTCCAATCGTGGAGCTGGAACATCTGCTCAAATCGGACAATTCCTCCTTGAATATTTTTCTATGAATAATCCAAGTTGTCTCTATATCGGAGTATATTTCCTCTTGGTTCTCGGATTCTCATTCTTCTATGTTTCTATCGTATTTAATACAGATGAAGTAGCTGAAAGTATTCAGAAGCGTGGTGGGTATATCCCAGGGGTTCGTCCAGGACGAGAGACTGCAGAATATCTTGAAAAAACGTCTCTTCACCTCAATCTTTACGGAGGTTCATTCCTTGCATTCATTGCGGTATTCCCATACCTTATGTCAAAGCTTAATGGGGTCGTTCAGATTCTTGATACATCAGGAGCTGGAGGACAGATTGATTTTATTATCTCTGGAGCTGGACTTATCATCGTTGTTGGAGTTGTTCTCGAACTTATACGAAGAGTAGATACGGAACTCAAGAGCTACGATTATAAAAAGTTTTTTTAAATAACTACGGAGACTATCCGGCTCATCCGTGAGTCGGATTTTTCTTTTCTTGAATATTATTAGATGTTAATCTAACCATTTCTATGAAAGCTTTCATATTCGATACTGAAACCACGGGACTCACGGTTCGTAATGGAAACCTCGACGAACAGCCATATATCGTGCAATTCGCGGGAATCCTTGGAGAAGTAGATAGTATGAACGGTTTTACGGAACTTGATCGCGTTGATATCATGGTGAAGCCGCGTATCGCGATTCCTTTCGCAGCATCACAGGTTCACGGCATCTACGATCGTGATGTGGAAAATGCTCCGTATGTCGAGGAAGTGATGGACAAGATTCTCCGGTATCTCAATACCACCGATATCGTTGTCGGACATAATATCGAATACGATGAGGAAGTAATCCGTTCCGAGCTCAAACGACTCGGGCGAGATGGGGATTATCAGCCTATCAAACGAATCTGTACTATGCGAGGCTCGACCGATTACTGCAAGCTTCAAGGTCGAGGATTTGCTTTCAAACCACCGAAACTTTCGGAACTCTACAAGCACCTCTTCGGAGAATGGTTCGAAGGAGCCCACAACGCGATGGTCGATGTGGAAGCGACGACCCGAGCATTCGGAGAACTCGTGAAACGCGGAGCGATAGAACTCGAAGAGACGAAAGTGATGCGACTGTTTTAAGAGTCTTTCCTAAAATACGAACTTCGAGTTCAAATCCGCGATACTTATTCGGAGTACCCCTTTAAGTACATCTCATTCCGTTTCTCGATTTTTGCTCGAATTTTATTATTTTATAAAAAGACTGTAATTTCTTGATTTCCTAATTATTTTTCAATAAATAAACTATTTATGGCATACGAATTTTATGAAATTCTCGAAGTCTCTCGCGATGTCAGCGCCGAGGAACTCAAGCGTGCCTATCGCAAGAAGGCGATGGAAGTACATCCTGACCGACACGGCGGGGACAAAGAAAAAGAAACTCTTTTCAAAGAGGTTAATGAAGCCTATGCGACTTTGAGTGACCCACAGAAACGAGCTCATTACGACCGATTCGGGACGACTGATATGGGCGGAGGGTTTGGTGGTGGACAGGGCGGATTCCATACAGATATGGATTTTTCGGATATTTTCGAGTCTTTTTTCGGTGGAGGTTTCCAGGGTGGCGGAGCACGCCGAAGAACGAGCGGAGTAGAAGGCGAAGATATCGAAATCCGAGTCAAGCTCGATTTTTCGGAGGCTCTTTCAGGTCTCAAAAAAACCGTATCCTATAGTCGAAAGGTAGTTTGTACCGAATGTAGTGGAACCGGGGCAAAAAAAGGAACTGAGCCGAAAGAATGTAGTCAATGTCGCTGAGCTGGACAGGTTCGTCGAAGAACCCAAACTATTTTCGGAGTTATGGAACAGACCGGAATTTGTGATATGTGTCACGGAACTGGTAAAATCATTGCAGATAAATGTACGAAATGTCACGGAGAACGACGTGAGACACAGAAGATCGAGAAAGAAATCGATATTCCTGCAGGAATCGATGACGGAATGACTATCAAAGTTCGCGGAGAGGGAAATGATGGAATTGGTTCAAAAGCCGGAGATTTGTATATAACTTTCAATATTCCCAACAGTATCGATGGACTGACGAGAGAAGATACGAACCTTTTCTATACGACTGAAATCGATCCAGTCGAGGCAGTTCTCGGAATCAAGAAGACTTTGAAGCTTCCAGTCCTCGGAGAGCGAGTTCTCGAAATAAAATCCGGAACTCAGCATGGCGAAGTTCTCAAGTTCAAAGGAGATGGTATGAAACATATATCCAAAGACCAGAAAGGCGACCTGTTTATCACCGTGAATATAAAAATTCCGACGCATCCGAGCAAGAAGGAACGGGAATTCTACCACGAGATAGCCCGGGAAAAGAAAATAGAGGTTGCAGATGACGGATTTTTGAATAAAATCTTCTAAGAAAATATGGAAAAACAAATAATTGTCATTCTGAAATAAATTCGGGATGACAGTTAATAACAATTTAAAACTATACCTATGGCTTCCTATAACGATCTCGTCAATATCCCGACTTTTGAAAAAAGAAAAGAGGAATTCCTCCAGGAACGAGGGGAGGTGACTTTCTATTGTCGTGATTGTCAGAAAAATGTGGAAGCAATACGACTCAATCCGAACAAATATCTCTATGAATGTCCTCTCTGTAAAGGGAAAAACATCTCCATCGGAACTGAGAGCTCCGTAAAGGAAGTCTACAGTCGAAAAAGATAAGATTTCCATTTGCTTTTTACCACCTTTTCTCTATAATCACCGCGATTTTAACCGTTTTTTTGATACATGGCTGAGACTGAAATTTCCACTACGACTTCCGAGGTTCACATCGGACCGCATATTCCGACTCTCAAAGGAGAGCCGGTTTTTGGCTTTGTTACGACAACACTTCTTTCTATGTGGATATTCATGGTAGTACTTTTCACTCTTGTCTTTTTTGTAAATCGTTCCGTTCGATTGAATAAATTCGGACGACTTCGGCTTCTTTTTCAGGAACTTATACGATTTATGCGTTCTGGATTCAATTCTGTTCTCGACAATGAGGAGTTTGCCAAAAAGAACTTCTTTATCATCGCAACCGTTGCGATATTTATCATTTTCGCGAATATTTTCGGGCTTCTTCTAGAAGTTATCGGAGCATTTGTACCCGGAGTTATCCATTATTTTCGTCCGATTACTTCCGATCTTTCGACCACACTTGTTCTTGCACTCTTCACTATCGGACTTGCTCAGATATATCATACTCGAACAAAAGGAGTTTTTAAACATTTCAGCGGATATCTCTGTAATTTTACTGGACCGCATATCGGTGCGAAGTTCGGAAATATGCTCTTCGGATGGCTTCATATCATCTCGGAACTTTCCCGTATTCTCTCGCTCTCGTTCCGACTTTTCGGAAATATCTTCGCTGGTATTATCCTTATCTCCGTTATCACATTTCTGAGTTCTGAATTCTTGACGCTTCCGATTTTCGGACCGATTCCGTTTTTTCTCTATGAGATTTTCGTTGCTCTATTCCAAGGATTCATTTTTACATTATTGATGTTGGTATACTTCAAGGAATCACAAGAGGTTCACTATTAAGGAATCTTTGAAAAGTTCGACATTTGCATTCAAGTTTTACGTTTCCTCGTTCTCTGTACTAACTCGTACAGCTCACTTCGGTACGCAACTTTCATACAAATCTCTTCCTTTTGAAAGATTCCAGGAAGTTTTGGAATCTAATCCCTGTCTTTTAAAAAGAAGCCAGAGATTAGAAGCTAACAGCTTTTAATTTAACCTATTTATCAATTAAATTTTTTCTTATGGAATCACATGCACTTGCTATGGCACTCGTAATTGGACTCGGGCTTATCGGAGCTGGTATTGGTCTTGGACTCGTTGGAGCCGGAGCTATGGAAGCAATCGGACGAAATCCGAACGCAAAGAAATCCCTTATTATTGAAATGTTCCTTTTTCTTGGAGTTATCGAGGCACTGGCGATATTCGGTATTGCGATGGCATTCGTAATCAAATAGTGGGATTTTATGAAATAATGGGAAATTTCTTCGTTAAATCTCCGCGCCTCGTTCATCGTACTTTATCAGTACGCCTCACTATGGTGCTCGATTTTCCTCGAACTTTCCTCATTCTTTCATAAAATCTGAGTCCATCTAACTTTACAGACTTTTATAAACTTTAGAACTCAATTCTCATGGATCAACTCGTACAATTCGTCGATTGGAAAGTAATGCTCGTGCAAGTCGTAAACTTCGCGATCATATTTTACGTACTCACGAAATTCGTTTTCAAACCTCTCATCGCTTTTCTTGATGCGGAAGATGCAAAACGGGCAAAAATAGACTCAATTGCGAGCGATATCGAAGCGGAGAAACTCGAAGCGGATAAGATGGCTCGCGAGGTGCTCGACCATGCTCGTCGAGAAGCAATTGCTATCAAGGCTCAAGCGGAAGTTCTTGCGAAAAAAGAAGCATTCCTTATGATTTCCCGTGCAAACGATGAAATCACTTCGATGAAGACGAAAGCGGAGCTTGATCTCGCGAATGAGCGAAAGCAAATGGAAGGTGCGATGAAGGATCGAATCCTCACAATCGCTCTTTCTCTCAATGAGAAACTCTTCGGAAAGAAAGAAGCAAACGCTGATTTTATCAAACAAGCGATGAAGGAATAAAAGATTGTCATTGCTTAAATAATCATTTTCAACTATGGACATCTCTACTTACTCCAAATCCGAGCTCACAACCCTTTTGAAGGGTTTGAAATCGTACCGTGCTCTTGAAAAGTTCGTAGGCAAACGTGGTCGTGCTATTTTTGCACGGGAACGTTCGGGTACGAAACTCTATCGAGTGGAGTATTTTGGGGGAGAGAATCGAAGTATTCTCGAGCCGATAGCTATCGCGGCATATGCTCGCCACTTCGGAGAGACGATTGATTCGAAATCCATCGAATGGAAACAGAATGATACAATCCGGGGAGGAATTCGAATCTTCTCGGGAGATGATATGATGGATATATCGTTCCAGGAAGTGGAGAATCGGTTGAAAAGATAATTTTTCGGAGTATTTAAATAATAATCAACAACTACTAACTAATAATTTTTTCCTATGTCTACAGAACTCATCGACTCTCTTATCCGTGAAATCGAAGCGAAAATCGATTCGACTGACCTGTCGCCTGAACGGGTGAATTCCGGTGTTGTTATCTCTCTTGGGGACGGTATCGCGAAAGTCGTAGGACTTCGTGAAATCGCCTACAACGAAGTTGTCGAATTCGAATCGGGAGCTCGTGGAGTTGCTATGAACCTCGAGGAGAATTTCGTCGGAGTAGTAGTACTCTCCGGGGTAGACACTATCAAGGAAGGAATGATTGCCAAAACAACAGGGCGTACTCTCGAAGTTCCCGTTGGAAATGGTCTCCTTGGTCGTGTTATCGATCCACTCGGAAACCCACTCGATGGACTTGGTCCGATTGTCTCGACGGAGTTCTACCCAACCGAGCGTGTTGCAACCGGAGTTATGAGTCGAAAAGGGGTTCATGAACCGATGGCGACCGGTATTAAGGCGATCGATGCACTCGTGCCAGTGGGACGAGGACAACGAGAACTTATCATCGGAGATCGACAGACTGGGAAGACGCAGATCGCAATCGATACCATTCTCAATCAGAAGGGACAAGATGTGAAATGTATCTACGTCGCTATCGGACAGAAAGATTCGAAGGTCGTGGCGATTGCTGAAGAACTCCGAAAAGCGGGTGCTATGGAATATACAACCATTGTTACTGCTGGAGCTTCGAGTCCTGCTGCGATGCAATGGCTCGCTCCGTATTCTGGTTGTGCGGTTGGTGAATATTTTATGCTCAATGGACAACATGCACTTATCATCTACGATGATCTGACAAAACATGCGAATGCCTACCGTGAAATGGCGCTCCTCCTTCGACGTCCACCAGGACGAGAAGCGTATCCTGGAGATGTATTTTACCTCCACTCTCGTCTTCTAGAACGTTCCGCGAAACTCAATGATGCTCTCGGAGCTGGTTCTATGACCGCACTTCCTATCATCGAAACTCAAGGAGGTGACGTATCTGCGTACGTTCCGACGAACGTTATCTCCATCACCGATGGACAGATATTCCTTGAGTCTAATCTCTTTAATGCTGGTATCAAACCAGCGATTAACGTGGGACTTTCCGTTTCTCGTGTCGGAGGATCTGCTCAGACGAAGGCGATGAAACGTGTTGCAGGAACTCTCAAACTCTCGCTCGCTCAGTACCGTGAACTGGAAGCATTCTCTCAATTCGCTTCTGATCTCGATGAAGATACACGAAATGCTCTTGAACGAGGAAAACGTATGGTAGAAATCCTCAAGCAGGATGTCTATTCTCCAGTTCCATTCCAGAAACAGACGTGTATTATCTATGCAGGAACCAACGGATATCTTGATGGTGTTGCGGTTTCTGATATCAAGAAATTTGAAAAAGATCTTTACGCTCAGTTGGAAGAAGAAGGAACTATCCTTAAGACTATCGTTGAAACAAAAGATTTGAATGATGAAACAAAAGCAAAATTGAATGAAAAGTTGGTGGAATTAAAGAAAATGTATTAAACTTGTAATCTCCATTTTATGGCTTCCGGAAAAGAAATCAAGGCTCGAATCAAGTCTGTTACGAACACGAAGAAAATTACTCGTGCGATGGAACTTATTTCGACAGTGAAAATGAAAAAAGCTCAGGAATGAGTTCTTTCCAGTCGTCCTTTTGCGATTGCTTCTCTTCGGATATTTGCAAATGTGAGTGAATCCCTTCAGGATATTCCATCTATCGGAGGTCACACACATACGACTAAACAGGAACTTCAGGTCGTGATTTCATCCAATAAAGGACTCTGCGGTGGGTACAATGTAAATACTTTTAAGAAAGTTGCACAATATAAGAAAGATCATCAAGATATAACTATCGACTATATTACCATTGGTAAAAAAGCTCGAGAATTCATTCTCCGAACAGGAGGAAATCTCGTTGCGGACTTCTCGGATGTTATGAAAGATACGATTGAAATCCAGGATGTAAAACCGGTGAGTTCTATGCTTCGTGAACTTTTTACCAAGCAAGCATTTGAGAAACTTAATTATGATGCAATCAAAGTTGTGCATAGTTATTATATCTCTGCCATCAACCAAAAAGCTATCGTAAAACAATTTCTTCCACTTTCTCGTGCTGATATCGTCGAGTTTTTGAATGAAGTAGTTGGACAAGATACAAGTACTCTTTCTGAACCACAGAAATATACTATCGAACCAGATACGGAAACCATCGTAAATGAAGTTATTCCGATGATTCTCAGTATGCTTCTTTATGAGATACTCCTTGAATCCAAAGCATCAGAACATTCGTCTCGTATGGTTGCTATGAAAAATGCGAAAGATAGTGCGACCAAAAAAGTTTCCGCACTTACTCTCAGTTATAACAAGGCTCGTCAGGCAAGTATTACCAAGGAAGTTTCGGAAATCGTTTCCGGAGTGGAGAGTATGAAGGAATAAAAAAACGTCATTCCCGTGAAGACGGGAATCTTTTATTAAAATAATCTTTATACTTTTGTAGCCAAAAGTACCAAAAGCTTTCAAGGGGAAAAAACTCGTCGGGTGGCAATAGATAAACTGTTTATCGTCACTCTCAGGCAGTTTTCCCCCTGAAAACCCTATTTTTAGAAATCATCATTTTTTCGAGTTCTAGTACCTAAGTCTTTCTTAATGAAACTTCTCATTTACACTGACGGTTGAGCGCGCTTCAATCCGGGTCCTGCGGGAATCGGGGTTTTTATTGCGGATGAAAATGGAAAGCCGTTGGAACGGCGACACAAATACCTGGGGATTGCGACCAATAATCAGGCGGAATACCAATGAGCGCTTCATGGGATCCGTCGCGGAATCGAGCTCGGAGCGACTGAGATAGAGCTCCGAATGGACTCCAATCTCGTCATCGAACAACTCTCCGGAAATTTTAAGATCAAAAATCCGGAGTTGAAAATCATTTTTTCTGAAATTCAGGAGCTCCTCAGAAATTGGACGGGGAAAATACAGTACATTCACATCCGCCGAGAACTTAATAAGGAAGCGGATAGACTTTCAAATGTAGCAATGGATGAAGGAACAAAATAAAGGAGCATCATAAGGATGCTCCTTTTTAATTCTACTCTTCGGGTTAAATCCCCGGGCTTCAGCCCGTAATAATCTATCGTTTTCCACCGTACTCGTAGGGCAGATTGGCGT
>PCUR01000019.1 GCA_002771035.1 Candidatus Gracilibacteria bacterium CG12_big_fil_rev_8_21_14_0_65_38_15 | reverse complement strand
TTTGCTTCTATAACACTTTCTGGATCTATATTCAGAGACTTGAGTTCCTTTAGACGACTCTCCTCTTTTTCAGTACGATTTGGTGTACTTTCCAGAATCTTTTGTTCTTTTTTATACTCGGTAATCTTTGTGAGTTTATTCTCTACACCACTCAATTTTTCATTGATTTCTCCGATTTTTACATCTCTCTCAAGGACTGGAGTTTTTGAAAAAACAATTTCACGAGCATACCCACTTTTGCTCGATACTATCCGCTTGCTCGCCTCTCCACTCTTCTCATCGATACGCACAATCTCGTCGGTTTGTTCTCCGAGCCTTCCGAAACGGATATAAGAATCCCCGACTTTTTCATACTCATGATTTCGAAGATCTTTCCCGATGGCTTCCGAAGTATTCTGTTTACCGTCCTTTCCGCCCTCCGAAGATACTTTAAATCCATCCAGCTCTTTCTTGAAATCAAGAAGTTCTTCATTTGATATCGCACCAATCGAATGAAAATTATCAAGAAATGAACGATATTCAGTAAAATCTCCAGATTTCTGAGCCTGAGTCTTAAGTTCTGCGAGGATATTTTTTGCTGCGTCTTTAAATTTTTCAGAAGAAGGATTATTATCTCGAATAATTTGTTTGTTCTTTTCAGAGACATAAGGATTATTCTTAATGTCAATCCGTAATTTTTCAAGATTTTGTTGCAATTCTTTATTTTCTTTTCCTTTTTCTATTTTCTCTTGTTCTTCTTTTATTTTTTTTTGTTCTGTCTCAATTATTTCTTGTTTAGTTTTTTTACAAAAAGTATCAATAAATTCTGGATTACAGGCATCGATAAAAGAAGTTCCATATGTTGAATCAAAACAATCCAATAATTCTTGTTTTGGAAGAAGATTGATAGTAGTATATATCTGAAGGGCTTCCTTGTGTGCTTCTATATACTGGATAAATCTGTCACGACCCTCAACGTCTTCTGATGTACAAGAAATATTTGTAAGGGCTACAAGAGCACTCTTTTTTGTATCCAATTCCCCTCTTTCTTTCTGGTATTTCGGACTCGATAATACTCATTGAGGAAGTTTGAGTTCTCAAGTTTGTTTTGTTTGTTGCGATTGTTTTTCCTGTAATCCTTCTGACATAAGAATTAAATTAAAGAGCTTGCAATAAATGATTCACTATCTCAATTTCTTCTTGTATTTTTTTTCTTTCTTCCTTTGTTTTTTTTATTTCTTGCTCTGCCTTTTTTCAAATCTGTACATATACAGATTCAACCATTACATCTATCTTTTGGATAGCAACTATATCTACGAAGTTCTTTGCTGAAGGAAACGCCTCTATGACGGATTTTGTCATCGGTTCGAATGCTAACGGATCTTGCGATGGTTCTTTCCCTGCACTAAACTCTGCAATTCCTTGTTTTGCGATATCGATATTTTGATAGAGCGATATAAGACTGTTTAATCCTTTGAGAAGGATTTTCTCATTTGGTTGTTCATTCTTCCCGGTCTGAAAGTAAGAAAGAGCTTTTTTTTGGTATTCTGGGGAAAGTTGATTAAATTCATTCTTTTTTCTCTCTTTCGTCTGTTCAGATTTAATAACACGATCGAACGCTGCAAAAAGCTCCTCTTTTCCTTTTCCTTCTTCCTTCAATACCAATACTGTTCCTCCGCTTGCATCGGCGAGTGGCTCGTATGGGGATTCTGTTGCCATTGCGGGAGTTGTGGCAAGTACAGCAGTGAGTCCGAGGACTTGAGTGAATCGATTCAATGTTTGTCCTGTTTTCGCAACAACTCCTGCTTTTTGTGATTCGGGAGTTTGTTCTGGAAGTTTCGTAAGTTCCGATTCTGTCGTAACTGACTCGGAAGTCTGTATATTTGATGGAGCGATGACCATAAAATAGAGTGAAAAGTTATAATATATGAGCATTATAACAGAAAAACGGGGAAAAGGCAAAAAAATGAAAACTATCTCATCTCCCCCATCCTATAATCCCAGGCATTGTTGTCGGAACTGTAAAAATATTCGATTCCTTGTTTGTTTTTCGGATCCTGCTGGAAATCGATAGGATTGTAATCGATGTATTTATTCTGAAGGAGAATTGTTGGAACGGGAGCATGTTCTTTTTTATCTTGAAAATACTTGCTATCCGCTTGTTCAAGATAACTAAGATTCATTTCACGAACTGCTTTATTGAGATATGTTGAACAGAAATTGTCTACATTTTGTCCATTCGTCGGATCGACTCATTGTTCTTCGAGTTTCTTTACCATTTCCTGTCGGGCAGATTCTATCATCTGAAGTCCTTGTCCAGTTAGTGTTGCTCTGGCAGAAAAAGCACTAAAAAGACTCGTTCCAAGTTCTTTGGAGAGTTGCTGGCAAAGAGTATTTTTATTCCCCTCTATACTCTCTGCAATAGAGAGAAGCATAATAATCGCTTTTTCACGGTCTCCGGACTTCCCTTGCATAATAGCTGCCATAGTTCGAGCTCCGGTCGGAGCGTCGCTATTAGTCGAAGCAATACGATAATACTGGGATGATTTCATTCCGTCGTGGAGATTCCAATAATAAATATATGCGAGATAGTATGGGATCATTGGGTCACGACAGGTATTCTGGTAACTCTCATCAGTCCAGAGTTTCTTCAGATTAAATTCACTTCTTGCTTTTTCTACTTTAGTCGCATCGCAGTTTTTTTCTATTCCCTTGAGTCCGATTTTGATTGCCTGGTCGGTATTTTTCTGTATTTCCTCTTTGGACAGGTTCTCGTATCGTTCATTGTACGACGGCAATAAAAGTTCACCAATCTGGTAAGGATAGGTGAAATACGGATTCAGATCCGTTATCAGATTGAGCATCGCGAAAAGATACGCTTTATACTCGGAACCGAGCGCATTGGAACCGATATACTGGATAGCGGAAAGCCAATAGGAATCGGCAACGATATTCCCAAAACCTCCAGCGGAAAGGTTCGCCATTTCGGAAGTCGGAATAAACTCAGGATGATTCACAAGCGATCGCTTTATGTCCGTATGTTGCTGATAATTAATTCCAGAGCTGTAGATAAATACAGCGAGGGAAACGATAACGAGGAGAAAAACAAAAAGTTTGGAAAACATATTAAGATTATTTATTTATATTCCTATTCCATCATCATCAATAGTCGCTGTCACTTTTCTTGCCACAGGAGCAGAAGTATGATCCTGGCGGGATTCGATTTTTGGTCCGGTATAAACGAGGTGAAGTTCACGGTCTTTTCCTTCTCCGACACTGAAGGTCTTGAATCCTTCTATTTTTTTGTCGGATATGTATCCGTGAGCTTTTTTGCGATCGTAGGATGTGAGGTTCGGAAGAGAGATTTCTTCTCCAGAACGCATCGCATAAGCGATACGACTCTCGAGATACCGATAAAATTTCTCGTCTTTTGCCTGGAGATAGTCATTTACTTCGAGATGAATTAGGAGAGATGTATCAAGTGTCTTCTCAAGAATACGAGTCAGAAGATGTTTTGTCATCTCAAGAGTCTGTCCATGAATACCGATAAGAATCTTGGAGTCAGGGGTTTTCACATGTACGAGATAAATTGCTTTCTTTTCATCTTGGCATTCGACTATCACATCTTCAAGAGCGACTCCCATAAGGGTAAAAAATTTTCGAGCAATTTCGAGTATTTGTTCTTGCATATCATACGAAGTATATGAGATAAACTTTTTCCCGGGTATTATATGGAAGTATACAAAAAATGGAAATTATTTTACAGAAAACAAAAGAACTGTTAAGAAAAATAACCACTTCTCGGGAAAGTGGTTATTTTTTTAAATATTAATATATAATTTCCATCGACTGTTCCACCGTCTGAACCGGTATGTTTGTCGAACTTCCTGAAAAAAGCAGATAATATCCGACGAGAGCGAGAACAAGGAGTACAGCGGCGAGAGTTTTCGTAACCGGCTCAATATGTACGCTGTAATGACGGAATTTATAAGTATGAATCTTCGCAACTATAAAGAAACCGAAAATGAGAACCATAAACATGGTATAAATTCCAAAACCAAGCCAGAACATACGTAGGAAGTTATGAATTAATATTTTTTATATCTCCGCGATTACGCTCTCAAAAAAATGATTTTTTATTCTCATCCAATGGTCGGACTGGCGACAGAGTTTCTCTACATCACGCAAATCATAGAGAAATTCTTTGATTCCTTCCTCCAAATAAATACTACTCTGGCTTCCCTTTGTGAATACCACTGTTTTCGCCTCCTCAGAAGCTGACATAATAATATCTCGGACTTTCTTCCCAGCAAGACGTGAATGAAGGAGTGAAAATACCCGGTTACTCGTCAATTCTGGGACAGTTCCTTCTGGAACTTCCTCTGGCATACTTCCCCAGGCTTCAAGCAAAAGTGGATAAACAAATCGTTTCATTTCTTCTCCAACAAGTACAACAGTCTGAACAGATGAGGTAATGATTTTTTCAGCTATTTCCGTATGGAGTTCTTTGGAATCTTCGCCAAGTTCTCGCATATCGCCGAGAAAGAGAATTTTGTTATATTCACTACTGAGACCGTCCATATATTCGATACCTCCAGAAATGGAATTAAATCCACCATTATAGCTTCCGTCTATTATCACGGATTCACGAACCCCTTTTAGGATGGATCCGCGTCCTTTCTGCGGATGAATATCCGTAAGTCGTTCCCGTATACTCTGTATATCCATTCCGAGACTGATTCAGAGAGCAAAAACCGGCAATATGTTATATACCTGAAATTCTCCTATGAGCGGATAATGCATTTCATACGATTCTTCACCTTGTACAAGAGAAAACGAAAGATCATCAAGCTCAGCTTTTATATTATTGGCGTAAATATCTCCATCTTTATTTTTGATTCCATAACTAACAATCTCTTTTCCGGTAAGTCTTTCGATTCCGGCAGGAATAAATTTATCATCTCTATTATAGATAACCCGTTTCGCTGCTCTTGCAAGCGTAAGTTTCTCTTCTATATAATCGCGGAATACTGGAAACGACACAACGTGATTCTTCGAGATATTGAGGATAATAGCGATATCCGGGGGTGCTATGTCGACACAAAAAGCCATTTCTCCGACATGATCGATCCCATACTCGAGAACGAGATATCATGGATATGATCTCTTGAAAAGAAGGATATAGATACCTTTTATAAAAACCCATATCCAGAGGAATGGATTACTGTATGGTGACTTAGTTTGGAGAATAGTCATAGGAATCCCAAATTCTCCGTTATAATTCTGGGGTGACATATATACACGATCCCCGTGAAGTGTGCGAAGAAAATCGTAGACAAAATTCGTTGCAGTAGTTTTTCCAACCGTCCCAGTAACTCCTATAATAAAAGGACGATGTTTCTTAATAATTTGTTTCGTAAGTTTTCAAAGCAGGATAAGTATGATTCGTTTCATGTGAATACATAAAGAATAAGCAGTAGTTCTTAGATGTGGAACAAAAAAGAGGTACTGATATTTGAAAACTGTTCTCAAATAGTTCGCCTACTATATTCACGAATTGAAAACTTGCAAAGAATTTTCCAAAATAACCGAATAAAATCCCTTGTATAAGCTGTTTTCATACTTTTTTTCAGAAAAAGTTTTGACAAAGTAATAATTTTACATATAAACAATCTTGTCTTCGGTGCGACAGAGTAATACCGTGTGATTTGAATATGTGTATCTAGAGGAACAGGCTTGTATTTGTCTCCCTCGTTCACGTCACTCACACCGAATCCACCGAGGACACAAACCAAAACCAATCGCAACCAAAAAAACGAAAGAGAGGCAAATCATCATGAAATCCGCTCATGCCCTGGCAATGGCTGCCAATTATTCCAATTCGAATGCTGACGCAATCACGACAACTGCCGCCTCCGGCCTGGCCGCCATCGCCTACACCGCGCCCGGCCGCCTCGCCCTCTAAGGCCAAGGCACCGGTGCTGAAGGAAAAATCATGAAAAACCCTGTTCTGCACTTCGGTGCGCACTGTGGCAATCATTCCCTCGACTTCTCCGGTCCAGGGCCCCCGAGTTAGTTATCCAAGAGAAGTATTTCTTGTGAAACTTCCCAAAACTAGTCCCGATAATCGGGCAAAAACTCCTGCTTGTCGGGAGTTTTTCATTTGCGTTTGTCATTCCAAAATTTTTCGAGGATAAATATATTTAAGGCAATAAAATATCATCCGAAAAATGTTTGGAATCTTGGCTTAATAGCAAAAAGTGTGTGGCTGGAATGATAGGTTT
>PCUR01000002.1 GCA_002771035.1 Candidatus Gracilibacteria bacterium CG12_big_fil_rev_8_21_14_0_65_38_15 | reverse complement strand
TCTTGTAAAAGTAAAGGAGTATTTGGCTTTACAATACCAAATACTCCTTATTTTAGCCACACACTATTTTCTATTATGCCTATATTTGCAAAAATGCCGATAGATTTATCCTAACAAAGGATAAAGAATATCTAAAGGGAATTCTTTGAAGAATTAATTTTAAAATACTGGAGAAAGAGAAGAAAAGGGAGGCAGTTTCTTATGATAAGGATTTTAATTTACTGATTGAAAGTCAGTTTTTTCCACACTAATAATATAACGTTTTATTTCCCACAAAAATGCACTACAATTCTTTTTAATATTTTGTTTCGCATTCTTCCAATTGCATCTTTGGCTTCGATTTTTCCATAATTAATGGAACTATTAAAAAGTTCTTTTCGTCTAAAATAAACAGCAATACTAAATTCATTTCCTTCTTCTCTTTCTTCTATATGAAAGAGATATGCTTCGTCAGTAGAGGAAATTCTTGTAGTATTTAAAAGAGCAATGACGGATATCGCACGAAATTTCTTATCATCCAAAAGTGCTTTCTTTAGGTACTTCTTTATATCTTCGTTTCAGGAAACAAGAAGCACTCCGATTGCCCAAGCCCAATTGGATTTCTCTCCGTTTTCCAGGTCATTTATTATCTCGTCTACGACGACTCGTGGCATCTTTTTACCGGCTCCGACGGTCGATCGCAAATTTTGGGTAAAGTGCGAAACATTGAGTGTATTCCCGTTCGTTTTCTTGAGTTTTGAAACGAGATTCCTTCCCCTAAGTTCATTGTCCGTATCTTTACCGAGGATATCGATAACCGTTCGAGAAAAGTTAATATATTTTGCAATATCTCCGATTTCCGAGCTGGAATATGGGGGTTCTTCTCATCGCAAATGGACTATTTTCAGTACTCTGTGGACAATCATATCGGAATACCGTCTGATCGGTGAAGTGAAATGCGTATAGTTCTGCAGAGCAAGTCCGGTGTGATTTCCGACGGAATTATGGTAAAAAGCCCGCTCGTCGTGGGCTTTATGGAGGCGGAATACGGAATCGTATCTGTTCTTGACCGATATCATCGCGGACGTTATATTCGCGAGAATCATAAATTCCTCGATGATAGTCGTGGGGATGGCTTTGCTTCCGGAATGAGGTTTCTCTGTTCTTTGTCATACGGAAAGCTGTCGATCCGATTCGTCGTAATCCATATTGGCTCACTCTGTTCTTCGGACAATTCGTCTCTTTCTCGCTATCTCGTACATAAGCTGTAAAGTCCCATGGTTTTCGCTGTCGGGATTCATGAAATCATCGACGAACGTCTCGTAATCATATCTTCTCTTGTTTTTGAACGTTGATTCATACACATGGAAATCCCGTATCTGGGCATTTTCATCCAAGTCTATTTGCATACTGAGGGTGAGTTTTTCTCCGTTTTCATTCAGGGAAAGAAGGTTCTGAGAAAGAAGCGGTGGGAACATATTGATGACTCATTCCGCCCGGTAAATACTCGTCGTTCTCTTAAGTGCTTCGATATCGAGTGGAGTATAGGTTTGCACTGCTTCCGTCACATCGCTGATATGTACGAAAACTGCGTAACCTTTTCGGGTTTTTTCCACCCAAATAGCGTCATCGAGATCGAGGGATTCGATTCCATCGATACTCACGCCTTCCTCGTATTTCCTTTTTACCGCCTGATCATCGATTCCATTGCGCTCGATAAGCCTCGTCTGATTCATCGCATAAGGAGAATAATCGACACGGATTATCTCATTATGATGATTCTCTCCGGCTATGTAATCAAGGACATTAGATTGCATAATATTCAATAAAAATATACCAAGTCAAGTATAGTGATTTCATTTAAATGTCAACGGGGAAATACCAGCTTTTCCTTTTATGGAAAAATCCCGACGGAAAAATTTTGAAAATCCTCACTTTTCTATATAATCTCCGCGTTTTACTATTTTCACTCATCCATTTATGCAAAAGGGAATTATCAAGAAAATTATCGGGGTCGTTATCGACGTAGAATTCAGCGGTGGATATGTTCCCGCTATTTACGATGCCCTCGAAGTTATCGGAGCTCCGACGAAACTTATTCTCGAAGTTCAACAACAGCTCGGTGACGGGGTGGTTCGATGTATTGCCATGAACCCAGTTGACGGAGTGAAGCGTGGTCTTGAGGTTACTGCAACCGATGCACCTATCCAAGTTCCCGTTGGTCCGGAAGTTCTCGGGCGTATGTTCAATGTTCTCGGAGATCCTATCGATGAACTCGCAGCCCCAAAAACTGGAAGCAAACTTCCTATTCATCGAAAAGCTCCCGCTTTTTCTGAGCTTTCAACTCAATCAGAAGTATTTGAAACTGGTATCAAAGTCGTTGATCTTATCGCTCCGATGCTCAAAGGAGGAAAAGTAGGTCTCTTCGGAGGAGCCGGAGTAGGTAAAACCGTTATCATGCAAGAACTTATCCACAATATCGCGTCGGAACACGGAGGATATTCCGTCGTTGCCGGAGTCGGGGAACGAACTCGAGAAGGAAATGATCTCTATCATGAAATGAAAGATTCTGGAGTTATCGACAAAACTGCGATGGTATTCGGACAAATGAACGAAGCTCCAGGACCTCGAGCTCGTGTTGCACTTACGGGACTTACTATGGCGGAATATTTCCGTGATGTAGAAAAACGTGATGTTCTTCTCTTCGTAGATAATATTTTCCGATTCACTCAAGCAGGTTCTGAAATCTCCGCTCTTCTCGGACGTATTCCATCAGCGGTAGGATACCAACCAACTCTTGCAACCGATATGGGAGCACTCCAAGAACGTATTGCCTCTACAAAAAACGGTTCTATTACTTCCGTTCAGGCGGTATACGTACCAGCCGATGATCTTACTGATCCAGCTCCAGCGAATACATTTGCCCACCTTGACTCGACAGTAGTATTGAACCGATCTATCGCCGAACTTGGAATCTACCCTGCAGTAGATCCTCTCGATTCAACTTCGACAGTTTTGACCCCGAAAGTCGTTGGTGAAGAACACTACACAACTGCTCGAAACGTACAGAAAATCCTTCAACGTTACAAAGAACTTCAGGATATCATCGCCATTCTCGGAATGGATGAACTTTCTGAGGACGACAAACTCGCAGTAAGCCGAGCTCGTAAGATTCAACGTTTCTTTTCTCAACCATTCTTCGTTGCAGAGCAATTTACTGGAACACCGGGAGTCTATGCGAAACTCAGCGATACGGTTCGTGGATTTAAGATGATTATCGAAGGAGAACTCGACTACATCGGAGAAAAACATTTCATGTATAAGGGTTCTATCGAGGAAGTAGTAGCAAGTTATACAAAAGAGAAAGAAGGAAAATAATTATTTGATATTAATTTAATTCGTATGAATAATGATCAACTCCGTGCAACTTTTCCTGGTCCATTTTTAACTTCTGAAGAAATGGAAGTATTAATGAGACAGCCTCTCCGTTCTGTTGATGATATTCATGAGGAAACAAGCAAAATTGCTATGGAAATAGCTAACGGAAGATATAATCCTTTCACAGAAGAAGAGAGAAAGAACTAATTTTTATAAGCATAAAATCTATATAATCATGCAATTTACTCTTGTTTCCATTGCCCGAAAAGTTCTCGATCTTCCTGTTATTGAATGGGTTACTATTCCTACACGCGATGGAGAAATCAGTGTTCTTGCAAATCATGAACCGCTTATCACTGCGCTTGTTCCGGGTATTCTTATCGTTCGTGCCGATGGAAAAGAAACTTCTTTCGCTGTCGGTGGAGGAGTTGCAGAGATAACTGCAGAGAACGTGATAGTTACTGCCGATATGGTAGAAGAAGGTGAAAATCTCAATATCGAGGCCATTCGTGCAAAAAAAGAAGAAGCACATAAACTTCTCGAAGAATACAAAGCCAAAGGCGATTCCATGGATATGGAAGCCTATATAGAACTCGAACAACAATTTCTCAAGGAAAGCGCGAAGGAACAGTTGGCAACCAGATAATCCAAAAAACTCCGTTTAATATAAGCGGGGTTTTTGATTTTTTTGTATTTCGAAGAAAACAAGAATCTAATTATTTATAATATTTTTATGGACATCCGAAAATTCCTGCTCGATCTTCGTGCTCACGGTCTCGCAAATACTATCCCTAATATCTCCGACGAGAACGCTCGGTTTTTGAAAGATATGATCCATATCGGCGGAGTGAAAAACCTCCTCGAGATCGGAACTGCGAACGGGTACTCGACTATTCATCTTTGTATGGCGCTCCGTGAAAATGGAGGAAAAATGACCTCTATCGATTATTCGCTCCCATCGTATAACGAAGCGGTGGAGAATATCAAAGCTGTGGAAATGGACGATATCGCCACGCTTATTTTCGGAAACGCGCTCGTGGAACTCCCGAAGCTTCCGAAAGAATCCTTCGATATGATTTTCATCGACGGACAAAAAAAACGAACTATCAATTTTTTCCAACTTTCCTATCCTCTTCTGAAAGAAGGAGGATTTTTCATTATTGACGATGTCATTAAGTTCTCCGAAAAGATGTCCAGTTTCTACGAATACATCAAACAAGAAAAAATCGCCCACTCGATTCTGAAAATCGACGAGGACGACGGAGTTATGTTGATCGTGAAACAATAGTTTCCAAGAAATCCTTGTCTCCTCGGAATCTCTTGACATCCACTTTTATTTTATGTACGGTCACGAGTACAAAATCGCCCGTGGTATCGAGTTCTAGGAACTTGCGCACCATTGGTACCTCCACCGATACATCGAACTCGAAAACGTAGCTGGAACCGATTTTTTTAAGAGAGACTACTCCAAATTTGCGAAAAATGATTCTGGCTCGCAAAAGAAGGAAGAGATTCTCGAAAGCTTCCAGAAGTTTTTCATTTGCCTCTTCGAATGTTGTGTGAGTGTATTCCAAATCCTCGAGCGTTTCAATCGCTTCGATATTTCGGAAAAAACGGATCTTATCGAGTTCCGAATCGAAAAAGTCATTGTCTATAAAATAGGAGATATCGAGCTCGATTTTACAATCATTTTTCTCTGGCTTTTTTCCATTCTTCAGTTCTTCAATCTTTTCTTCGAGAAGCGTGAAATAGAGGGAAAGTCCAGTGTCGTGGGTTTTCCCCGATTGTTTGATACCGAGAACATCTCCAGCTCCTCGAATCTCAAGATCGCGAAGCGCTATCTCGAACCCAGCTCAGAGTTCGGAATTATTGACGATGGTCAGAAGTCGTTTCTTCCCGTCCGAATCCAGGTTCTCGCTATGATACAGGAGATAACAGGTAGATTCCCGATCTTTTCGTCCCACACGTCAGCGAAGTTGGTGAAGCTGAGCGAGTCCAAAACGTTCCGCATCATCGATAAAAATCGTATTGGCGTTGAGAAAATTGACCCCGTTTTCTATGACAGTCGTAGACAAAAGAATGTCGTACTTGGAGTTCTTGAAGTCGATAATGATATCCTCGAGCTGCATCCCATCAAGCTTCCCGTGGGCAATGGCAATTCTGACATGCTTGCCAAGAATTCCGATAAGTTGCTTTCGTATTGATTCAATTGAAGCTACTCTATTATGAATAAAAATAACCTGTCCATCGCGAGCAAGTTCTTTTTCAACTGCCTCTTTTATAACTGATTCGTTCCACTTCGACACGATCGTCGTCACCGCTTTCTTCTGTGGCGGAGGAGTGGTGAGAACGGAGATTTTTTTGACTCCAGAAAGCGCAAGATTCAAACTTCGCGGAATCGGAGTCGCTGAAAGAGAAAGAATGTCGATATTGGATTTGAGAGCGTTTATCTTCTCTTTATCGAGCACTCAGAATTTGTGTTCTTCATCGATAATAAGGAGTCCGAGATTTTTGAAAACGACTCCTTCAGAAAGAATTCTGTGCGTCGCCACGACGCAATCGACAGTTCCATTTGCAAGCCCCTGAAGAATCTTTGTTGCTTCTTTTTGCGTACTGAACCGTGTCAAAACAGCGAGACGGACTCCAAAGTTCGCGAAACGTTTCTGAAGCGATTCCATATGTTCATAGGCGAGAACCACGAGCGGAGAAATGAGAATGGACTGTTTTTCGTTCAAAAAAGCTCGATAAATAGCGTTCATCGCCACTTCTGTCTTTCCGAATCCAACATCTCCAGAGAGGAGTCGGTCCATAGGATTGCTCGACTCCATATCCGCGAGGATTTCCGCAATAGCTGTTTGTTGATCAATCGTATGTTCATAGGGGAAATCTTTCCGAAAAGTATCTTCCTGCTCTGGGTACCGAGTAAATGAAAACCCTTCGGAAATACGTCGTTTCGCGTACGTTTCAAGAAGTTCGCGAGCGATTTTTTCCACATCCACATTCGTTTTCTCGAGAGTTTTTTTCCATTCGTTAGACGAGAGTCTCGTGAGAACTGGTTCTTCGTTTCCGATATATTTACTCACCCGATGAATCTCCGTCAATGGAACAAAGAGCTTGTCATCCGAACGATATTCAATAAGCATATACTCTCTTTTGTTTCCTCCGACATCCTTTTCGACAATCTCCCGAAAAACTCCGACACCGTGATCCCGATGAACCACATAATCCTGCGGCCTGATTTCTAAGAGCAAATCAAGGTTCTTGACGATGCTTTTTTTTGTGCGGTTTCGTATGAAAATATCTCCGAGTATATCATCTGCGACAAAGAATGTGTCTCATATGGCAAAACTCTCCAATCCAGTAATATTTGTTTCTTCCACGCTTCCAGACGTCAAATTGTTGTATTCGAGAAAATTTCGAAGAACTTTGATGTGTTTGGTATAGAAATGGACATTATTGCCAGAACTTTTGACAAGAATCTCCAATTCTTGGAGAGATGGAACTTTTAGCTCTCTAATGCCAATATCAATGAATTTTTTTGTGGTACTTCCCGCGAAAACAATGGACTTTTGACACGTTTTCGCCACTTCTGTGAGTGATTCCCAAAAGTCAAGATTCATAAAAATAACTTGTGTATTTCCGAGAAAAAAATATATCTCGGAATTCTTAGAGATTTCCCGTGTTTCGACTTCTTCGACGGTTCTTTTGTCCAGTATGGACGAAAGTTGAATATGATCCTTTTTTGTAAGGAATTGTCCGTGCGTATCAAAGACGAGAATCTCATCAATCACCGTATCGAAGAAGCTCAGAGCTACCACTTTTTCCTCGAATGAAAGCCGAATAGAGAGAGTATCTCCATCTTTCTTATAACTTCCTGGTTTTGAGAGAAACGCGGAATGAACATACCCAGAATCAATAAGCGCCGTAATGCACTTTTCTGGTGATACTTCGCCATTTCTTTCGAAAATGAGCGTGTTTTTTTCCGTATGGTATTTCCAATTAATTGATATTTCAAAGAGTTCTTTCGTCGTTACGAACCATCCATTTCCCCGACTGAAAAAATCGACAATGTGTGACAATTCAAAAAGAGGAGAAATATGCTCTTTTGTCGTAAACGAAAGAATCTTCGAAAAAGCTTCCGCTTCTTTTCTGGTATCAAAAACGAGAAGATTTTTCCCGTCTTTGAAGTTCTCACCAAGCAAAAAAGCTCGGGAAAAAGAATTTCCCGAGGCAGTATAAGTTGTGTGTGAAGAAAGTTCGAATAACATTACAGATATTTTTTGAGAGTTGTTTGAAGATCATCCACTCCCTTTACTCCGACGAGCTGTTCTACTGGTTTTCCATCCTTAAATACAATCATGGTTGGGATACTCATGATACGAAATTTTTGAGGAGTCTGTGGATTTTCGTCCACGTTCATTTTCATGATTTTTGCTGTTTCACCCATTGCGGTTGCGAGTTCTCCAAGACGTGGAATCATAACCTGACAAGGTCCACACCATTCTGCCCAGAAATCTACGAGAACCACTCCAGCAGAGATATCTCGTTCAAAATTTGCATCACTGGTGATAAATACGTTTGCTGCCATAATCGATATGTGTAAAAAAATAGTATTGTAATTGTACGGAAAATCGAAAAAAATCAACAACAAAACTTGGTATTTACCAAAAAATCTATACTATACGGGCGTTTTATCCGATTATAAAAGAATTAATGATTATTGATGGTCGCACCATAGCAAATGACATACTTTCGGATCTCCGCGAAAAAATAAAAAAACTTTCGGTAAAACCGAAACTTTCGGTGATTCTTGTCGGAGATAATCCTGCAAGTCTCTCCTACATCAAACAGAAAGAATGTTTTGCACTCATAGCCGGGATCGATTTCGAACTTCGTCATTTGAATGTCGATATCACCGAAGACAAACTTATCGACGCTATACAAGAAATGAATCTCAACCCCGGGGTTAATGGGATGATAGTCCAACTTCCACTTCCTCGCCATATCGATGTAAATCGTGTTATCGAAACGATTGATCCGCGAAAAGATGTCGATGGTTTCACGAGTCAAAATATCGGGAAACTTTTTCTCGGAACTGCCGAACTTATTTCCTGTACTCCCAAGGGAGTTATGCGACTTTTAAAAGAAGCAAATGTAAAAATACAAGGGGAAAATATCGTCATGATTGGGAAAAGCAATATCGTCGGGAAACCACTTTCACTTCTCCTTATGAATGCAGGAGGAACAGTGATAGTGTGTAATAAAGAAACAAAAAATGTCGCAGAGTTTACCAAAAATGCCGATATCGTCATCGTCGCTGCGGGAAGTCCCGGACTGGTGAGAAAAGATATGGTTCGCTCTGGAGCAACTATTATTGACGTATGATTCACTCTCGTAGATGGAAAAATTCGAGGCGATGCTGATTTCGAGGCGCTCGAGCCTATGTGTCTCATAACTCCCGTTCCAGGTGGAGTCGGACCCATGACAGTCGCGATGCTTATGGAAAATACCTATTTGGCGGCGAAGAATAAAATATAAATTTAATCTTCTCTCTATGAATAAATTCACTCTTCTTCTCCTCACTCTTTTCTGCATAACTTCCAGCTTCTTTGTTGGATACTATTTCGGGAAAAGTCTTTCAAGTCAGGAAATCGATGAACTCAAGAATTCACTTCAGATTTCGCTCCGACTGCACGGAAACACGCTTGATGTCGAAAAATCTCATTCCGAGATACGAGTCATAATCGATGGAAAGATACTTTCGGGAACAGGGAGTATCGAGCTAAAAAAATAACGAATTTTTTATTTGTAAAAACACCGACTTTTCCTATACTTCTTGTGTAATAAAAATTTAGATTCCAGGATATATTTTTCGAGCGCTACCGAGGACTGTCCGAGTCATCAGATAAAAGACGAGTTTCGTAGGAAGTGAAAAAAAATATCTTGGAATTATATTTGTTAACATTTCTTTCCTATGTCTTCTCTTCTCGCACAGCAAGATCCTGAAATATTCGCTTCCATAGAGGCGGAAACCACTCGTCAAGAATATGAGCTCGAGCTTATCGCCTCCGAAAACTATGCTTCAAAAGCGGTTATGGAAGCGGCGGGAAGTGTGCTTATGAATAAGTACTCGGAAGGGTATCCCGGAAAACGCTACTATGCCGGACAAACCAATATCGACGTAGTCGAGAATCTCGCTATTGCTCGGGCAAAAGAGATTTTCGGTACAGAATACGTGAACGTACAACCCCTTTCTGGTTCCCCTGCGAATCTCGCCGTGTATCTCGGGCTTTTACAACCGGGCGATACCGTTCTCGGAATGAGTCTCGATCAAGGTGGACACTTGTCTCACGGACATCCGCTCAACTTCTCTGGACTCCTCTATAATATCGTCTCTTACGGGGTAGACAAGACAACTGAAACCATCGACATGGACGAAGTCGAAAGAATCGCCATAGAGTCAAAACCACGAATGATTATCGCCGGATTTTCCGCGTATTCAAGGGATCTTGACTGGAAACGATTTCGAGACATTGCTGACAAAGTTGGTGCCTATCTTATGGCGGACATCTCCCATATTGCGGGGCTCGTTGCAGGAAAAGTTCTTACTAATCCAGTTCCCTACTGCGATATTGTAACCACTACGACACATAAGACACTTCGTTGACCACGAGGGGCGATCATTATGTCGAAGGAAAATCTCGGTCCAGCCCTCGCTCGTGCCGTATTCCCAGGAGTTCAATGAGGTCCTCATGAAAACCTTGTCGCTGCAAAAGCCGTGGCTTTCAGAGAGGCACTCCTACCATCTTTCGAAGTATATGCGAAACAAGTAGTGAAGAATGCTCAAACTCTTGCTGCTAATCTCGCTGCCCAAGGACTTCGGGTTGTTTCCGGAGGAACCGACAATCACCTCATGCTTCTCGATGTTTTCGGAAGCTTCGGAATCACGGGAAAAGAAGCGGAAAAAGCACTCGAAACGGTCGGAATTAGTACGAATAAAAATATGATTCCATTCGACCCACGTAAACCATTGGATCCGTCAGGAATCCGTATCGGAACACCTGCTATCACCACTCGTGGAATGGGAGCTGCCGAGATGGAAATCCTCGGAAATATCATTGTCCGAACGCTCAAAAACAGAGAAGATGCAAATGAACTCGAGAAGATCAAGCAGGAAGTGAAAAATCTTTGTGTGAAGTTTCCTTTGTATACAAAATAATAATTAAATTATGGGCATTCAGGTTGAATTCAATCCCGATCTTGCACTCAGAAATATTTCTGAATTCGAGAACGGCAATCGAAAAATAGAGGAGTGCGTTCCTGAAAATCTCGAGGTAGGAAAAGTGTATCCTTTCCTTAAAAACGGGCAACGAAATTACTGGCTCCTTGGTGAGATACCGCTCATCGAGACCCGAGGAAATGGAAAACTCTCCCGACCGAAAGCAAGTATCGTTCTACTGGAAACAACCCATTTTATCGAAAATAATACAATTTGCACGAAAGGTTTCTACAGAGTTGATGAGATATTCAAAGATACTGAGATTCAGTTTGAATGCTTTGATCGCGTTGGAACGAGAAACTAACAACTACTTACTAACAACTATTTTATGTGACTCGACGGTTTCGATAATCTCGACGGTGATGAAGGCGGAGCAGAGGGTGGTACTGAACAACAATCCGAAGCAGCCCGAGCAAAAGCCGCGAAATCCCTCGCAGGAATTAAGCGGATACAGAAGGATGAAGGAAAAGCAAAACGCGACAACGATCACCTTCATGAATGTTTGCGAGAAATTATCACTTCCAGAAAATATGATGCAATTATTCCTCATATTTTTCCACTTTTCGATTCTGGAACCCCTTCCCATATCGTCATAGGTGCTTTTTCGCTTGTTCACCAAAAAGCTTCGGATATTATCCGCGACCATTATATGAAAGAATGAGAAGTTCAAACGCACCGAGAATTCCGTTTCCCGGCATATTCGACGACGATTGAATTCGACGACGAAACTATCGATCCTACTATCAGAAAACGTATCAATGAATGGATAGAAGATATTTTCGCTATTATCAGTTACGACCCTTCTGTGGTTATGACGGAACGATTCCTTTATATCCTCACAACCAAAGAAAAAAAGAATACAAGCATCCTTCTTGCCAAAATTCTCATATTTTTCCTCGGCTCATTAAATCTCCATATATCCGAAGAAAAGGCTATGCTCTATACGGAATTCATACTCAAGGAAGTAGAAAGGAAATTAAAGGAGTTGAAGTTGGAGAAAATATAAATTCTTTCTAAGAATTTCGTTTTTTCGAGAAAGATTTTCTTCAGAGACAACGAAAAATACGAAAGAGTGTGGTTTCTTAATTCTTGAGACAACGTACAGATTTTCCGAATGCCCGAACGTCAAAATCCGACGGATAAATAGCCGTGGAAAAGAATAGATAATAGCTATATGTAGTATTCGGACTGGATGACCAATAATAACCCTTTCCCAGACTAATTATCGAACCATTTGAGTAAGAACGGTGACCTGGTGTGGGAAGTTTCAGAGTATTTTGGAGAGTGGTAATATCTCATGCCACCCATCCGGAAGTTTTCCCGGTTACAAGATTCACGGCAGTTACCCATTCAAAATCAGTTGGTATATGGTAACTTCCGATACATGGCCCCTTCATGAGTATTTGGTTCGCGGCGGAAACAGTAGCCCATGTTCATGCGGTCTTGGTTGTAGTACCTCCTCCCCATGAATTATCATTCCGTGCCTGCCAGTCTGTGGCCGCTCCAGTCGTCGTCCATCAACCATCGTTTCGTCCCCATTGAATATAACTTCCATAAGATGCAGCGGTTGTTCATGCTACACTTGATCCTATATTGCAAGCTGCCCAAATTTGTCCGTTGGAAAGTATGATATCATCGATATTACATCATGTATAACGACATGCTGTATTCGCTTTACTACAAGCTGTTGCGGTAGTACTGGTTCCTAAATTCAAACCATCACATCCCCATGTAGCACTTTGCCCACAACTATTTGCCACATTGGATACTGAGGTGGAACCATTCAGACAAGCAAAGATAGTGGTATTATCACAAGCCCCATTTATTGGTGGTGCTACACAACTACCAACATTCGTACTTCCGGCTGGACTTATGAAACCACCACCACAGGCCGTTGGGGTTCCACTTCCGGCTGGACAATAGCTATTTTCGGGACATTGGGTTTGAGATATAGCTCCAGCGGTGCTCGTATAATTTCCAGCAGTCGTAGTGATTTTCACTCATCCGTTACAATAGGTTCCAGCGAGACATTGGGTTTGAGATATATTAGCAGTTGCATTATTAATTGGGGAAGCCCAGTATCCAACAGTTGGAATACTACAGGAAATTTGTCCCGTGGAATTCTGATATGTCCCTATTGTACAAGCAGTTTGATTTGACAATCCTGCTGTTGCGACATAATTTCCAGCAGCAGCAACAATACAAGTATCTATTCCATTCCAATAATATCCTGCCTGACATTGGAATTTACAGAGTCCTGATGTAGTGGAGTAATTCCAGGAAGCTGTTCATTGTGTTCCATTAAGCTGACTATTTGTTGGAGCACTTCCAGTACAACTATCCGCTATACAATTCCAGGCTCCCGATGTGACATAGTTTATGTCACAGGTAGTATTAATACTTTCATAGGCAACTATTCCATTGAAACAAGTAGCAGTTACATCTCCAGTTCCATAAGCAATAGATTTCGTGAAGTTCTGTGAAGTGCTACTTATGAGAGCAGTGATAGTTACTCCGCTGTAGGTAGTGGTCGTACAGTTAGTGGCAGGAATAGAGGTACTGGACAATAATACTAAACCTCCTCCGAGCCAATTTGTTATAGCAGATTCTCCAAGATTCACGAGGAGTATTCCGGAATTAGTATCGGTGAGTGCAGTAATGAATGGTTGAATGTTCGTTTGAGTGGCAAGAGTGGTTCCTGAATAAGCATTCGCGAGAGCGGTAGCGAAAGTTTGACGTTCAATACTGGTTGATGGAAGAGAACCAGAGGAATAAACAAGACTTGGCTGGAAGAGTATGCCCCCAGAATTGGTTTGTCCATGAATATAGAATCAGGTGAGAGTATTTGTGGGAAGAATTACTATTCCTGTTCCGTTAGTTAGGAAGAGACTGGGAATAGCAAGAATATATTTAATACTTCCTGTTTCTGTTTTAGTAACAACTCCGTTATAAGTTCCTCTGATATAGGTGAGAAGAGGATTACCGGAGGATGCCTGGGCTTGGTCGATAAACCCTCACCCCAATCCTCTCTCAAAGTGAGAAAAGGTATCGTAAGTTATATTATCCCCTTCCCAGTCTGCTCTAATCTGATAGACAGATCCGTATTTGAGGACAGAATAGGTGTATTCTTTAGTTTGATTGAGAGGATCAGTTGGTTTCTTGTTGAGTTTCGCTCAATCAGCAGAAAGTACATTCATAACTATCTCTCCTATGCTTCACTGAGTCCAAATAATTCCTCCTGAATAAGTGATAGTAAAGGAATTGTCTGGGAGAGGATAATATCCGGTTTTGATGGAAGTGAGCTCAAGAGATTGGGAAAGATTGTTTATATCGGATACCCTATTGGAATCTCGGGCAGAACCAGAGAATCATTGAAAAGAGATGAGAGAGATGGTGCCAAGAATGGCAAGAATGGAGATAACGACAATGAGCTCGACTAATGTAAATCAGAGGAGTTTCTTTTTTTGTTTCTGATATGAATATTTCTTGGAAAGATCTGTATGGATTACGGAAGTATTATTTATAGGATTCATCGTAGATAAGGATTATGAAGTAAACATTACATGTAAATGTAACCATGTTGTGTAGAAAAGAATTGCGAGAAGACTTTATAAGTCCAATCGTAAACTTTAACTTCATAATCCTTATAAAATCTATAGCCTACTAACTATAATCCCATTTCTGATAAATAGAGTTATAGTTAGTAGTATACGTAAAAAGTAAAAAGAAACGAAAAGAAAAGGAATGTTACCATAAACCACTGAGAGTTCTCCCTAACTTTTTATTCATTCTCCTCTCGGAAATACACCACCAAAAAAGTTATAACCATATAATATCCTATTTCAAATAGATATCTATATTCGCCAAGCTGGACAGGAACAGTGGCGAACGGAAGTTCGCCGAACCACGCAACCGCTTGGAGGATATACGAGAGTCCGAGCCAGGTTGGGAATCCGAGCCATATACCGAGAGTCGAGGAAAGAAGTGCTCCGAAGAGGCTCAGGAACCCTCCGAGCATCACGAGAGGGATGAGGGGAACTACCACAATATTGGCAAGTGGGGAGACGATGGAGATTTGTCCGAAGTTCGCCACAAGAATAGGAAGAGTGAATACCATCGCCCCAAAACACATCGCAAGTGCTTCTCGGAGGCCGAACCACTTAGGGAAGAATGAGAAGAGCCGAGTAAAAAAATCTCCGAAGAAGAGGAGTCCAAATACCGCTAGAAACGAGAGATGAAAGCTCACATCATAGTTTAGAATGAGTGGATCGAGGAGGACAAACACCACCGCAACCGCGAGGAGCATAGAAAAAGCTCGCATCCGTTTCCCAGAGAGAAGTATGCCGTACGCGAGAAGTCCAAACACACTTGCCCGGAGAACCGGCATCTGTGGACCAACCAAGAGCGTAAAGAACCCGACACACACGAATGCGAGAACGAGACGAAGGATAGCCGGAAAAGATCGAAAAAGAAACGAGAGAAATATAAGGATGATGGTGATATTGAACCCACTCACCGCGATGATGTGTGTGAGTCCCGAGGCATTAAAATTCGCTTTCGTTTCTGTGGAAAGATTCGCTCGCTCTCCGATAAGGATCCCTTCGAGAAGCTTCGCACTCTCTCATGGGTAGATATCTTCTATAATGGAGAGGAGTTTTTCTCGAGTTTCTCGGATGAAGATTGCAAAGTTCTTTAATGGATTTACCCCTGACTTATCAGGAAAAGTGGCAAAAGTGGTCGCGTAGACCTGGTCGAGAAGAAGGTACGTCCGGTAATCAAAAGTTTCATTGGTTCTCGGGAGCATGAGTTTTCCGGTGAAAGCGATAATATCATCAATGCTCTTGTGACGACTATCTGGGAAAGTTATGAGAATCCCGACTTTTTCTGGAAGTTTCTCAGTCCCGAGAGTCACACTCCGGAGAATGTAGCGAGCACTTTTTTCGGTCTCTCCAAGTTTCTCCCAAAGAGTTCCTGTTACCCGCACCTCCTGAGTAAAAAATACTGTCTCTTTTTCAAAAAGTGTTGTTATCGTGTCGATATCTTGAAGCCTCTCAAGACTCATATATCCCCCGAGAGAAAAACAAAAGAAAAAGAAGAGAAGTCCGAGAAAAAGTGAACGAAAAAAGAAAAGAATCTGAATAGATACGATACAGACAAATAATAAGAGAAAAATCGTATTTTCCTGAAAGATATTGGTCAAAAAAATCCCCGATACAACACCAGTCGAACCGAGGAAAAAGAGAGATTGATCGTGAAGGCGAAGATTTTTTATCATTATGCCTAGAAATTAGACTTCTTTGTAGATTTTATAAAGTCCTCGCACTCCGATTGCAAAAAGAACAATGGAACCTATCTGATTAAGATCGAAAAAAACATATGCTTGGAAAATATCGGTTCCTCCGCTATAGAACTCCGCACTAAAGAGAATGATGGAAAAAAGGAGGATTCCTATATATCCGACCAATCCTTCTATTTTCGTGAATTTACGAACGAGATAAAGACAGAAAAAGAGGAAAAATGAAACAAAAGAATACAGAAGTGCGAGAGGAAACATTGGAGATGTGTACGGAGTATTACTCATATCGTTCGTTGCCGCGATTCCCATAAAGGAATCGGTTGGACGACCATAGATCTGTCCGCCGAAAAATGCTCCGATAAACCCGATGATAGAAGCGAAGAAAAAAGCGAGAACGATTGCATCTATGTATTTTCGAGTGGAAATCTTAAACCGTTTCAGTTGAAGTACGAGTACCACCGCAAACCCAAGCACTCCTCCCATAAGAGAGAAATTGTAATCGGACATGAAAAGAAATTTGAGTATACCTTGACTCCAAAGAAATTGAAAATCACGCCATTCCGCGATAATATAGAAAAATCTCGAAAAGAAAAACATGGAAAGGAAAAACCAGAAAATATTTCCAAGAAAAAAATTCGCATTGATTCCGAATTTCTCAGAAAGCTTATGCAGCATGAAGAAAAAGAGAATAAATGAAATGGAAAGCGCGAGCCCGAAGGTATAGATTGTTATTCCGAGTATTTCTATTTGGGGATACATATGTCTCTATTATAGATATAAAACTTACGGGGGATTTTTTATCTCGCATATTCTATCACTCGTTTTTCTCGAATGAGATTCACTTTCACTTCTCCTGGATAGGAAAGATTCGCTTCGATGGATCCGGCTATCTGTTGAGCAAGTTGTTCTGCTTCATAATCAGAAACAGTTGCAGCATCGACAAATACTCGAACTTCTCGTCCAGCAGAAAGTGCATAAGCCTTGGAAACTCCAGAGAAACTCATAGCAACATTTTCCATTTCCTGGATACGTTTGATATATTCTTCTGCGTTCATTCGGCGAGCTCCTGGACGCACAGCACTGATGGCGTCGGCAATTTGTATGATTTTTGTCTCGATACAAATCTGTGGAACCGCATCATGGTGTCATTCGATGATATTGATGAGATTTTCGGAAAGACCGTATTTTCGGGCGATTTTCCCTCCGATTTCTGGGTGTGTTCCCTCGATATCATGATCAAGTGCTTTTCCAATATCATGGAGAAGTCCTCATTTCAAAGCCAATTGAGAATCAGCTCCGATTTGCTTGGCAATCGCTTCGGCGATATATGCAACTTCTTTAGAATGGATAAGGATATTTTGTCCATAACTTGTTCGGAATCGAAGTTTTCCAATAAGCGGAATGATCTCGTCCGGGATTCCAGTAATACCCATTTCGTTCAGTGCTTTTTCTCCGAGATCGTAGATAACTTTGTCGGCATCCTGTTGATTTTGTTCCACGATTTCCTCAATACGAGCTGGTTGGATACGTTTATCTTCGATAAGCTGCTCGAGAGATTTCTTGGCAATATAACGTCGAAACAAGTCGAAACTGGAGATAAACACTGTGTCTGGACTGTCATCGATAATAAGAGAAACTCACGTTGCACGCTCAAATGCGATAATATTCCGTCCTTCTTTTCCGATAAGTTTTCCTTTGATATCGTCGTTTTCGAGATGAATAAGTGTTTGGGTCATCTCAGCTGTTACATCTCCAGAATATTGTTGGATAGATTTAATAAGAATTTCACGAGACAATTCTTTTTCTCTCACACGAAGTTCTGTTTTTTTCTTCTCGATAACTGCAAGGATATCTTTTTCATATATCTCTTCGGTTCTTTTGAGAAGCATTTCTTTTGCTTCTTCTACGCTCAGTTGAGATATTTCTGACAATTTTCACTGAAGTTCCTTTTTGGTTTCTTCCATACTGGAACGAGTTTTTTCAAGTTCGTCTTCTTTTTCTCTGAGGGAAATCTGTTTTTTATCAATTTCTTCAAGTTTTTGTTCGATTCTTTCTTCCTTTTGAACGATTTTTGCCTCAATTTCTTCTGTTTTTCTTGTTTTTTCACGGATTTCCACTTTCTCTTCTTCGATACGTTTTCGTTCTTCTGCTGCTTGAGCTTTCGCTTCTGATATAAGAGTTCTTACTTCTTCTTGTCCAGATTGGAGAAGTTTATTGAGATTTTCTTGGTCTTGTCATTCTTGTTTTTTTGTAAAAAAAACAAGAAGAAAATATACAACAACACCGGAAACAATAGCACCGGAAAAGATGCCCATTAAAAGGGTTTGCATAAAGATTTATTGATTTGAGAGATAAAATAGAACATTGCATAAAACAAGTTTTTCCCTATACTGTTTGGGATAGAGATGTTATCTTGTGGAAAGAATGTTAGAAACATTTTGATCGAATTTTGAAAGGAAAATAATTTTTTTCCTTATAGAGTACTATAAGAAAAAATAGAAAAAGTCAATTTTCATACCGGATAGTACCTATATACTTATTTAAATTTATGCAAAAATTCACCTGTACTGCTTGTTCTTACGTTTATAATCCTTTTATTTGAGAAGAAAATATCGCTCAGGGAACCGTCTTTGAAGATATCGATGAATCCTGGGTTTGTCCTCATTGTGGAGAAGAAAAGGAAGGTTTTATAGAAACGCCTACAAATATCCAGGAAGTATCTTCTCTGGGGGGAATTACCGAACAAGAAGCGAGTCATATAGCGTTCTATAAAGAACAATGAAACACTATTGTTGTCCAAATTGGAACTAGTGATAATCCGCATGAAATAGAGGAAAATCACTTTATTGAATATGTCGGGCTTTTTGAAACGGATGGCGAAATTATCGAACTTCGACTTCAACCAGAGGAAGATGTTATTATTTTTGAAAATCCCGGATTGGATGAGTATGAAGTTCGACTTAGTTGTAATATCCACGGCGTTTGGCGAGGAATGAAGATATAATTTATCACTTATTTAACACTCTTATGACAATAGATATTTCCGAGATAACTTCGATTTCCGAGGATATGAAATCTTCTCCGAAACAACAAAATCTCTCTCCTGCAAAGATTTCCGCGAAAATTTGTACCGGGAAAACATGCGCGGGAAGATTCTCTCCCTATATACTCAAGCGGTTACTCGCAGAAAAAGCAAAATACGATACGAGAAATCGGAGTATTATAGAGGAGTGCGGTTGTCAGGGAAATTGTAAAACCGGTCCGGTTATCGTTATAAATGGTGCACTTTCTGATAGAATGGATCCCATCAAAGCAAGCAATCTCTATCTTGAAGCACTTAAGAAAAAATAATCCGCCACGGCGGATTATTTTTTGGTTTCTTAAAAATTTTTATTATTTCTTTGTTGTACTTGTAGTGGTTTCTAATAATTTATTTGAGAGAGATGTTTCTTTATCTTTCAAATAAAGATCTATCGCTTTTTGTTTATTTCATAATTTAATAAAATCTGAGAGTACTTTTTTAGCTTCTTCCAGTTGTCGATCATATTTATTTTCATAATCCTCTTTTTCGAATTTTACCTCGATATCAGGCTTGATTCCTACTTTATCGATTCCGTAATCTTTCGGAGTATACCATTTTGCTACCGTTATTTTAATTTCGCTTCCATCGCTCAGATTAAATGGTTGTTGTACGGAACCTTTTCCGTAACTCTTCTGTCCCACTAAAATAGCGAGATTATAATCTTTGAGTGCTCCGGCAGTAATCTCTGAAGCAGATGCGGAATTTTCATTTATAAGAACAATGATTGGAAGAGGTTTTCTTGTATTTCCATAAGAAAAATATGATTTGTTGAGAAATGGATTTTTCTCCTTGGTAGTTACCAGAACTCTATCTTTTTCTATAAAATTCGAAAGAATAGAAACAGCTGTTTCTAAATATCCACCACCATTGTCACGAAGATCAATAATAAGTCCTGTTATTTTTTTATTTTCCAAATCTGTAAGAACTTTATCGAAATCGTCTGCTGTTTTTTCTCCGAAAATAGAAAGGGCAATATATCCAATGTTCGTACCTTCTATTATTTTTCCATCTGTGGATGGAATATCTATCTTTTTTCTCGTAACGATTTTTGTTATGATTTCTTTTTCTCCAGGACGAAGAATCTCAAGAGTAACGATAGTATTAGCCGCTCCACGAATCTTAGAAACAGCATTAGTAAGATTCATATCTTTTAATTCTTCATTATTTGCTTTAGCAATTATATCTCCTGCAAGAAGACCAGCTTCTTTTGCTGGTGATCCAGCGATAATACGATCAATAATAACACCGAAATCATTTTTTTCTACCACAGCACCGATTCACTCAAAATCACCGGAAAGTACCTCATTGAATTTTTTTGTTTCATCTATATTGAAATATTCACTATGTTTATCACCAAAAGCTTCAATAAAACCTTTTATCATACCAGAAACAAGTTCTTTTTCTGAAAGAGTATCAAATCCATAATAATTCTCGGAAACTTTTTTATAAACCTCATTGAAAAGATCAAGATTTATAGGAGATTTTTCTTTTGAAAATAAATTCTTTTGAAAAGATTCACTTGATGTATCTATTCAAGTTTTTGAATCTATTAAAGATTGTATTCTTCCTTCAAAAGTTCGAAGTGGTATGATATTATTCATAACAACTCAGAGTAAAAAAGAAAGAAAGCAAAGAAGAAATATAAAAATTTTTTTATGAGAAATTAACATATTTTATGAACGAATGATAAAAATAGACAGACTAATTCCTTACATATTTCATAGTATGAATTTCTATAAAAACACAAGTCAAATGATTTATTTCTTTTTTATAAGAAAAATGTAAGAAAGTATTTTTATCCTCTTAGATAAGAGAATATTTGGATTTTTACTCTATTAAAATGTTAAAAACTTTCCTCTAAATATAGCTTTATTAAGAACAATTCTTTTTTATATTTTTTCATATTATATATTACTATCTATTAAATATTAAATCAATAATATAATATTATTACTGATAAATAAAATATTTTGTTATTTTCTATAAAAGTGATATACTAAAACAGTAAAAATTTATTTAAATATAAAATCGCAAATGTTTCTCTGAGGTCTTTTAAAAAAATTTTCAAAAAACAATGAAAAACGTCAGATTATTCGTGAGGTTATTTTTCGTCTTTCACTTGATAAAAAACAAGAACAACTCTATTTTGATTCACTTGATATTCTCGATGATGAATATCTCGATCTCTTTTATAAAAAACTCACTGCACTTATCGATATAATTGAGGAAAAAGATATTATTCAATGACAAGAACAAAATATCGAAAAACTCCAGGAAATACGTTCAAAAGAACAAAAAGAAAAAGAATACAATATTGATTTTAATATATTATTTGATAATATTTAAATATATGAGCAATGAAAATATATCAGAACAAAAAAATACAACAATTTCTATAGAACAAGCATGACAAATGTTTGATACTCTTTTTCTTGATCCTGAAAAAAAAGAATTAGTTGCACAACTTTTTAAAGGTTTTCCATGACTTATTCGAGAGCAAAAAGTGAATAATGCCATTCAAACTGCAAAATGATGATTACAAGATCTTAAAAATAATATTGTTTAATTAATCTATGCAAAGTTTTCAGGCTGTCTGTGCTAAAAATAATCAAAAAGTAGAATTGGTTATTAAATATAATTCCCTGGAAGAAGCTCGTCAAGCTCTTCATAATCAGGGATATTCTATTATTACTATAAAACAAATAGAAGAAACGGAAAATCGATGAAAAGTATTTTATTTTGATATTATATTGGATGGACAGAAAAAAAATGGACAGATTCAATCTACCGATATTTTCAAGGCATATATAAAACTCGTTAATGATCTTCATTATCAGATTATTTCCATTTATGAAGATATAAATGCGACAGAAGAAGAAAAAAGATTCACAACATCAAAAATTCATTCAGGATATCTTTTGTATCTTGAACAGAATACAAAAAAAGAAGTAAAAAAAGAAGAAAAAATTGAACAAACAACACAAGTTCAAGCTGCTTATACTGATATTTCAGATACTTTCGTGGGAAAGGAATTACAAAAATATTATATTCTCATAGATAAAATTGTACAAAAGATAGAGAATATTCTTCAAATTTACGGACAAGATATTGAATCTGAAAGAAAAACAAAACTCCAAGATTTTCTTATAACACTCAAGCAACTAAAAAATACTACCAATATTGATAAACTTCGTATCATAGCGGAAAGTGTTCTTATTAAAATATGAGAATTAGAATTAGAACTTCTTCAAACGAATAAAACAAAAGAAAAACAGAATTTTCTCAGCGAAACTAATGATCTTTTAAAAAAATTTGGATCATGAGAAAAAATCGTAAATCCAGAAACAGATATATATAAAAAAATTCAAATTATTATTACTGAAATTAGTAATAATTTTTTTACAAAAAAAGAAACTCTAAACGAAGAAAAAAAAATCGATACACAATCCTATGTTTTTTATAAAAATCTCAGAGAACTTAATATTTACAAAGAAAAACTCCATAGAACACAAAAAGATCTTTTTATTGCTATTATTCTTTTTCAGAAAGAAAAAATAACTCGCCTCTCTATAAGAAAAAGACTTATTATTCAAAATATACAACTTATAGAAAAACGTATTAAAAATGTTAAATTTTCTTATACTAGCATAGTAAAATGATTTCAATATTATCTAGATGTTATAATCTTTTTATTGAAAACTATCGGAAATTATATGGTATATATAATATTTATATATTCTCTATTTTTTATTTATTTTTCTCTTTGACAATCATTCTCTTTTAATTATTGAATTATTAAGATAATCGTTATTTTTTCATTTTTTTCATTTCTTACAAGATTTATAAAAAATAAATCCAGTCTTATTATATATGCTGGTATTTTCATTTTTTTTCATATTGTTTTACAACTTAACTTTTAAGAGATGGTTTTCTTATTCTCTCTTATTAATGTAAGTTTTACATTATTTTTCTTCTTATTCTGACAATATATAGAAAGTGTCTTGTTTTGAATAATATCGGTTATATATATTATTTATTTCAGTAAAATACTTTCCTTTTTTATAAAAGAAGAAAGTATTAAAGAACAAGATTTTGATAAAAAAACAAAAAAAATTCCAATAAAAAATATTATAGAATTTCTAAAAAAATGATCATATTATACATCATTCCTCTTTTTCTACGCTTCTCTTTATGGATTTGTATATAGTATGAATCTTATCTATAATTTCTCGAGTTTTTCCCAGATATTTCATTATATCACTCTTTTTCTTTCTCTTATTATAACTGGTATTTTTTTCTTTTTTCTACAGAAAAAGAAAGAAGTAATTTTTCTTATTTTCCGTTCAAACTGCATAATTTATAGCATCATATACAGTTTTTTTCTTCTTTTTTTCCTTTGGGAAAATACCTCCCCAAACATATTTTTCATTATAAACAGTCTGTTTCCTATCGTCACACTTTTGAGTGTTCTGATATTTGATTCCTTTTTTAAGTACAAAGTTTATACGTATATATTATTTCTTTTTTATCTGTTTCTTATCGGATTTTATTATGCATCCGTTATTTTTCCCACCACCACACTCTGGCACTCATTTTTGGGAATAATCTCGCTTCTTATAATTGTATATACTTTTATATTCCCTTATAAATCATATTTTCGATCATTCAAACAAATATCTCAAACAATCGGTATATATTCGGGATATGCAACAGCCCTGTTTATCTCTATGTCTATTTTATTTGAATCATTATCACTACTTCTTTTATCTCTTTTGAGTATTTCCATACTATTTCATTATTCAGTACATAATTTTTTCAAGAATTATGTTTCATATGCTTTATTTCTCCTTCTTTTTGTTTTTTTATATATAAAAGCGTTTATTCTTCTTTGAACTGGCTCACTCATTTCAGATATATTATTTATTTTTATTCTCCCTTATATTTTTATAGGAACAAGTTATCTCATCCGTCCTAAATATCCGAAAGATCTCTATATTCTTCATTCTATAGCGATAAGCTTTAGTATACTCGCTTCCGTATATTGTTTTATCCAAATGAATTCCGTCGATATATTATGAATATCCACCATTTTATTTTTTGAATCCATCCTTTTATTTATAAGCTATCTACGATATAAAACGTAAATATTTTCTATTTAATTATCAATTAATATTTTTTTCTCTAATCTTTGAGTATTAATAGTTTTGATTTCATTTCGTTCTCATCTTGCCGTTGATGTCCTATATTGATATGTTCATATAAGATTATAACTGAATTCCATCCATTTTCTTTTCGGAGTTTTCATATGAGCAATGGTATTGAGCTCTTTTCTCACAAGAAGGGTTTTCACAAAACAATCTTTTCGTCAGAGGTTATCGAGATCGGAATCTTGAATAATTCCTTCAAGAATATCATGTGCTTCGGAAAAAAGAACCGTTGCAAAAATGAGACGTTCTATTTTTTGTATTCGAGACTCCTCGTACTGGATATTTTCAAGATATTTGCGTGCTATCTGCATACCAATTCGTTCATTGTTTGTATATTGAACAGTGAAACCAGTATCATGAAAAAGAGCTGCAATAAGCAAATCAGTTTTATCTTCCCCGTGTATTCATTCTTTATCCGTTAAATATCCTACTCTGGTATACACATCAAGTGTATGATTAATATTATGATATGGATAATGATTAATAGGTTCCAAAAGATTGAGAATGTAACGAAGAACATTATTGATTATTTTTTGTTCATCCATTGTTTGAAATATAAAAAGATATATATGTTATATGATAACATTGTTTTATAAACAAAGCAAAAAATAAACGTAATTATACATTTTTTTGACATTTTCAAATAAAACATATAATACACGGGCTAAAAATATAAAGCGCTGTAGAGATTTACCAGGTTATTCCCTTTGGGACTCGAATACTCTGGGGATTCGCCAAGTGGTAAGGCAGCGGACTTTGACTCCGCCATTCGGGGGTTCGAATCCCTCATCCCCAACCATAAATGCATCTATAAATAGGTAAATAAAATTGATTTTTCCTGAAAATTCATATAGTTACACGTATTAAAATAATTATTTTTTCATTTTTCATTTCATGTTCGCGATCGTAGAAATCGGTGGAAACCAATTTACTGTAAAAGTAGGAGATATTATCGAGGTAGATAATCAGAATACCGAAGTAGGGTCCATAATGGAAGTACAACCACTTCTTGTTTCTAGTGAAGATGGTTCTACTGTAAAAGTAGGAACTCCCGTAGTTGATGGTGCAAAAGTATCTCTCAAGGTTATTGAGGACTTTCGAGGAGAAAAGATTCGTGTTTTTAAAATGAAATCCAAGAAACGTTACGCACGAACTTTCGGTTTTCGACCAGAACAAACAAAGCTTGAAGTTACAGCTATTGTATAAGGAGGATTTCTCCCTTTGTAAAAAGATATGAATATCTTAATATAAAAGGAGGGTTTTTATTCCTAAAACACTTGAATGAAACTTAAAATCAATATTCAGGCCCGTCTCAAAAGACATGCTCGAAATAGCACGTCTTTCAATAAAAAACAGATTTTCTCCCTTTTTAAAAAATTCAAATTTTTTTCATTTTTTATTGTACTTATTCTCCCTGTATATCCTTCTTTTTGAGCTTTTGGGCTCAATGAACAGATTGCAGTAGGTAATTATGATGAAACATCCATTATCTCTGCTTACGAAGGTGATAATGAGGATAGTTCTATATTTTCAAAAGAATCAGGGTTTATAAAGTCCAATAGTACATTGGATGATACTCGTGATGTAAGCGGAACAAGTAAACTTCTTTCTTATACAATCCAAGAAGGCGATTCCCTCGGAAGTATCGCTTCTAAATTCAACGTAAGTATGAATTCTGTTATCTGGGCAAATAATCTCAGTATAAATAGTGTTCTTCATCCGAACGTTGTTATAAAAATCCCACCCGTAACAGGGCTTGTCTATATCGTTGCCAAAGGAGATACTATCGAAAGCCTCGCTAAAAAATACAAAGTTACCACTGATAAAATCATTAATCAAAATAAACTGGCATCGAAACAAGATCTTCTCATCGGACAAGAAATCCTTATTCCTGGAGCTATTAAGATAGCACCACCAAAACCTATTATTACTAAGAAGGCTGTTGTTCGAAATACAACATCAAAGATTATAGAAAGCAAAACCTACACAACTAACTATACAGGAAAAGGAAATAGATTTGTATGGGGAAATTGTACGTATTTTGTAGCCAATCATAAAAATGTCACTTGGCGTGGAAATGCTAATGCTTGGCTTAGAAATGCTGCCGCTGCATGAGTTCCAACAGGAAAAACTCCAACACCGGGTGCTATAATAACATTCCAATGATCCGGATATAATCCTTATTATGGACATGTAGGAATTGTTGTAGATGTAGAGGGATCTGATATAGTGGTAAAAGATATGAATTATAGAAGATTGAACGAAATTACTATTCGAAGAGTATCAAAAAATGATAGTTCCATTCAAGGATATATTTATACTAATTAATAAAAAAAACCGTTCAGATCTGAACGGTTTTTTTAACGGTCATTTTTATAAACTGCAATCTTCCCCACTCCAAGATTCTACCATCGCTTCCTTACCACGTTCTAGTTTCGTATTTAAAAGCCCGGCATGCTCGCTTTTAATACGTAAGAGCACATTGTCTATATCTTCTAGCTTCTCGACGGATACGAGCGATTTTCTATATTCTTTGACTCCGGGAAATCCATGAAGATATTGAACAAGATGTTTTCGACTCTCGAGAATTCCTTTCCGTCCCTTCGCTTCGACTAGGAGACGTCCATGCTCGTGCATAATAATAAGGATTTCCGAAAGAGTAGGGATATAACTTCCCGGAAGGAAGGCCCAAGGATTACCAAAACTGCTTCTTCCAATCATGAATCCATCAAGATTTCCGGATGAATCGCGAAATTCATATTTATTCCTCCGCTTTTCGTTCACCGTACTATTTCAGTACGTCTCACTTTGGTGCTCGGACTGCATACGAATTTCATCTATTCCTCCAGAAATCTTTTTCATCTGATTAAATGGATTTTGAATTTTCTTGAGCCCATCATCATAATCGAGCACATCACCATTCCCAATTACAGGAATAGAAAGGTTTTTTTTGAGTTCATAAATACCAGTCCAATCGGCTTTTCCATCGAAAGCCTGCTGATAGGTTCGACCATGGACACTGATGAGATTCGCTCCGGCATTCTGGAGACCTTGGGCAAAAGGAATAAGATGTTCTTCCCAATTGTTCCATCCGAGGCGGGTCTTGACGGAAATGGGTATTTTTACAGCTTTACTCATTTCTTCGATAATGCGAAAAGCTGTATCTGTATTAATCATAAGACTGGAACCATGCCCGCTTTTCACGACTTTTTTCGCAGGACATCCCATATTTACATCCACTCCGGCAGCTCAGGCTTGTTCGATAAGAATAGCCGCTTTACGAAACATCTCGGGATCTTTCCCGAAAATCTGAATGATAAGTGGTTTCTCGCTCGCATCATAAGTGAGAGCGGTTTGTTGAAGTTGTTTACTATGAACAAGTCCATCGGCACTGTAGAATTCGGAAAAACACACCGTATTCGGCGCTATGCTTTTTACAATCTGACGATAAGGACTGTCAGTGTACCCATCCATTGGCGCAAGTGTACAGATAGGACCATTCGAAGCGAGATTTTTCCAGAAATCTTTGGACATAATAAGAGAGGTATAAATAAGGATAACTAAGAGCAAAGAACAGATTTTTCATATCTGAAGTCCAGTAAACTAAAGACTAAAGAGTTGTACCGTCAAGCAAAAATAAATGCAAATATTTGGAGATTTCTCCATAGGTGTGGTAGTATATAGATATCGGGGGAAAACTCAACCCTTCTTATCAAATAAATATCTCTATCATGGAAATGAATACTTCAAAAACTTCTATTCGAGAAATCAAACAAATGGCAAAAAAAAATCTTCAGTCTATATATTCCTTTCCAAAAGCGATAAATTCTCTCGGAATCATCGCTATTAAAGATCCAAAGAAACGACAATTCGTTTCGGAATGAATCGCTGCTATCGGACTCGGAGCAGTTGTTATAGGTGGAGAAAACACAGATATCGCGAATATTATCACTGTTGAAAAGGTTTCCCAAAACGATCTTGTAGGTTTTGATTTTTTTGTTTTTGATAATGAATATGAAGGGGTAGATGTTATCCAATACATGAAAGCAGGAATCACTCCTATAATGCCAGAACAGAATGTATTTTCCGGAATGCTTCAGGAATTTAATCCTATGAAATTCGAAGGAAACGGATTTTTTTGGAATTCAGATAATCCGTATTGTATTTTCCAAAAAGTGGTTGCCTATACCGAAAATATCAAATTCCCAGAAGATAGGAGAGTACTTTTGAAAAACATAACTACAACATTTTAGGAATCTCTGCAAAATGCGAATTTCGCATTCAAATCTTCCGTTCCTCGCTCTCCGTACAAGTCGTATGGCTCGCTTCGGTACTCGATTTTCATACGAACTTCATCATTTTTCAGGAGATTCCGAATTTGGCTTCTTATAAAAATACCCCGAAATTTCGGGGTATTTTTTTAGGATTCTTTTTCTTTTAAGCTCTCCTTTTTCTGGTGAATATCTTTCTGTTTAGCATCATCATCTTTCTTCCCAATCTTTTTAACTGGTATTTTCCCTCCCTTTTTTTCTTTTAATGGTTCTTTTTTTGGAACAATTTCCTTTTCTCCGCAATATGGACAGAGAGCCCAGTCGGAATGAATCCGTTTTTTACAAGACGGACAGGAAATAGTGAGTTCCAGCATGCATTTTGGGCAGAATTTGAAATCTCGAGATACTTTATGACTACACCCGGGACAATGATAAAATTCCTCCACATCATCATCTTCTAATTCCTCTACTTCCTCATCTTCGTAATATTGTTCGAAAAGAGTCGATCATGGACGAATAAGGAGATAGATCGGAAGTCCGAAAATAGGTGTAAAAAAAAGAATAATGAAAATGGAAATCGTCTGAACGAGGATATTTGTCGTACGATTTGTGATATCCTTAATAACCCAGATAATGAACGCCGCCCAGATAATGAAAAAATATCCGAGTACGAGTTTGATCCCGAGATCTATGCTCATATTGGCGGATATAACGGAAAATATTCCCATAAAAAAAGAACGAACCGTTTCGAGAAGAGAAAGAAGAGTATCCATAATTTGAAAATTTTTAATTTTTTTTAAGTATCTTATTCTGATTTTTTAAATTTGTAGGTATCGAGGTCATGTCCGAATCCCAGTCCACCTAGGCGGACGGCTCCCGTTCCGCAGATACTGAAGAATTCAAGAAATCAGAAAATCAATCCTTGCTCTGGTATAGTTCAAGAGTATATGGAAAATACTTTATTTGTCACATTTTTTAATATTCCAGATATGGATATTTAGTATTCACTTCATTGAAGTGTTCTTGCTGTCTTTCTTTTGCTCTTTTGAGTATTTCCGGACTTGGATTCAGCTTTCTTATAAGAATATCCATTTCTTCTATCACAGAGTCGATTTCTTCGGAAATCTCCTTTCATAAATCTGTTAAAACAGCATATTTTTTAATCATCTTTTGAAGAAATTTTGTCTTTATATAGTAAAGCACTATTTTTTCGAACCATTGGTTATTTTCTCAGAGAGAGCCGTTCAGATATGCCTTCATAATAATATACATCGTAGGAGCAAACGCGTGGTAACCGAGAAAAATTCCATGGATATGTCGAGCATCGGGTCTGATAGCAGAATAATATTTTTCTGTTTTATCATTGAGTACAATCGGATCAAATTGCAGGATGAGATTTAGTTTATTATGAGATGATTCATGTATTATCGCCTCTAGGTTATTTATTTCGGGTAAATCCGCATCGATAGTATATCCCATATAGAGATGCCCAACACACTCTTTATATGAAGCAGAATTATGTAGTCACAGAGCCGTTCAGAGTGGAATGATTTTTTTTATAATCTGATTCAGTTCAGCGTACATTCACTCATCTATAGTTTTCAATAATTCAAAAGATTTTCCATAGATTGAAATCCAATCCTCTTCTTTCTTTTTTCAATATCACATAACTCCGCCCGTTGCTTGATGCTCAGGATGAGCATCTCTTTGATTATAGGGATTATTATCCACAATTGTAAGTTTTATATTGGTACCATGGATATATTTTCCCGTATTCATAACAAGTTCATCCCACTTTCCATTCAGGAATAGATCTATTTCTTTTTTAAGTTGTTGTTCATAAGTCTTGTATTCTCAAAGATATTGCGGTTTTTCTTCTATAATCTCTTTGTAAAGGAGATTAATAATGGATGATTGGTCAGGAGAAAGTATAAAATCCTTGTTCTCTCTTTTTAAGAGATCCGATATTTCTCGTGTTAAAACTCATTTCTCTAGAAGAGCTTCTAGATAAGAAACAAGAAGTAGATAATATTTATCAAAATAAGATGATACCATTTGATTATCTTTCTTTCCGAGAACATAATATTTTGATTCCATATATTGATATTTACTGCAATAAAAATATACTACAGGAAAAGTATACTCTAAATAAAAATTATGCAATATTATTTGTATCTCCTTCTCATACCATTTTTTTATCTTAATTATAAGATAATAAGCTCCGATATAAAATACAAGAAAATTCCAAATAAACTACTCGGATACCTTCTTTTTCTCGTTCCATTCTATTATATATATTTATTTTCCGCCTCCGTTCAGATACATATCCCACTATTTCTCTGATCAATGCTTCTTACGATACTTGTATCTTTTATACTGTATTATTACTGAGTTTGGTCCGCCGGAGATGCAAAATATCTGTTGGTACTTGCGCTTTTTATACCGCATATAGGCATTATCCCTTTTCTCGGTAATATTGCACTCATCACTCTTGCATATCTCCTTTTATATTTTCTTTATTTTTATTTCTGAAAATGTTTGTTTCATTGGAGTTATGCTAAAAGTCTGTATGTAAATATTTATGGAGACTTAAAGGATAGGCTTGTAAATTTTTTGAAACATGGTGATGGCAATTTCTATAAGAATGCAATTTTCCTGAAGCTCCTGAAATGGATTCTACTCTTTCTGATATTTTTTGTAAGTATACGACTTGCGAGACTGTATTTATTCACCTATATACAAGAAACTCATTATTATATCCAATTATTGGAATATTTTAAAAATTATACTTCCTATATACTTTTCGCTCTTATTTGAGTGTTTATCGGAATTGTTTATGGAATAAGGGTTTTGATAGGAAAACTGAAAGAAGTTCTAAAAAAGAAAGGTGGAATAGAGAATAATACAACTCTAGATTTTGTCCTAATAGGAGTCCTTCTTATAATTTTGATTGGCTTCGTCGTATATGAATATATTCTTAATCCAAATGAGATAAAAATTTATCTTTTAAGAATTTTTACTCTTTATATAGCATTATACTGAGTATTTAAGATACTTACATATAGCTATACTATAACTTTTCAGCTTGCTGAACAGGACTTTATCGATATCAAAGATCTCAAGGCTTGAGATATTGTGGATAAGGAATATCTTGCAAAGATGTTTGGTGAGCAAGAATGTTTGTGAGCTTATGGTGAGAAATGAATTTTGAGTCCAGATCCAAAAGACTATTTTAACAAGATATCTAATCCTATAGATGTTGAAACAAAAAAAATACTTATAAGACTATATAGAATTACCAATCTTTATCATCTTAAGAATAAGACTTTTTGAATTTCTCAAAATAAAAGTATTAAAATACTTAAAACTTTCGCCTTTTGATGATATATCATCATATGATTTTTGATCACCTATTTTCTATGAAATTTTATATTTTGAGAAATTATCAGTTTAATGATAGAGTTTTTTCAGAAAATTAATAGTTAATTGAATAATTCATTATGACTTAATTTTTAAGATAATGTTTTC
>PCUR01000060.1 GCA_002771035.1 Candidatus Gracilibacteria bacterium CG12_big_fil_rev_8_21_14_0_65_38_15 | reverse complement strand
CTTCTTATATACGGAGGTATACAATATTACCTCTAAATATAATGCTACTAACAAAAGAAGACATAGTGGAATTCCCGGCACCACACTGCAAGGAATTTGGATATATGCCCTGATCTCAGAAATCCGAAATATTCTCCTGATATAAAAATCAAGAAGAATACCAAAAGGATATCGAGCGTGTATTTTTAGAGGATTATAATATAACCCTTTCTCCTGATAAAATTCAGAAAATCTGAGAAGAAATCAAAAATATATGTTCGAAGTTCTTGCAATAAAAAAATATGTCCATATAATGGACATATTTTTTGAACCATTTATTTAAAGCAATCTCTTTAGTACTTCATCTATTATATTATGCTTCGAACCGTTGTATATATTCGCAAATCTTCTGAAACAGAGGATAAACAAGCTCAGTCGATAGAACGACAGGAACGGGATATAAAAGAGTTTCTTGAGAGGTATAATTCAACAGTGGATTTTAGTGAAAGATTGGATATAAAAGATACTTTTCGAGAACAGCAATCAGCAAAGAAGCCAGGAAGAGTGGTATTTAATAAGATGATGGAATCTATTAAAAAGAGGAAATATGATGTTCTCCTTTGTACAGAAGCATCGAGACTCTCAAGAAATCCTCTCGATACCGGGATGCTTATTCATGTCATGGATGAGGAATATATCAGATGCATACGAACAATATCCAATAGTTACGCGTCCAATTCTTCCACTGAGAAATTTACACTCGGTCTCTTTTTGAGTATCTCGAAATATGAGAACGATCAACGGGCACAAAATACGAAATCAGGAATGGCGAATCGAAAAGCCCAATGAGCAACTACAAATATTGCTAATATGGGCTATAGAAACATATGAGAACATAAAGGGAACCGTTCGGTCGAACCTGACGGAGAAAACTTTGATATCTTTCAAAATACATGGAAGAAACTTCAAACAGGAAGATATAAAGTATCAGAATTATACGATGAAGCCGTTAAGCAAGGATTCACGAGAATTGCTGGATACAAGCGTGGAGAGAGACGAGAGGTACCAAGTCAAGGAGCATTCCGTGAAGCACTCAGGAATCCTTATTATATGGGTATTCTAAAAGAATGAGCCCCTTGATCGCATAAGCCTATGGTGAGTAAAGAAGAGTTTGAGACTGCTCAAGTTATTCTCCAGAAAACAGGATGGAAACACTCCAAAGAAATCGAGAATGTGAGCTATGAAAATCTTCTCAAAGAAGTGCTTATTTGTGGAAAAACAGGGAATCCTTTCTATGTGAATGTAAAAACACGATACTATTGTCCCACAAAAAATTGTTCTGGAAGATATTATTCAGCAGGTGGACCGAAAGCTTGTCCGACTTGTGGGAAAGTATATAAATTAGAGGAATATAAAAATATACATATCAGAAAGACTTTTGATGTCCGTGGCACCACACACACCGTCTATGACAAAGAAACAGGAAAAACAACGGATAAAGGAAGTTTCGAGGCTTCCCTTATAGAACACCTTATCGACGAGCATATCAGCAAGATACAGATATCTGAGGGGTTATTTCAGGTATTTAAGAAACAACTCTACACCCTCTGGATGGAGCAAGTGGATATAACCAAGAAAAAAGTATCCACTAAAAGAAAAGATATAGAAAAGCAAGAAGAAAAAAGAAGGAAACTCAATGAGTCACTATTCTCAGAAAATATGAACGACCAACAGAAAGTAGATCTGGAAGGGAGTATTTCAGATATCACACAAGATATTCACACCATAGAAGATGAGATCAATGAACTCCGAGAAGAAGACGAGGAGGGGTTTGAAAAAGCGTGGCAGGCATTAAATGTGCTATTACAAGCCAAAACAGTATTCGCACCTGGTTATGATATAGGTTTCGAACCAAAACGCAGACTGGTACTTTCGATGTTTTCGAACCTTAAATTTATCGATGGGGAAATTATACCAGAGTGGCAAGAACCCTTTGCCACAATAGCGAATGCAAATTTGACAAAACAAAAATCCCAGGAATTACCTGAGATTTCTGGCTTGAATTAAAATGGCTCCCCGAATAGGATTCGAACCTATGACCCAACGGTTAACAGCCGTTTGCTCTACCACTGAGCTACCGAGGAATATATTATGTCGTGTTTTATTTTATATCGAATCTCTTAGGATTCGAACTGATGTCCCGAGTATTTCGGTTAATCCGCCTGGGCGGACTCTACCACTGAAGCTATCTCAGGAATATATCTTTCTGAAAAAGAAAGCCCGCGTATATTATAGAAAAAGCCTGGAATGTCAAAAAAAATTTCAAAAAAAGATATTTGCTCTCTGAATTCAGTGGGAAATCGGCTCTGTATATGTCTCTGAATAATATTTGCTATTTTGGAGATTTGCTTATAATTAATGCTTGAAAGCGATTTTTATTCATAACATTTTATGCTTATGGAAACAGCTCTTTTTATATCTCGGGTTATATGACCCCTTTTTATTATAATAAGTATCGGACTTTTATTCCATGCTCATGAATATAGAGCCATGATACGAGATATTTCGAAAAATATGATGACACTTTATATATGAGGATTTCTTGCAGCTCTTATGGGACTTTTGATTCTCGAAAGTCAAAATACATTTCTCGTGATTACTATTCTCGGTTATATTGCAGTTATCAAAGGCATCTTGATACTTATCTTCCCTCAATGGACAATACAAACTTTTCAGAAAATAAATTTCAGTGAAAACATTATTAGAATCGCGGGGATTCTTTGTTTCGCTCTCGGAAGTTATGTTAGTTTTCTTGGTTTTATGTAAAAAATCGTATCTCATTTTATGTATTTTTCGTCTTTCGACTTCCCTCATATATTTTTCGTCTCTTCCTTTCTTCTAATAGTTTTTTGGATGATATTTTTTCGATCGAGAAAATATTTTCTTGCTCATGAAAAAGCTACCAATTATAGTATCAATAAACGATTTACTCTCATACGATTCATAAGTCTTATTCTTTCTATTTTCCTCATCGGTATCGTTTTTCTCGGACCTGTAGGACTTATGAGAAATTCATCCACTTCGACCGATGGAATTGATTGTGTTTGGCTTCTAGATGTTTCGACAAGTATGGACGTTCGTGATGTATCCGAAAATAGTACTACCATTTCCCGAATTGCCCGGTCGAAATCCGTGATAGAGAACTTTATGATTTCTCATCCTGAGAATCGTTATGGACTTATTATTTTCGCTGGAGCATCGAGACTCGTTTCTCCGCTTACATCCGACCACTCTTCCCTACTTACTTTTCTCGCAAGTATAGATTCTAGGAGTATTTCGACCGGTGGAACCGATTTTTTGGATGCTCTCAAACTCGCTACAGAGAGATTCGAAACCAAGGATAATACTACTCATGCCATAGTGCTTCTGAGCGATGGTGGAGATATGGAAGACTCGCCCAATATGAGTTCGATAAAAAGTGTCTTGCAAGAGGAAAATATTATCCTCTCGACTGTCGGAATCGGGAAAACCAAACCTTCACCTATTCCCATTGGAACAAATCCTTTCGGAGATACGGTTTATAAAAAATTCGGAGGAGAAATAGTTCTTTCGGGTCTGAATAGAGAAAGTCTTAGGAATCTCGCCGATGTGGGAAAGTGAACTTATATAGAAGGAACTTCCCTAGAAAAAGATTTAGGAAATTCTCTCAATTCCATTACCCGCCACAACGTAGCTGTTTCATGAGATAATACGAATGATAAAACCGTACCAGTACTTGTTATGATAAGTTTTTTCTTTTTCCTCGTATTCCTATTATTTCCTTCTTCTTTTTTGAAACGATGAAACGTCTTATAATTTTTCTTTTTATTCTCATTCTCTTTGTTCTCCTCTATAACACTGGGGCGATTTACGGTTCCTTGCGAGGAACTTTCGGTGATATATCGTATCGAAAGAATAGTCTATTAGACGCGGAAAAACACTATACGGAAGTACTCAGAAACTCTTCTGGAAATACACTTCTCTCTGCCGATATACTCTATAATCTAGGAAATACTTTCTACCGACTTGGCGAACTAGAACAAAACGAAAAACGAATACATCTCTGGGAAAAATCAATTGGTAGTTATACGAAATCACTCGCTATTCGCACCGATTCCGAAACGGAAGAAAATCTCGCTTTTGTGAAAGAGAAACTTCAAAAAGAAAAAAGAGAGCAGGAAGAAGAGAAGAAAGAAGATGAAAAAATTGGTTCCTGAACGGAAAAACAACCGAATCAAACAGAAAATACGACCGGTTCCGGAGAGGAAAATAAAGAAGAAGCGGAAAAACCTGAAACAGGAAGCGGAAAAACTCAAACACAATCTGGACAGAATTGGTCGAACGGAGGAAGCTACAATCCTGTCGGATGACAGAATACGAACAATGATATACCTCTATCCGATGAGGATCGACAGGAGGTACAGAAATATCTTGAACACTTGAAACAATTCGAGAAACAGAACGGGAAATTCCTGAATCCTGAGAAACCAGGAGAAGCAGGAAGTATTTCTGACCAGATACGCAACTTCTTTGGAAATGACTCGTTTTTCCAAGATATATTACCAACCAATGATAGCAAGAAAGACTGGTAGTCAAGCTATGAGATAACTTCAAAAATTGAGCTTAAATCTCCAATTTCTTTTCAAGGAAGGTTATGAGATATGAAAGAATGATAGAATTTGTGTGAAAAACAAGTATCAAAGCGAACCGTACGACTTGTACGGAGAGTGAAGAAACGGAGTTTTGAACGCAAAGTCTGAAGTTATTTCATATCTCGCTTAAAACACATCTCCAAGCAAGTCATTCATCTCATGACTTGCTTTTTCTTTTTCCTTTTTTTCCTGTTCCAGAGCTTCTTTCGAAAGTGCTTCGGCACGGGCGTAATCCTCCTGCATTTTACGAAGCTGAGCTTTGGTTATGGGTTTTGCACGACCAGACGCGGACGGAGTATAATCTCAGGCTCACATAGAAATAAAAATAGAAAATATAATAAATGATGAATTTTACTAAAAATTTAGAGATTTTTCTTATCTTCCTTTCCTTCCAAGTACGACACCGATGGTTTTAAAGAGTATCTTCATATCCAGAAGTAAACTCCAGTTTTCTATATAGAAAGTATCGAGACGTACTTCATCATCGAAAGTATTCTCGTGTCGTCCGTGAGACTGCGCCATTCCGGTGATTCCTGGTTTGAGTGTCAGTACTCGTTTCTGGTATTCTTTATAAAGTTTTACTTCATCCTTCAAGTGTGGTCGTGGACCTATGAGACTCATATTTCCAATGAGAACGTTATAGAGCTGTGGAAGTTCATCGATATCAAATTTTCGAATCCATTTTCCGAACGTTGTAATTCGCGGATCATTTTCTATCTTAAAAAGAGGTCCGTCTTTTCGTTCATTTTTCGAAAGCAATTTTCGTTTTTCTTTTTCTGCATCTATCTGCATGGAACGGAATTTATACATCTGAAACAGTTCACCGTTTTTTCCAACTCTCTGACTCTTGTAGAAAGGATTATGTCTATCTTGTGAATAGATAATGACAGCAACTATGAGAAAAACCGGAAAAAGACAAATAAGAGCGATGAAAGAAAAAATAATATCGAATACTCTTTTCCATATCCGTCACCACGGAGTAAGTCCTATGTTTTTTATCTCAATCACGGGAATCTTTCCGAGAAAAGAAATCTCGGTATTGATTTTAGTCGTTTCGAAAGAATTGGCGATATAACGGTAGCGCACACCGTATATTCGGGCATACTCGAATATCTCCTGCATTTCTTCCCGTGTAAAATCGCTTTGCACGACGAGAATCTCATCGATTCTATGTGATTGAATAGCGGATATTACCTGTTTTATTCAAGAGATATAAGGAATATCCAGACCATCGATTTTTTCTTTCTGAGCATATCCGAAAATCTCGTACATTGCGGATTCTCGAACAGTCTCGATAATATCTTTCTCATTTGTTCGAACAATGAGAAGAATCTTGGTTTTTTCAAGTATTCATTTTTGTATGAGACTTGTTTCAATCTTGCTCAAAATACTTCGTTCGAGTATAACAAGCACTGTACTGATTATAACTGAAAACAATACAATCAAACGAGGAATCTGCTCAGTATAAATGAATCCGAAAGAGAGATAAAGTATAGCGATATAAATAAAAAACCAATACAGCGAAATAAGAAGTATATCCTGAAATTCCTGAATTTTTGATTGATATATTCGCATCTTATAAAGTCCAGAAAATGCCGAGAGAAGTATATACACGAGAGCTCCGACCAAAGCAAAATTTACAAGACTTTCTGTACTCACCGTCTGGACAGGCAGATGTACGTCTGGTATGAGATCAGTCACGAGACGGATATCACGAGCGAGAAAAAATGCAAGGAAAATAATACCTGCCTCAATAGGTACTTTAATAATTCAGAAAAAAAGTTCATGACGTTTCATAGAAACAATGGCTCAGTTTATATATATTTAATCGTCATCCTGAACTTGTTTCAGGATTTTCCTATTATACGAAATTAACTTGATTTCTCGTATCTTTCACTTCACCCCCAGCCCCTCTCCTTTTAGAGGAGAGGAAGGAAATAAGGAATTGAAATTAGCTTAATTTGGTATTATATTGAAAATGAGTATACGGAAAATATAACAAAAAGAAAAAATATTTCCAAAATTTCTGCTTTTCCATATACTCAAGTTTTGGAAATATAATTTTATTTCTCCATTTATGTATGTAAATATCCTCCTCGCGGTTGTAAGTCTTCTTTCTATAGTTTTTATAGTCTTCTCTTTTCAGATCATTTTTCTCGGAAGAAGCATAAAAAGACGAGAGCAAAAAATTATCTCGCTCTATAAGGAAAAGATAGACAAGATTCCCGCATTTATAGAGATAATGTCCAAAAAGACTGCCTATAAAGATATATTCCTCGAGATTATCCATCTCCATAAAGTTGCTATCATTTCCAATATTTGAAGTATTTACGATATACTTGAGAATAATAGTCGTATACATCGTGAATTTCTTTTCCTCATGAAAGTCTCCGCACGGATGCGCGATTTGAACACCAACGGGAATTTCCTCTATATCCGAAATTTCATCATATTCTACGAGAATACAATTTCTAAGGAAATGCTTTTTCTCAATAGCGACATAGAACGATATAACCGTCTTTTACAAAAAAAAGACCTTACGATTGTCGGTCTTTTCGTCTTCTTCAAGAAACGGATGAGAACAAGTTCCTAGACTTTTTCTACGTGACTTCCACCTTTGTCGTCTACGATTTTGTACCCACCCTCCCCTATTTGAGCACGCAAACTATCCGCAAGCGAATAGTTTTTTTGTGCTTTCGCCTTATTGCGTTGCATAAGAAGGAGTTCTATTTCCGCTGGAATTTCGGTAGACTCCAGAAGAGAAAAGTCAAAAAGTCCGAGAACTTCATCGAAGGAATGAAGTAGATCGATAATTGCATTCTTTTCCTCAAGAGAAAAGGAATTACTGTCGATTCCACTATTGATAAATCCGAAACAATCGAATACGATTGTGAGAGCTTCTGGAGTTCCTATATCATCCTCAAGTTTTTCAATGTATGCTTGGATATATTCTTGTAATTTTTCTCTAAAATCCCGAAATATTTTCCCAGATTCCGGAGTATAATGTTTGAGGCGTTTCAAAACTTCATCGAAACTTTTCACAGTCGCAATCGCTGCTGTAAGTCGGTCAAAAGTGAAATTAAAACTCTCTCGATAGCGGGTCTGGAGATTCATAAGCCGAAATCCTCGGTACACTATCTCCGGTTTTTCGTTTGGCATTTTTGCAACGATATCCGCGAGTGTGTAGAAATTACCAGCCGATTTCGCCATCTTTTTATTCTCCACGAGCAAATGTCCAGAATGCATCCAGTATCGGGCGAATTTCTTACCACTATACGCTTCGCTCTGAGCTATTTCATTCTCGTGATGTGGAAAAATATTGTCGATTCCTCCCATATGGATATCGATTTCTGGACCGAAGTGCTTGAGATTGCAGGCACTACATTCTATGTGCCAACCAGGTCTTCAGCTCACTAAAATTTCCTTACCGTCAATTATAAACTTTGCACCCCAGAAATTCGGTCCGTCTTTTTCTGCATCATATGCTTTCCAGAGTGCAAAATCTGCAACGCTTTCCTTCTCGTATTCATCGTTATTAATACGCACGCTCGATTTCATTCCCTTTATATCCAAATGAGCCAACTGCCCGTATTTCGGAAATTTCTTGATAGAAAAATAGATACTTCCATCATCCGCAAGATACGCATATCCTTTATCTAAAAGCTTCTGGATAATCTCCACCATTGTGTCGATTGCAGTTGAAATCGGTACAATCATGTCGGCAGGAATGATTCCAAGATGTTTGATATCTTCGAGAAAAAGTCCCGTATATTTCTCGGTGAATTCCTGAAGCGATACGCCTTCTTTTTGACTATCACGAATCGTTTTATCATCGATATCGGTCACGTTCATAACCGTCTGTACCTTGTACCCGAGATACCGGAGTGTCCGAACTACCGAGTCCGAGAAAAGATACGCACGGAGATTCCCAATGTGCGCAAAATTGTACGGAGTCGGTCCGCAATAGTACACCTTCACGAGTTCCTGACGAATAGGTTTAAAACGTTCTTTTGTGAGAGTAAAGGTATTTTGGAGAGAGAGGGACATGGAATGTACTAACTAAAAATAAAAATATTAATGATTTTGTCATTGCGAATAAAATGAAGCAATCCAGATTAAATAATTCCTTATAAAAATGGAATAAGTAACCTAGATTGCTTCGTACCTCGCAATGACAAATTATATTTAAATCCCAAGACTTTTCTTCAAATCATCGATTTTATTTTGGTCTTCTCCTTGTTTCTCTTTTTGTGCTCGCTCCTGAATATATATTTCTCCGAGTTGATTCCATCCTTCACGCGCTTTTACAACGAGTTCTTTAATAGTATCCCCTTCCTTGGAAAGGAGTTTTTTAAATTCTTCGCGTTCATCAGTAAATACCTTCGTAAGTTCGTCGATCTGGAACTGAGAAAGAGTTGGGATTGCATCAATTACTCGTTTCTTTTCACTCACGGAAAGTGAAAGAGAATGTTCAAGAAGATCAAGAAATATTCCTTCATCAAACGTAGAAAGAGGATGAACTGATGTAAGTTCCGCGAAAAGAGTGGCTGTTTGGGAAGTGGCTACGGGAGAATCGGACATAAAAAAAGTATGAAAAAATAGTATGTGCGTAAGTGTATGGATTTTAGTATCTTTGTCAAAATCTCATTAGGTACGAAAACGAGTTTTACTCATTGCTTCTTCCGCCTTTTGCCAGAGTTCCGGATCAATTTCCGCATTATGCCAGACTTGCTCCACATCATCATCATCTTCGAAGTCAGCAAGAAGTGCATAGAGTTTGAGTATCTTCTCTGAGTCATCGAGATTTACCAGATTCGTTGCTGCATATTCGAGTCCGTAATTATCAAAAACAATCCCTTGTCCTTTGAGGAATTTTACTACTCCCATAAGATCAGTTCGTTCCGTGGAAATACGAACTTTGGTATTGTTTTCCAGGAATTCATAATCACTCGCTCCTGATTCTATGATCCATTCTTCCCATTGGTCTATGGAATAAGCTCCAACAGGAGCTTCTATATATCCTTGGTATTTAAAAGCAAATGAAGATACGGAACCAGTTTCCCCAAGATTTCCTCCGTACTGGGAAAAAGTATGACGCATATTTTTTGCTGTTCGGTTTCGATTATCAGTCAATGTTTTTACGACAATCGCCACTCCTCCCGGAGAATATCCTTCGTAAATAATCTCATCGATTTCTGCAGAATCCTTGTCCGCTCCGGTTCCTTTTTTGATTGCCCGCTCGATATTGTCGGCTGGCACATTGGCTTTACGGGCTTTTTCGAGAGCATCATAGAGAGTCGGATTCATCGCCGGATCCCCTCCGGATTTAGCAGCAAGAGAAATAAGTTTCGCGTGAATAGCAAATACTTTTCCGCGAGCATTATCGCTAAGAGTTTTTTTTGGTCCAACTACTGGTCATCGTCACATAATTTAAAAAACGAAATAATAAGGTATGTAGTATATAGAGAGAAAAAGAAAAATCAAATCTACTTCTTTATCATGTATTCCTCTATATCCTCTCGTATCTCGCTCACGAGTTCGAGATCTTTCAGATCTGCAATCTTGAACTCGGGAACTCCGCTCTGACGAACTCCATAAACTTCTCCGGGACCTCGAAGTTCAAGATCGATTTCTGAGAGCTCGAATCCGTCATTGGTGCGCTCCATAGCTCGGAGTCGTTCTCCAGTATACGATTTCGTAGTGAAAAGATAGCAATACGATTGGTCTTTTCCACGTCCGACACGCCCTCGGAACTGGTGAAGTTGTGAGAGTCCGAAACGTTCCGCCGCTTCGATACAGATAACCGAAGCATTCGGGTTATCCACTCCTACTTCCACGACCGATGTCGAGGAAAGTATGTCGATTTTTCGTTCGTAAAAAGCCTGCATAATCGCATCTTTTTCCCGGGCTTTCATTTTCCCATGGATGAGTCCTACGCGGAAAGTAGGAAATACGCTCTGGAGAATCTCTTGCATATTGACCGCGCTCGCGATATCGAGCGTCTCGGATTCCTCGACGAGTGGAGATATCCAGTACACTTGACGACCTGCTTGCACTTCGGTTGCGATGAAATTGTACGCCTCGTTTCGCTCCGTTTCAGAGAGTACTTTCGTATGAATCGGCAATCGTCCGACTGGATACTCGGAAAGTACCGATATATCCTGATCTCCATAGATGGTCAGAGAAAGAGTTCGAGGAATCGGTGTAGCGGTCATATTCAGAACATGTGGAAGTCATCATGTTTTGTGTGAACTGTACTGTTCCAATGCACGACGTTGCTCCACCCCGAATCGATGCTGTTCATCCACGATGGTCAGAGCAAGATTTTCAAAATGCACCGTATCTTCTATGAGTGCATGAGTTCCGATAACGACTGACAAATCTCCGTTTTTAAGCCGAGCTTTCACGTCGGTTTTCTGTTTAGAAGTCAATCCTCCGACTAAGAAATCGGAAGTGATTCAGAAGCTTGAAAGCAGATTCATAGAGCTCGCGAAATGCTGACGAGCGAGAATCTCTGTCGGAGCAAGAATAGCGACTTGAATAGGAATATTTCATGGTATTTTTCGACTCTCCAGTATGGCGTGAATCGCTGCAATCATCACGACTATCGTCTTTCCGGTTCCAACATCTCACTGGAGCAGGCGTTGCATCGCAAACGGTCGTTCCATATCTTTGAGGATCTGGAAAAGAACCACTTTCTGACCATTGGTCAGAGGAAATGGAAGTTTGGAAATAATCTCTTTCACCGTTTCCGGATTCATAGGAATAGGAATTGCTCGTCCAGCACTCGCCTCTTCTCCACTCTTTTTTCGCATAATCCCCTCGTACTGAAGGGAAAAAAGTTCCTCGTACGCGAGTTCGGTTCTCGCTCGTTCGAAATCTGCTTTCGAGGTCGGGAAATGAATCGCGGTAATATTTACCGCCTTGGTTCGAAATCCTTTTTGTTTACGGATTTCTTCGGGAAGTACTTCGGGTATCGTTCGAATATATTCCCGAATACACACCATTTTTCCCTCGAACCACGCCGATGGAATATAATTACATTCTGGGTATACGGGCACGATTGAAGAACCTTCGTCTTTGGCGAATTCTATATCGGGACTCGGGAATGAAAGTCTTCCGTATTCGTATTTCGGTTTCCCGTAGATTTTGACCGTATCGCCCGCATGGAACTTCTGGAGCATATATTTTCTATTGAACCATACGGCTTCCGAAAGGAATCCGCTTTTATCGGCGAGAACCGCCTTACTGAGCTCTTTTCCGTTTCTGGTTCGCTCGGTGGTGAGAGATTCTATCTTGACCCGGAGCGTATTCGGCTCTTTTATATTTACATAACTAAAAAGTTCTAATACATCGGATTTGTCCTTATATGTCCGCGGATAATGTCCGATAAGGTCCTCCACCGTCGAAATCCCGCCTTTTTGAAGGCGTTTTATATACGAATCGGTCGTATGGAGAAGTGTTTTATTGAGAAGTGTCATTACAGTGAAAATAAATGATTATTATTTCAGATACATTCCCATTTTTTTATAATCAAAACCCGCTCGGGATTTCAGTTGAAAATTTATTATGTCATATATTCATTCGTCTTTTTTATATCCGTTTATATCACGTTCCAATCGATACGAACTCATTGTCGGAATGATTGTGGCGGCATTTACATCGAGTGTGTATTGGACATTAACACCGAGTGATTCTATAACAAGAATATGTGTATTGAGCGAAGGCGAAAGATTCATAGTATTCGTTGTCATAACAATTCCTGAGGAAATAAGTACAGAAGATGCCTCAAAACCTGAATTGAATACAGCGAGATGATAGGAAACTGGTCATCATTGAGTAATATTGAGCGATATGGAATTTGTTCATCCAGTAGAAGTTATCCAATATTCTTCCGAACCGCTTCAGCCGAGTGCCCCCGAAAATACCGTACCGTTCTGATGAAGTGAAACGAACGTGAGATTCGAGTTTGAATCGATGGTTTTTATACTAGTCGGCGCATTCCTCAAAAGTGTCAGAGTATCTTGTTTATCGGATTGGTCTCGGATACTTTGTTCGGAATCCCTCGCTCGTCCGAGCATCTTTTCCAATTCTCACTGAAAAGAGACGAAAAAGAGCACCAAAAAAGAGGATAAAAACAAAACATAAAGAAGAATGGAACCTTTTTTATTTTGTCGCATCTTCGAGATATTTGAGGATATTGGATTGCACTACAAGGAGAGTGTATCGATTCTTGGCAGAAAGATTGGTTCCAAGAAGAACATTGATTTTATCGGAAATAAGAGGAAATTTCACAAGAAGCACATCTTTTCCTACTTTATTTTCAAGAGAAAGAAAAATATTACCAAGTGTACTATCAAGGGAAGCTCTTATTCCATAGTATGGAATAAGTGTTGTGCTATCGATTTTCTTCTGAGTTACGATTCGATTATATCGATACATAAGCATCTGAACTTTCTTTAAAGTATCGGATCTTCCATCGGTTTTTGCAAGAGCGAGAATTTTTGTATTGAAACTTTTTATGAGTTGTTCAGTAAAATCTGCGCTCACAACCGCTCAGAGATTCTGTTTTAGAATCTGCTCTTCCTGATCAATAAGAGTAAGTGTTTGAGAATGATTTTTCTCATCAAGAAGTACATTATTGAGTCTATTTTCGAGAAGTTTTGTAAAATCTGCGCGATATGCAAGAATTTGTGCTTTGTATGCGGTAGTGAGTTTATCATTGAGGGAACCAAGAGTATTTCCTGTGCCATATGTAGCGATAAGTGAACTTAGAATCGCGGAAACATTTGCAAGATTGGAATTTATTTTTGCGATATCCGCAAGAAGAGCACCACTTCCTAATATATTGAGAGATTGGATATTCCCAGCAGAGTCATATATCTTATCATGAAGTTCTTTTTCAAGAACAAGAATATTTTCCGTATCTTTAGTCGCACTAAGAAGCTCTTCATCCTGTCAGAAGTTTTTTGCAAGATATTCATTCCATTTATTCATGATATCTTCAATATAAGCTCGAAGTTCTGTTTCTTGTTTTTTTATACGCTCTTGTGCTACCATGGCTTTTACAAGACCGCTCGTAAGATCATTACGAATCACATCGGTAAACATTTTCTTATTAGCACTAAATACAGAAAAACCACCTTGAATCTTTGGAAGTATCTGTTTATCAAGTGTTTCCTTATTGAGAAGAAGTTGTGCTTTATTTCCTTCCAATTTACCGTATATAGAACGAATATCACGAATAAAGAGAATATATTCCCCGTTATCTTGCATCATTTTTTTCACAAGTTCAGTATCAGAAAGAATACGTCCAGAGAAGGTAGTAGTGAAAGAATCTATGGAAGAACTGCTTCCACTAAGAAATGCCGTATACGTATTCCGTATATCTGCGATTTTTGCATCATACGATTGCTTCTGCGCATCGGAGAGTGTTGTATACCCAAGTGCAACTTCATCACGAAGAGTAGCGAGTGATGTCTGAGAAGTTTTTATGTCTTGTAATATATTCTGTTTCAGATCGAGATACGCCTGAGCGATATCTTGACGGAAAGACGGAACAGCGAGTTTCTTGATACTTGTCAGGGCTTCTACCTCATCTGGCTGAAATCAGAGAGATTTAATAGTCGCATCATATCGATTCCCTAACTCATTGGCACGATCAGAAAGAGTTTTTTCTTTGAGAACTATACTTGCAGTAATTGAAGTATTGAGAGTATTTATGGAGACAGTAACCGATTCTTTATTAGTCAGAGCAAAGGAGGTGGAAAAAGAACAGAGAATCCCACCGATAAGAAAGATAGAAATGTTTTTTTGAAAAATACTCATAGTAGGTAAGTTAAAAAATACCTAAGTAGTATATATAAAGAATGAGAAAATTCAAATAAAACCCTTCCGTGAATTACGAAAGGATTTTATGACATACATTATTTCACTTCTATCTCTTAGTTTGATTCGGGCCAATAAAATTGACCAGTAAAAGGAACATCCATTTTTTCTACTTTAAAAACAGGAGGAATGTCTAATCCCATCAATAATGTGTAAAGGTCTTCCATCTGATTGTTTGTAAAGTCGAGAAGCTTTCTATTTTCAGTAAATTTAATTTGCTGAACATATGTCGGACACTCTATCTTTTTTATTTCCAAATGAAGATCTTTTTCAGCTGCTTCATGGGCTATAGTCTCTGCTTCAATTTCCTCAGTGAGAATCTTTATGGAGGATTGTATCTTCTTGTACTTTTTCCAATCAACATTCACTTTTGCTAAAAACGGTTTCATTGCCTTGAAAAGGGCAAGTACCTTTTCATCCTTCCCTTCTGTCTGTTCTGGATTTTCTCCTATTTCTATGAGAGATTTCGTTATACCAACTCTTCGCTCTCTGTCAGGAATAATTGTCGACATTTTTGAAATCTTTACCAAGTCATCATCTATTTTTTCTTGTTTTCCAATAAGAGTTTTTTCTTCTTCTTCAAGGAGTTTCTTTTTCATTTCGATAGATTTTGTTAAATCCAGAGAAAAAAGACTGAAAGTATTTTCAAAACTTCCTTTTTCCGTAGATTCTTCTATAGAGATTTTACCAGAAGAAATCATCTTACAATCAATAACTTTCCCTGTTATAACAATCTCGTCGGCAATAATAATACAATTAAATACGCTTTGGGTAATTTCAACACGTTTCGCAACGATAATCGAATTAGTGATTCTTGGAATCCTCACAATTCCTTTTTTTGCCTCCAGATATGCACTATGAGCGTGTCATTCGACGGTAATATCACCATCAGCAGTAACAACGCGCCCCTGAGGCTCTCCGCCGAACTTTTCATTTTTTATACAAAATGGATTACTTCGGCTATTTCCTATGACATTTCCACCCACAAATACTCCTTCTAGACTATGTACATTTGCTACAACATTTCCGTCAATAGTCATTTTTTTGGCTTCTGTATTACAGAGAACATCGGATCCAGAATTATATGCGCGTTGGGAATCTATGATTTTTCCTGATTCTTTCATATTGATTCCATCAGCAAAAACTTGTTCTTTATTGACATGAATTTTACGTAATCGTTTTGTTTTCTTTCCATCCACAAAAGTACTCCATTCATCCTCATTTCAATTAATAACATCGCCTTCTCTCAAAGGAAAACCATCATAAATAGCCACAAGGGAGCTTGCTCCGTTTATCATTTTCACCTCTACCCCGATACCGACATACGATTCGATAGAAAAATCTTTCGGCACTTCTGGATCCACTTGATCACCATGAACAGACCATCCGTTTTCTCCATCTTTTCTCGGTATTTTTTTATATATAACATCGCCTTCGTTGACTTGTGCACAATTTTGCTCATATACCTGAAGATCAACTCTCGGACCGGTATTCTTGATTCCGAGTTTCTGACCAAAAAATACTACTTCTTCTAAACTTGCATCAGTTCCAGGAGTTGGTTCCATTCCCTCTGCTACTATCACACGAGCTGCTTTATCCTCATCTATCGCTTTTTGTATATCTTTAATCTTCAATCCAAATCGGATTTTCTGATTCCAAATAGCAGCGATAAATTCATCAATATCGATTTTTGCTGGAATTTCTGTTATTTTCCCATTCTCTCAAACCTCTTCCAGAAAGGCTGGACCAAAAGAATATTCTGCACTCATTTCCTCTGTTACTTTTACTTCTCGATACAGTCAGATTCTTTTTTCATCGAATTTTTCAATACTGGAAGCGATTTTTATTTCAGCAGATCCACTGGTATTTTTTATATTTTCAAGAACAAATTTCTTGGTTTTTTCGAAGCTATAGAGAAGATTCGAAATAAGTGTATAGTTAGTATCTCTGAAATAATGTCCATTCTCAAATATATAATTTAAGAAAGTAAAGAAAATTTCACGGTTCACAAGATTTTCGATATTCACAAATATTCCATTTTCTTTTTGTACAACAAAACTCGGAAGTCGTAAATCTTCAGATATTTCCTCAGATAAGATGTTTTTTACTTGATTATTCGTAGATTCAACAGTGCTATTACTTATCGCATCCACAGATGTTACTATTTTTTCCTCTGAGAAAATAGGTATGTTTTGATTATCTGTTTCTTGATTCATATTTTTATAAAACTAAATAAATATGTTAGATAAGCATTCATTATATACAAAATGATTTTTTTGTCAAAAAAGGCACAGTCATTAGCCCACAAAAATATAAAATATAAAATAATCTTTATTAAAACTTAATTTTTCTTTAAATTATTCCTAGGTCCTATTTAAGAAAATTCATTTTCTCCGAACGATTATATATATTCCTCAAAAGAATATAAACCCGAGGATTCCGGCTAAAATCGAAACCTGCATAGGAGAAATCTTGGAGGATTCGGAATCTGCTGACGAACGAGAAAAATCTTGTCATTTTATGACCAATGGTTTTTCGGTTTTTACGGAAGTTATTTTCTGAGTTTTCGTATTCTTTATGTTTCCGAGTTTACTGACTGTAATCGGAAAATATTCTTCACGAACATCAAAAGTTTTCGTATCAAGAATCCTGAGCATCACGTTGTATTTTCCTATGAGAAACTTCTGAGATAACGGATTCGCTCCATAGAAAGTTTCGCCATTTCAAAAATCCCAGAAATAAACAGTATTTTTCCGAATTTTCCCGGCGGTAAAATTCACACTGCAGGTCGTTTTCGTCTGGCAAGAAAAAGCATCTCCTACAAGTTGACGATTCTTGGAAAGAGCTCATTGGAGAGTAATCTTTATTGAATCGAACGAAGTTTTTTCTTTATTTTCAGCAGACGAAAGAATATTTTCATTTATGGTTTTTATGGAAAAAATATCAGTATCCAGAGATTTTACCACGATTTTCTTTCTTTTAACCAGATTATTTCAAGAATTCGTTTTCGTATCGTATATCTCGGCAGAGACCCTATTTGAAAATCCTAAAGTTTTATCGCGATAATTGAAAATATTTCCCCGTTCGTATACTCGAAGTTTTACCAGGAATTCTCCGATTGGATAGCGAACATATCATGGATTACATTTATTCTCAGTTCACGACGAATAGGAACCGCCCGGAAAATCCCAATGACACATTTCCTTCGATCCAAGGACTTTGTATTCGAGATTTATGGAACAATTTGTTTTTATACAATAATTCATTTCATCAAGTCCGGACTGAACTACGATGGTAGGATCAGTAATATATACAGGCAAAGTAACACTACTAGAAGATGATATTCCTCCTCATTTGACAGAAGAAGCTATTGGTAAAGTATTCGTAAAAGGAAGTGTTTTTTCACGAAAATTAATCGTATTCCCTTTTTCATATACACGAAGCGTGATAATAAAGTTTCCGACCGGATAATGAATATATCCTGGATTACAATTATTTTCCGTTCCGGCACTGTAAGTTCCGCCGGAAAAACTCCAGAAACACATCTCTTTTGAATCTTTTGGAATATATTCCAAATTTATAATACAATCTATTTTTGTACATTTGAAACCGGAATCGATTCACGATTGGATAACGATTTCTGGTTCGGTAATAATCAAAGAAGTACCGGTATTCATAGTAACTCAGGAATTATCCAAAATCCCCGAATTACTCAATGTTCATGAAGAAGTATTTAGTTGAACAAATCATCGATGGATTACAATGGTTCTTTCCGAAAAAATACTGGAATCCGTCTTTTTTATTATCCGAAAATGAACGATAGAGTCGGAACTTCCAGTAAAAACAATTGTATTCGGATTACATTTCCCCTCTTCTCCAGTCGGATTTTCAAGTCAGAAATCGATCGAGCAAAGGAAATCGGATAAGTGGAATGAACCGGTAAAAGATGGGGATAAATCAAAATTTACTTTACAATCCGATTCGGTGATATCACACATGAATTCGGACAAAACAGGATTTTTATCGGTGAAATAACTCGGTTGTTGAAGAGAAAAGATGATATCCGGAACGGGTTTTGGTGGAGATAATGTACGAAAAGTTCCCGTATCAGAAAGGATTTCCCCAGATCATACTAATGGGACAAAACCTATACGATATGAGTAATCCATATCTGAGAGAAGCCCAGAGAATGTAAATGAAGGAAAGGAAACGACATCTGTTAAAATCAACTCCCCAGTTCCGTAATATACAGTACCAGTCAAATTTGTAGAAGAAAGGATGATACCTGAAAGAACAGCGCTATCATCAGTGATGGAAAAGATATTTCCTGAAGAAACAAGGAAACTTGTCTCAATCAGAACTCCGGAATTATCGAGAGCTCCTGTTTCAATCAGAACTCCAGAATTGTCCAAAGTTCCCGAATCTGTAATGGTTCCCGAATCGCTTAAAATTCCCGAGAAAGTTTCCGTTGAAAGATATCACGAATGAATAATCAAAACTCTTTCCAAGAATATATTCGGATCAGTTTTTTGAATTATCTTAAAGCGCACGGTATAATCGGAACTACCAGTAAAAATAACCGTGTTTGGATTACATTTCGCTTCTTCTCCGGTCAGATTTCCGAGTCCGAAATCAAGTAAACAAACAAAATCAGACGAATGAAACGAACCAGTAAAAGATAGTGATAAATCAAAATTTACCCGACATTCAGATTTTGTAATATCGCAGGTAAATTCCGAAAGAAGAGGATTTTTGTCCGTGAGATATGTCGGTTGTTGGAAAGTGAAAACGATATCGGGAACAGTGCTCTCCGAAGCAAAAAGCGGTAACAAAAGATACGAGAAAAAGAGGAAAATAAATATTCCTTTTTTAGAGAAAAGTTTATTTTTAATAAAAGAAAAGAACATAGAAAAATGTATATAATTTAAAGTATGCTACTTATACTTTTTCAAGGAAAGAAAAAAACGGAAAAAGGAAAGAAATAAAAATAGGACCGCATTGCGCGATCCTATTTGGAGGAGAGATTTCCAGATTCGAAGTGAATCGAACGGGAAATTTCAGAGAGATTTATTTATGTTTAACGATGAATATTTTATCGGGATTCATACCGGCACGCCATGGAAATAATCCAGGATTATTAGTACAAACCAGATACAGAAGAGAAAACTTCCGATAGAAATACCGAAATATTTAAGAATGAGAAAAGTAAACATTTTATTCCCTTTTTTACAGAAGATTCAGGTACATTTTGTGGTATATTTCCGAAAGATTCTCGATCTTCAGATCGCAATTTTCCGGAATGCCGGTGAACTTATGCAGGTGTTCCCAGAGAAGTTCTAGAGTTTCTCCGGACTCGGAATATATGAAAATTCGCATATAACCGAGCTTGGCATGAACCAAGAAAAGAACTTCGCTTATTTGTCCCCGTCCATTCGTGTTACGAAAGTTCAACGAATGCCACTTCCCTTCCATCCAATCCATATTTTTTTCTATGGAATTAATGGTTTTTCCGGAAACCACCGCGTCGTTTGCGACTTTTTTAAGCGAACGGTACGTCTCGTCCGCTTGGGTATTCCAAGGTGCCGAAAAAATAAAGAATATTCCCTTGAAAATTATCTTTCCTACCCAGAATACTCCGATGAAAATGAAAGCTGTGATTGCCAATGTTTTGGAAAATTTTCCGGACAGAAAAGCTTTCTCGAACAGTTCGGTAAGTATTCCTGCCTGCAAATAGCTTTTGAATTGCGACATAATATTCTCCTTCGTATAGAAAGTTAAAGAGCAGATTTTATTTTTGCGAGATTACTATAGAGCTTTCCAGAAAGAAAAAAACGGAAAAAGGAAAGAAATAAATAAAGGACCGCATTGCGCGGTCCTTTATGAGTGATGAATCTCCAGATTCGAAGTGAATCGAACGGGAAATTTCTGTTTAGAGATTGGTTTGTATTTTTTGTGAATTACCACATGAGTAACATTCTTCATGTTTTGGAACATCCTCTGATGCGGATGTAAGCGGTTTACTAATTACTCGCGGAATCCCTGAAGTCGACCAGACGATACGATTTTCATTGCCGAGAGAAGGAAGTAAATGTTCTTGATCCAAGAGAAGGATATCGAGTGTTTTCCGAGCAGCAATTGCTGCCAAAAAACTTTGATCGATGCCGAGCCCTGGCATAGAACGAACATCTCTGTCGGATGCGCAGTCTATTTTTTCCAAGGTGTCCACATATTTTTGTATGAATCCTTGGCGTCCTTCATGATGTGCAAAACAACCATAACAAGCAGCCCATGGAAGATAAGAGAAAATTTGTCCTCCAACTCCTTTCGGGAACATTGTTACAAATACAGCCGGAGTGTTCGTTTCCACACATACATCATTGATAAACAAACGGGATGAATCCGTATCGGTTGCGATAATGACTGCATCCGAAGTAGAAACAATCGATTGAAACTCTTCCCGATGTTTGAAAATATCCCAGTTGTAAGCGAGAATGCTTCCTTTACACACAGGATTGTGTTCCACGAGCAAATCCCGTACTGCTTCGGCCTTATTTTGGCCGATGTACTTCGATCCGCAAGCATGACGCACCAGATTTCCGACTTCCAGCGTATCGAAATCGATGAGATTTAGACGACGTACACCGGAACGAGCGAGATGGAGAGCGATTTCCCCACCGCCGCCGAGACCGATGATAGTCACTGTTTTGTCGATTTGTCCGTAGAGAGTGTTGGTGCGCGGATTTTTTGACGCCTCATATACATCCTCTTTCGGAATTTTTTGTTTGTTTTTCATGATATCTCCTTATAAGATAAGTCCTCAAGAGAGATTAATCTTTATTGAGGACTTATCTTGTTAGAACGACTGCTCAAGTGTACTTGTATGATTGAGTGAATCTTGAACTTCTTTCGGAGCGGTTCGTACTGCTTCGGAATCAGCATCATAGATTGTCCCTGTTGGCGCAATCATAAGCTGTCCCATTCCATTTTTTGCCCGCTCCAACATCTGTACAAGCTCATTTTCCTTTGCTTTGGTCATAGTCTTCCTTGCACCGGAAACACCAAGACCCGCATCTTTTAATGCTTTTTCATCGTAACTCATGATAATTCTCCTTTAAGATAAAAGTATTGCAATTTAAAAAAAACAGATACTTGTTATACTTCCCGCAGACACCACTTTCCTGTTTTCTGCCACAACTCATACGCTTGAAGCCATTTCGCAACCGTATTTACGATGGTAGTAGAGGAGAGATCTGGTGTCCATGGTTGCCCTACTGTGTCGTCTGGTTTGATAACACAGAGCGCTACGCCATTTCTTTGAATCCCACGATTATGTGGAATACTTTCCGATTTACACTTCTGTACTATTTCTTTGTCCAGAACTATAGGAAGTGGTGGATAATACGGATAACTACTGGGAAAATAAATCTGGACATGATAAACATTCCCGATGTGCGTAATGAGAAAACCATCAACATAAAGAGCATTGTCTTGTTTATCGATATAAAAATCGAATTGAGGATATTTTGACTTCATCAATCCGATTTCATAAGCAAGGTCTTTTATCCCTTTTTCCCCGCGAGAAACTACCCAATTTGCATTGAGTAATTCAGGACGAGTATCTATATATCGAAAAACAAACTCCAAAATTTCCTTTGAGAGCTGAGCCATAATATTTCTCCTTCAAAAAAAGATAGTCATAAAAGAATTAACGACGTCCTGGTGATTTTCCATCCTGAGCATCCTGTGATCGTAAGAAATTCGGATCAACAAGACGTTCAACTCCTTCATTCACGAGATTTCTAAGATTTCCTCGATTTGGACTAGGCGAAGGTTGCGATGAACTTTCAGTCCTTACCGGAGTACTCTGTGCAAAAGTACGACGTGGTAATTCAGTTTGTACTACATTTTCATATCTGCTGACTACAGTGGAAGAACTGCTTGAAGAAGAATCCTCATTGCTTAAAAAAATCACTCCACCGATGATTATAATAATCATCACTTTCCAGAACAATGAACCATTATTCGTATCTGGTGCTTCGGTTATGATTTCTGCGACAGCAGGAGCAGGAGCGGCTACTTCTATTTTCCGAAGTCTTTCCAGGCGAAGATTGTACTCTTGGATATTATTTTGAATTATTTCCAATTCGCGTACGATTTGCTCTGGATCTTCGGCCGTATCAATCTGCGAAACGAGCTGTTCCGCCCTGTTTTTCTCCTGTATCTTCATAGCTTCCAATCCCTGCACGTCATCAACAGAATCCATCGAGGATGCTGCCAATGCGAAATGAGAGGAAAAACATACGAAGACAAGAAAACAAGATACGATGTATTTTGATAATGTATTCCGAGTCATGATGTTTCTCCTTTCAAATTTGATGAATTACATAGATTGTATCGATCTGAGAAGATTCTGGGCTTTTTGCCGAGAAACTTCCCTCTTTTGTTTCGTGGAATCCTTGGAAAAAACAATATTATTGTTATCTTCTTTACATGTTCCCGATATCCATGATTCATTTCCTTCACGACGCTGACATCTGCCGTTCAGTTCATTGTTTTCCCATGTACCGAAAAGCATTGTTCTATTTTTCCAAGCAAGCGTACCCTCTCCATGACGATAACCTCTTGAGAAGTTTCCCGTATAACGACTGTCATTCTTCCTGTATATTATTGTTCCGTAACCGTTGATACAGTTTCCAGAAACACAAGAAACATCGGAAGATACTTTTTTCTGTTCCATGGAGGAACATCCAGAAAGTATCAAGACGAGTACGAGCAAGATAAAGATTTTCATGATATTTCTCCTTTGCTGTATTTGTAAGAATGTTAAAGAGCCGATTTCATCCAATCAATTACTTGAATGAACTTGTTGGGAGTGTATTTTTTAATACAAAGAAAAAAACGGAAAAAGGAAAGAAAAATCCCAGACCGAAGTCTGGGACAGTGTTTCTAAAGAATCGAGAACTTTCCAAGAAATAATTACTGCCGGAAAGTTTCATCGATAAAACGAATTATTGATTTTTCCAAATTTCATATTTATGAAGCCATATAACAGCGGAATCCAGAGCAGTGGTAGCAAGATGATCTGTTTTCCACTTTTCCCCTATATCCGTGATTCGCATTGCTACGCCCTGTTTCTGAAGCCCGAAATTACTCGGAAAATCATAGGTTCTGTTGCGATAATCCTGAATGATATCATCGTCCATAACAACAGGGAGTGGTTGGCAGTTTGGATAAATTTCCGGAAAATAGAGACGGATTTTGTACGCATTTTCACTCGCGGTAAAAAGAGTGCCATGAGCATACAAAGTTCCATTCTCTTCACTCCGATCGATATAGAAATGAAATGCTTCGTATCGTTTCTGAAGATTGGCAATCTCCCGATGCAACCTGGATTCCTGATTCCTATCCTCTTTTACCCAATTAGGCAAAAGATCAGACGAATAAGCCTGTAACATAATATTCTCCTTCGTATGAAAGTTAAAGAGCAGATTTTATTTTTGCGATGTTATAATAGAACTTTCAGGAAAGAAAAAAACGGAAAAAGAAAAGAAATCCCTCAAATTACAATAATTTGAGGGATTTCTAAAAATAAAGGAACGAGAATTATATAATTCTATACTGAAGAGGAATGCAATCTGAAATTCGATAGTTGCTATTTGTTGCATTACGATGTACTTTCCAGAAGGAAACAATGTAATCCCTCTGTCATCCGTATCAACTTCTTCTAAGAATATAGGAATTTCTCGGTTTATTGGACTCGTTGATATTCGATGGAAGCTCGTTGATTATAAACCATGTCAGTACACAAGTATTCACCTCTCTTTCAAATCTTCCTATGGCAGCACTTTCATGATTCAGATCCATTGAACTCGGATGATTCAGATATCCTGGATGTTTATGATAGTTATAATAATTTGTAACACCTGTCATCGTTAATTTCTCTTGTCATATTATTCTCGATTCATCTACGGTCTTATTATGAATTTCAGCTATATATTTTCGTTCAAATATGTCAAATTTTGTTCTAAAAAAAGAAGTTTTGTTCCTTAATATATAATCTGGCGATTTTATTGAAAATGAACCACCGGTAAGAGTCATCTCCTCCATAGTCGGATTTACAAGGTTTTCAAATCGAAGAATTCCATCTTGTAATCCATAACAGCTCTGGAACCAATATCCTCCAGTTTCCGTATTATTCTCAAGTACATACGGATGTTCGAGCTGTTGGTACATACTCTTTAAATCCTGTTCATTCACTTCAATCGTATGAAGTGTGAGCATCTCTTGATTCTTTATCTCATCCCTTTTCTTGAGAGTTTCTATGAACATTTTCTCGAAGACGATTGCCGTTTTCTCTGGTGATGTCAAAGTCTCGGTAATAGTGGATTTTTTCTTTTTGTTATCAAACCAAGAAAGTTCTATTTTTCAATCTCTTCCAGGAGATTGTTCATAGGAGGCGATGAATTCTCAGCCGAGAGTCTTTTTCCTGAAGATAACTTTTCAGAAGATATCTTCTGAAAGTTTTGATTCATTTTCGATGACTGTAAATCAAAAATGAGTCTGTGTTACTCTTGTAAAAGTAACGAAACGATTCATTCGTTCTTCCTCTTCATTCGTAAGTTTCTTTTCGACTTCTTCCGTTGGTACTTCGGCTACTTTAGGAGTACTTATCGTTTGTTCCGGAGTTGATCCACTATTATTCTGACCAGAATCCGGATAACATATAATCTCGGATACCTGTGTCGGTCTCGTCTCTCAAACAGGAACTTGTTTTTCCGTAGAAGAAGGTCCGGATTCCGGTACTGGAGCAGGGCCTATGGTTGTTTCTCGTGATTGAACGGTTTCCGATGAGGAAGCAGGAACAGTTTCTGGTGAAACTTTCTTATTTTTGAATTTCGTCCATCAGAACCAAGCGAGTACACCGGTTGCGATGGTTACACCTAATCCTTTCACCCATCCGAATCCATTGGACTCTGGAACAACTTCTGTTGGAATCTGAGGTGACATGACTGTTGCGGGTCCAATTTCTGGAATATTTGTCAAAGGCTCAGAAATATAAGTTCCATTTACTGAGAATTCCGTACCGTACGTTTTCTGTAATATCTCGGCAATCTGTCATTCGGTGAGATGTCAGGCAACCGAATCAACTCCTTGTCATTCGGTGAGCAGATTCATATCTTTCATCGTCTGGACGATAGCACCGTCCGGATTACGAACGAGTTCATATACGGAAGTATTGAGCTTTTTTAATAGACTGGAATGATCTAAATCGATGCCCTGTTTGAGTCCTTCAACTCTTCGTACTGCCTGTTCCAGTGTTATATATCCTTGCTTCGGATAATCCGCTTTGATATCATCGAATATATTCTGTATGAAAGGTTTTGCAATGCACATATAAGCTGAGGAAGTCGGAGTATTATCCAAAATATTTGCCACTTTCGATTTTACGAGACTCATTGTTTCATTGCTATTAGTAGCGGCTTCTACGGCATGAGTTCCACCGATGAGCCCAATTCCTATACCAACCACTCCTGCAATGATTTTCTTCGCAGTCTTTTTTATTTGGTTGGATTTTTTCGCTTTTTCCATTTCTTGCTCAATATCTTCCTGAGTCAAACTCTCGCTCAATTCCTTATGAATATTCCGAAATTCATTCTCTAGATCCTGTGTCGATTCTCCTGAATCGATTCTAGAAACAAGTTTTTCTAATTTATTTTTCGTAAGTTTATTATTTGCCATATCCAAAGCGGCATCCGTGGCTATGTAACCACCGAGCGCTCCGAGAATAGCTCTGGTTGCGATAAATCCTCCTGCAACAACAGTAGCTCCCGTAGCGGTCGCTGCAATTGCTCCTCCGGCAAGTGCTATACCGGTCACGAATCTTGCAATCTTATGTTTGTTCCAGAGAGTTTTGAATCTGTCGTAAACGACCGCGGAACTTTTTTGTTCCTGTCTTTCAAGCATCTTATCGATGTTCTTGATTTGTTCCAAAGCAATCGCTGGAGAATCGATGTCAGTTGTATTATTTTTCATAGTGAATGAATTATGAATAGATAGTATATGTTGAATAGCTAGAGAATATACTCGTCGATGATTTTTTTCTGTTCTTCGGGAGTTTTACGGAAAATAGGAGTTGCGAGAATCTCGAGAAGCTGCTTCGTTTCCTCCTGAATCGCAATTTTGTTGAAAATAAGATCATGATACAGACTGTCGAATACCGAACTGAAGTAGTCATAAGTTGTGCGCATATCGCCGTTCGAATCCTCGATGAGCTCATTTGCGATTCATTTCATAAGCGCTCGCAGATCGGTTCTCGTCTGAGCACGTATGAATTTCACGAGTTTTTCCGGATTCTTGAATCCTTCCTTGTATACCATAATAAAAGTGGGTTGCCAGTTAATGGAACCCACTATATGTTTTGACCTAAAGAAAAAAACGGAAAAAGGAAAGAAAAAATTTAAAACCCTAATATCTCACCAAACAATTTACTGTGTATTCCTTGAGAAATTCCTCACCGAAAAGAAATGGAAGATTCACGACACAATTTACAGAAGAAACTTCTCATCCAAGTCTTTTGACAAGTTCACAAGCTGCTCGAGCTGTTCATCCAGTGGCTAGAAGATCATCGATAATAGCAACTTTATCTCCGGGTTTTACTGCATCGATATTAAGTTCGAAAGTGTTTTTTCCATATTCCAACTCATAATCGATCGATATGGTTTTATATGGAAGTTTTCCGGCTTTTCGTACTACCGCAAGCGGTTTATTGAGTTTATATGCAAGTGCTCCAGCAAAAAGAAATCCTCGTGCATCAAGTCCGATAATGACATCTGCGTCCTGAATCAGAAGAGCCAATTCATCCACACAAGCCCGAAAAACTTCGGGTTTCTGTATAAGAGTCGTGATATCTTTGAAATTTATTCCTGGTTTTGGAAAATCTATGACTTCTCGTATATGCTGTTTATAATCCATATGAAATTATTTTACAATAAGAATTAAAAAAACTTTAACTCGGATATACAAGATTTTGTTCCTTGATATCAAGAAGAATTTCATTGAGATATTTATTTGCTAAAAACTTCGCCATAGGCAAATTCATATCGAGATAATTTCCGCAATCCTTGGCGCTCTGTCCAGGTATATATCACTCGAAATCCTTTATGAATGCAAATAATTCCTGCAATAGTGGAACAATTTCTTTTGAAGAAAAATCTCCATTCAAGAGTAAATAAAATCCTGTTCTACATCCCATAGGACCAAAATATACTATCTTGGAACCAAATTCTGTATGATTTCTGAGAAATGTTGCTGCGAGATGTTCGATTGCATGCATTTCGGCAGTATTCATAACCGGTTCAAAATTCGGCTTCGTCATCCGAATATCAAAAGTAGTAACAGTACTATTTCCGACATTATCCTTTCTAGATACATATACTCCTGGAAACATTCGGAGATGATCTATCATAAAACTTGCTATTTTTTCCATATTTACGAGTATTAAAATTTAAAATTCTTTCAATGAAATTGATTATAGGAATAATTCCTATTTTAACAATATTTTTTCTAAAACTTTCAGGCTGTTCTGCATGGCGAAATCGAGATTTCCCATATGAGCATCTATCGCATCATTATCAGCTCCGTCGCTTATGGCTTTTATAAAAATACATTTATCGAGCATATTGTATTCTCGAGCTATAGAAGCGATGGCAAATGCTTCCATTTCTATAACATGAGCGGAAAATTTCTCTCTGAGTTCCAGAACTTTTTGTGCATCGTCGATAAACTGGTCTCCCGTCAAACAAAAAGCATTATTAGATACGGAAAAATCAAATCAATCAATACTGTAATTTTGAGGAGAAAGTATAATTTCTTTTTTAGCGTAATCCAGATGTGGTCCATCGAACGGAAGATACATATCGTGCTGAACTATCTTGGAAACAAAAAAAACATCCCCGATTTTTGCTTCATTTCCGAGAAGACTTCCAGTAATTCCGATATTTATCATATTGCTTACTTGATAATTCTCCAAAACATATGCTGTACCAAGCGCTGCTTGAATCTTCCCGATACCAGCAAGAGCAAGAACCATAGTTTCATTTTCATAAATAGAGAGTGTATGAAATCTCTTCACTTCCTGGAGATTATATTGTTTTATAATATGATCCGCTTCTTCTTTCATAGCAGTAATAATGGCTATTTTCATAACAAAATATCAATATAAAATAAAATTCTCGCCGATTGTACGGAGATTTCCTAAAAAGTCATTTTTTTATCAAAAAATACAGGAAGCGAGAGAATATATTTTGAAATTCTCTTGTTTTTCATACACTATCTTCATTATAGTCTTACTCTTCCCTACTATTATGCAACGCTTTTTCTTCTCAAATCTCCCGCTTGGAAAAAATATCGTTATCCAGGAAGATTCTTTTGTTCATCAGATTTCACGGGTTCTTCGGTCAAGTGTCGGAGATTGTATTATTCTGTTTAACGGCGATGGACAGGAATACGAGTACCGGATTGATTCTATAACCAAGAAAGAAATAGGATTGGTATTTGAGAAATCTTCTACAAATACGTGCGATTCGGGAGTTTCTATACGACTCTATCAGGCAATGCCCAATAAATATGAGAAAATCGAGTATATTCTCCAGAAATGAGTGGAAGTCTGAATACAGGAATTCGTATTCTTTCGGTCAGAGAGAAGTCAGAAACTTTTGATGAATGAGAGGAAAATAGAACGATTCCGGGAAATAGTCCGCGAGGCGACAGAACAATGCGGAGCAAATAAACTTCCAAGTATATCTTTTCTCGAGGAAAAAACTCCCATTCCAGAAGATGGACAATCCTATGTACTTCATACAGAAGGTAAAAACAGTAAACATTTACGCGATATTGGTACGGAGAATTCGCCAATCAACATCTTCATCGGACCCGAGGGCGGATGGTCAAGTGCAGAGATTTCTTCTTTTGAAGAAAAAGACGTTCAACGGATTCATCTCTGAGAACGAATCCTCAGAACCGAGACAACAGGACTCGTCGTTGCGTTCTTCCTGATGCAGAAGTAAACAAAAAAATAGCCAACTTTCGTTGGCTATTTTTTTGTTTTAAATTCCGAGTTTATCACGGAGTATATTAATCTCATAAAAAAGATTTTGATCTTTTTTGAGAATAGTTTCAAGTTTCTTGCATGAGTAGAGAACAGCACTATGATTTCGTCCGGAGAAGATATTTCCGATACGTTCATAGGTATAATTCATCCGATTCTTGAGGAGATACATAGCCACCTGACGTGGAATCATATTTTCTTTCTTACGATCATCTCAGAGAATATTTCTCTTCTCTATACCGAAGTGTCCGGCAACCGCATCGAGGAGTTCTTCATAGGTCTTGATGGAAGCTGCCATCTTCTTGGTGGAATTTCCGATGAGAGAATCGGTAATGGAAAGTTTATTGAGTCGTCGTGCGACATTATCAATCGTTGGAGGGATATTATGAAGCTCGTATTCGGCGATTATCTGATTGAGCACTCCTTCTATCTCTCGAACGTTCGCACCGAGGTTATAGGCGATGAATTCGGCTACTTCCTGGGGGAGGATAAATTCTCGTGCGCGAGCTTTTTCCTGAAGGATAGCCAGACGAGTCTCGAAATCTGGGATTCCGATATCGACGATGATTCCCCATTCGAAACGACTTCTGAGTCGTGGCTCTAATGCAGTGAGTTCCTTTGGTGGTTTATCTCCTGAGAGGATAATCTGCTTATTGTTTTCGTACAGTGTATTGAAGATGTTGTAAAGCACTGTCTGAGTCTGATCTTTTCCAGCGAGAAACTGCACGTCATCGATAATGAGAACATCAATGGATTGGTATTTTTCCTTCATACGATCCACGGTTCGTTTCTTTACACTCTCGATATAATCGCTCAAGAATCTATCTGCCGTTGTATAGATAACTTTCTTATCTTTGTATCGTTCTTTGATAGCATTACCAACTGCTTGGAGGATATGGGTTTTCCCGAGTCCAACGTCTCCGTAGACAAAAAGTGGATTATACGCGCTTCCTGGACGACGAACGACTGCTTCGGCAGCAGCATGAACAAGCTGATTAGATGGTCCGATAATGAAATTCTCGAGACGGTATTTACTATTAATAATTCGACTATTGATTCCTTCTACCATTTCAGTACCAGGAATCTCTTCTTTTTTCTTTTTGGAGGTAAGTTCTTTGTATTCTACGGCACAATCTATAACACTGCTGTTCGATGGATTGTCTATATTCTTATCTACACAGAAATCTATAACGGAAACTGTTGGACTGATTTTCTTGGAAGCAGAGAGGATTTCATTAAAAAACTTATGTGCAAGATTGTCTCGCATAAAACTCGAAACCACTCAAAAAACAATTTTTTCCGGAGTTTGTTCCAAAAGAGATATTCTTTTGAAATACGTGAGGAAATCCTGTTTTCTGAGGGTGGTCGTAAGTTCTTTGATAATCTCCCTGAGAAGAGAAACGTCTATATTTTCCTGAGGCATAAATTTTGTTGGAAATTTTTTCGTAAAATAGAGTCGTTGATGTGTTAGGTTTATTCATTTTCCTCTCAATGTCAAAAGATAAAATTCACTTGACACGGAAAGTTGTATACATTATTTATTCGTTAATGAAATTCTTCCCTTTGTTAAGGTAAAAACAAACGATTTTCGGGACATTTTTCTGAGAAAAAAGACTCGGAAAAATCGCCAAAAAAAATCAAAAAAATCGCATATCTGGAAATTACCAAAATATGCGATTTTATATATGAAATTATCGAACTTCTTTGAGACGAGCAGCTTTTCCTTTCAATCCTCGAATAAAAGCAATATTGCTTCGTCGAACCTTGAAAGATCGGAGAATTTCAATCTTGGAAACTCCTGGGGAATAGATTGGGAAGATTTTCTCAATTCCTACACCGTCAACATCTTTACGAACAGTAATAGTTTTATCAAGAGTTGTTTTTCCATGAGTCTTAATAACAAGACCTTTGAATCTCTGAATACGTTCCTTTGAACCTTCTTTGATTATCTGATATACTTCCACTTCCATACCAGTAGTAATTTCTGCTCTTTCATCCTTAATGGAATCTTGTTGGATAGTTTGAATAAGTTTTGCGTCCATAATGTATGTAATAAACAAAATAAAAATGTGTAATTCACGAACGGGAGAAGTATATAGAAAAAATAGAAAAAGCAAATTTAGTTTTGTTTTTTATCTGTCAATCCTGGGAAAGTTCACTGCTTCTTGTAAAATACTTGATTTGAAGCAAAAAAATCGTACAATCCGAGACATATAATCCTCTTTACTCCCCTATGTTTCATTTTACCAGAAAAACGAACGGTTTTACTCTCATAGAACTTATGGTAGTTATAACCATAATCGGCATTCTTTTTGTCGGATCCTATGTTCCTTACGATTATTACAGCAGACTCTCAAAAGTACGAATCTCGGCAGAGAGAGTCCATCAGACATTGGAAAATGCAAAACTTCTCGCACAAAATGGACTAATTTTCTCGGGAACGTCGAAAAATGCGAATGTTTGAGTCCTTTTCGAAAAACATTCAAACGTTGTCCGTATGTTTGCATTTATTCCTGGAACCCGTTCTATAACAGAAAATGAAAATACGGAGATTCTTAATACTTTCCATTTGGAAGACGGAGTAAATATAACAACTTTTTCTCCGGATAATGATAAAATCTTTGTGGAATTCAGCGCGCCGAAAGGCGAAATGGAAATCTATAGAAATATGACGGAAACCGGAGCAAACTTTGAGATAGGAATCGGATGGAAAACTACAACGAATGGAGCATTGTATAAAACAATAAAAATAGAGAGATAATTTATATAACCAAATACTGAACATATGCGAAAAAATTCCAAAGGATTTACCGTATTGGAACTCATGGTAGGGATAGTAATCTTCACTCTTGGTTTTCTCGGGGCTTATCTTCTTATAGAGAGTGCGAACAGCGTCTCTCTCCAATCGAGAGACGAAATCATCGGATCTAATATTATGCGGGAACAGATAGAGCTTCTGAAGAATCTTCGAGATACCAATTGGATACAATTCAAGAATTGGAATTCCATAGAACTTGCGAAACTTCCGATCGAGATGGATACAACTCTCAAAACGAATACTTACTATACTATAGAAAATAATTTTTCCTGAGAAAAAAACATACGTATTAAAAAGCTCATCAATTTTTCCAATGAACAAAATTCCATTTTGTCCGAATTCCAGAAAACAAATACTTCCATTCGTCTTTGTATAGATTCTCTTGGACGATATACTCACGATTGTAATACCTCCAATACCAAAACAAATTTTGCATCTTTCTTGTTTCTTGAGCCTCTTGTAACCCAAAATACCAATACGAACGTTTCCATTCCGGTAGAAAAGGCTTACAAAGTTACGGTTTTTTTCGTAAGTTTTGCTAAATGATACCGTATTCAGAGTATGAGTACGATTATCACTGATTGGAAGAATCAATAATTCCCATTATTACTTTTTATGAACAAATCATTTTTCTGTAAAACACAAACATCTACGGTCAAAAATCGTACAGCTTTTACACTTATAGAACTTATCGTCTCTATCACGATTCTTTCAGTGATAATGCTTGCTGTATTTGAGATTTACAGCAATATATTACAGATCAACAAACGATTGGAAGTAATGCGAACAATTCAGGAAAATGTCCGAAATATCACCGAACAGATAGCGAGCGATATTCGGGAAAAATGAATCGATTTTACTTATTATGATGGATTTTCTCCAGAAAAAACCAATAATTATACGGGGAATGGGAATATTCTTCTCGCCATCAAATGAGGAGATAAATACTATCCGATGAAAGACAGTGTCAGTGGACCGATTCTCTGTAGCGAAACGGATCAGAAAGATATGAAAATCCATTGTTATATAGGAAAAGAAGATATTTCCGGAAATAGAAAAGCCGTCTCCGATGATCGTGTTCGTATTGAAAATATCCGTTTTTTTCTCTCGGGAAACACTGGTGAATCGTCAGTAACCAATCTATCACAGGAAGGGAAAGTAACTATTGTACTTTCTCTCGGAATCGAAAACAAAGCCGGTGTTAGTAGTGAAATCGCGAAAAATTCCCATATGTCCATAGAAACAACCATAAGCGAAAAAGTTTATAAGAAAAACTAAGGTTATTCGAACTGTTTATTTCCAAGCTTTAGAAAAATGATATACTCCCCTCTTCAAAATAAATCTGGTTTTTCCACTATTATTGCGATTCTCTTAACTGCTTTTCTCACGATTCTTTCAGCGGGTATTTTGAATCTTTTTATGGTAGAAAATAAAATGAATCACTTTCTTTCGGATGGGGTATCTGCTTATATGAGCGCCGAATGAGCTCTGGAATACAGTCTCCTCAAGAGTTCCAATCATCGCGAGGGCTTCTCGGATATTATAACAGATTCCGATAAGGAATCAGAATTACTCCAAAGTATTTCTTCCAAGAAGAAAACTTCTATTTCTAGTATACTTCGAGCTTCCGATACGAGCTATACAGGAACTATCGCACCAGGGAATTTCGAACTCATACCGCTCTTTTATGACAAAGGGGAACGTATCCAAAGTTCTGCTAAGAATCCAAACAAAGACACCTCCGCTATTATAAAAACTATTTCTTTTATCGTTTCGCAGGATGGAAATCTTGCCTGGAATATCATCGGAAATGATTCGACTGGAAAGACATATGGAATTGCTGGAACAGGAGGTGTGAATCAAAGTTTCGGAAATGATTCGAATGCCTATTTCAAAAAAGGCTTCAGCAAACAAATAAATACAAATAATCTTATGACAGCAAATACGCAGATGATTGATCATTTTCTTGCAACTTATGAAAACAACTATCTCATTCTTTCCAATATTTCCGATAATCCTATTACCTATCATATTTCTGGTTCTGATGGATTTACACTTCCAGAACGATCCTTTATTGCTTCCAGTACTGTCGGAAAAAGTAAACAGAATATCGATTTTCAAGAAAACCGTTCCCAGCTTTTCGATATCTTGAAATACAGTATTTTCAATAAACAATAAGAACTTATGAGAGTTTAGGCATAATAGAAAATAGTGTGTGGCTAAAATAA